>JAUVDV010000105.1 GCA_030595125.1 Deltaproteobacteria bacterium
CCTTACCACAGCGCGTAGATGGCATGTCTTTTCTCCATGCCAGATCTCAACGCCAAGAAGAGACTCGAACCCGCTCGTTGAAAAGTCAAAATTTTGGAGGGTTACCAAAGAAAACAACGCTTAAGTTGACAGCGGTAGGCACAACCCCGCCCCTACAGGTTGTCCTCAATAAACCGTGTGATGATGGAGAACAGGTGGGTGCGGGCCTTCGATCCGCGAATGCCGTGCCTGGCGCCCGGGTAGAACATCACCCTGAACGTCTTGCCCGCCTCGATGAGAGCGTTCACAAAAAGCCCGGTGTTGGCGAAGTGGACGTTGTCGTCACCCAGCCCATGAACAAGCAGCAACGGCACATCGAGTTTTTTTGCCGCTTCAAGGAGGGCGGTGGAATCGTATCCCTCCGCGTTGTCTTCCGGTCTCTGCATGTACCGCTCGGTGTAGGCCGTGTCGTACTGTCTCCAGTCCGTTACCGGCGCAACCGAGATCCCGGCCTGGAAGATATCCTTCGTCAGCAACACCGAGCGCAGGGACATGGTGCCGCCGTATGACCAGCCGAAGATCGCCAGGCGCTTTTCGTCCACGTACGGCTGATTGACGAGATACTCAATTCCCGTGAGCTGATCCTCCAACTCCACCTTGCCGAGGTCCCTGTGAATGGGGGTCTCGAAGGCTCTTCCTCTACCCGTGCTACCGCGCCCGTCCATGCTGAAAACCAGGATTCCACGTCTGGCCAGCAGGTTTCTCCACGCCTGGAAAGAGGTTCTGAAATGATCTTTCACAACCTGGGCGCCCGGTCCGCCGTAAACGTAGACCAGAACGGGGTATTGCCGGCCCGGTTCGAACGCCCGCGGTCTGGTAAGCTGGGCCCAGAATACCAGGCCGTCCGGGGTCTCGATGGGAAAGACGTCGTTGGTCACGGTGTCACTAGAGTAGGAACCGCGATCGCTTTGCGCCACCTCCGCGAGCAAGTTTCCCGCATTGTCGAAGAGGTCGACTACAGGAGGGCTGTCGAGGGCCGTGTGGTTGTCCACGTATCGGGATGAATCCCCGGAGAACACCGCGTTGTGAACACCGCCTTCAGGAGAGACTCGCTCAACATCCCCTCCCGCGAGGGGTACCCTGTAGATCCCATACGTGACCGGTCTCTTTGCGTTTCCCGTGAAGTAAACGTACCCGTTTTTCTCGTCGACGGAATCGATGGATGTGACCACCCACTCCCCGTCGGTGAGCTGCTTTTCCACCAGGCCGTCCAGGCTCAACTTGTAGATGTGCGCGAATCCGTTTCGTTCAGAGAGCCACAGGAGCTGGTCCCCGTCCCTGATGAAGATCGGCTCTCCGAGCAGGTTGACCCAGCGGGGATCCCTCTCCTCCACGAACCCCTTGCATGCGCCCGTCTTGGTGTCGCACATGAGAAGCTCCAGCACCGTCTGCAGCCGGTCCAGCCTCGCGACAATCAGCCGATCCCCGTCGGGATGCCAGGTCACCTGCGGGAGATAGATGTCGGTTTCGCCCCCCGTGTCGAGCCACTTGACGGTCACGTCGCCGCTGCCTTCGATGTCCGCCGCTCCCACCCGGACCACCGGATTTTTCTCACCCGCGCGAGGATAAGCCTGAATTCGCGTGTTGCCGTCCGCGTCCACGACAACTGTTCGTTTTGTAACCTCTGTCTCGTCGATCGCATGAATCCACAGCTTGTTGCCGTCCGGCGACCAGCCGAACCCGGCCTCAGTCCCGAGCTCTTCGCCGTACACCCACGTCACGCCCCCGTAATACCGGTCGTCGGATCCGTCCGACGTGATCCTGCGCTCCGCAGCCGTCTTGATGTCCATGACGTAAAGGTCATTATTGCGCACATAGGCCAATCTCGTTCCGTCGGGTGAAGCCTGAACGCCCTCCTCGGCTTCATCGGTCTCGGTCAACCTCGTCCGCTTGCCGTCGAGGTCTATCACGTATAGGTCGCCCTCGGATTCCAGCACCAGCCTGTCGTCTCCCAGCCACGCGAACCCATCCACCGAAAAATCGGACTTGGAGGTCAGGGGGCGTTCCTGCAGTTTGTTCACATCCATGATCCAGAGGCTCGTCACCTTGTTGCCGTCCAGGTCCTTCCTTGCTCGCAGATAGGCGAGGTTCTCGCTGTTGCGAGACCAGGTGAGGCCGCTCGGCACCTTGCCGGTGACGGGTGGATCGCCGTAGATACGAGCGATCTCGGGATCGATGTCCGTCTGGAACTCCCCGGCCGACATGAGCTTCGCCGAAGGAGAGATCGTCGGACCGGAAGGCGCGGATCCGCACGAAACCATGCACAGGGACAAGGCCAGAAAGGATATTGGGATTGCTGTTTTCATGATCGAAAGCTTAGTAGATGACGCGGGCGTGTAAAGGCGAATTAAAATTACCACTATCGGTGGGTCAAGGTTTGATAGTGGAGCCGATGGGACTTGAACCCACGACTTCCGCGTTGCGAACGCGGCGCTCTCCCAACTGAGCTACGGCCCCATTGCCCGAGTAGCTCGGGCGGGGGGGATTATATGCACCCTTTTCGGTCGTACAAGGCTTTTTAAAGAAAAGAAGCTCCGCCGTCGTCCGGACCCGCGTCCGGATCGTTGCCACCCCCGCCCCTCGCACAACGAAACCCCAGGTCCGGCTCAGAGGTGCCGTACGCCACCCTTCCCCTGGTTTGAAACGATTGCATTTCGGGGTCTGTCTTGTACCCCCCCCCTCTGATGACCCAGTCTGCCGAGGTTCCATCGATCCAGGCCGAGCCGTCGGTGGGGGCCCCGTCGTATGTGAGGTGCCATGTGTCCATCATCCACTCGTAGACACTTCCCGCCATGTCGCAAAGACCTTCCTCCGTATCACCTGCGGAAATGCTGCAGACCGCCTCCGTGCCCCCGGTTCCGCAACCTTGCGAGACTTCTTCCTCGTTCATGATGCAGTAGTCGCAAGAAGGATCAGCTTCGCCCCAGGGGTACTTGAGGTTCTTACCGCCGCTACGCGCGGCATACTCCCACTCGGACTCGCTCGGCAGGCGTCCTCCCGCCCACACGCAGAAATCATTCGCCTGGTACCAGGTCACGCCGTTTGCCGGATGGTGCACTTTTACCGCCACTTCCCATGTCATGCGATTGCCGGTCTCGGGCGGCGTGCATGTGCCCTCGTTGAGGCACCTGCCGTACTGCCCGGCGGTCACCTCGGAACGGGTCATCTCGAATGTGGTGATATCAACTTGATGAACGGGAGTTTCCGCTTCGGTCAATTCGTCACCCCCCATCATGTAGCTACCGCCGGGAATCTCTATCCAGTCCAGCGCGAAGGGATCGTCGGTGTCGGTGTCCGAATCGGCGTCCGTGTCCGAATCCGTATCCGTATCCGAGTCCATGGAGAACGGCTCGGCCTGTTCGCAAGTTCCGTCCAGGCATACCTCTCCGGGTTCGCAGTCAGTCGACCTCTCGCATTCATCGCAGGAAACCACCGCTGCAAGCATCGAGCCCAGGCACGTGATTGCCGAGATCATTGTCAGGTTCTTCATGGAACAGCCCTCTTTTCGTGTTTGACGGGGTCTATTGCACTATCGCTCAAAAAAGTGTCCGTGCAAAATCTCATCGAGCGGCGAGCATGCGACATTGCTCTTCCTCCAGCGCAGCTTCATCATCTGCGCGAAGATCGCGATAGCATTTGGCCAGCAGGCAATGGACGACCGGGTGAAAGGGGTTCACCGCCACGGCCTTCTCCAGCATCTTCGCCGCCTCCTCGTAACGTTTCAGGGACGTGAGCGCTTTTCCGAGCTGGACGAAAACCGTTGCGTGATTCGGGTACAGGTGCGCCATGGGCTCCAGGGTTTGCACAACCTTCTCGAAGTCACCGAGGTCCAGGAGACAGCCGCCGAGCCGATCTGTGATCTCGGGAGTGTCCGTTTGAGCAAGGGTTCGGGCTCGTCGGTACTCTATGATCGCCGGTTTGATGTGCCCCCGCAGTCGAAGCAGATCGCCGAGCCTCAAGTGACGCCGTACGTCGTCGCCAAGCACCGACTCCGCGCCGACCCGATCCGTGACCGCGCCACGCAGGAACCTTCTCTTCATCAGGCCGACCGCCACGGCAGGGGTCTGGCGCTTGCCTCCGGCGGCCTGTTCCCACCACAAGTACAGGCGTCGCACATTGAACTTGGCGACTTTTGTAAAGGCGGTGTCCACAGTACTTCCCTGGCCAAGTTCATTGAGCAATTTTTCGATCCATCCGGGATCGTCGACCCTCTCGTCCACGTATCTGATGAAGCTCAGAACCTGCGCGTAGGCAAGCTGGGCATCTTCCTGGTTGGGCAGATGGGCCACCGAAGGATGGAATCTCGCGAGGGGTATCAGGCGCCGCTCGTGGGCTGCCCGGTCGAGCAGGTACGCCTCCTCCGGAGTGAGATCGCCGAGCTCTTGATCCCGCCATCTGCGCTCCATGATCTTCGCTATTCCCTCGTGAAGCCATATTGGGGCCTTGTTGCGGGAGAGCCGGGTTATCAAAACGTGGGTCAGCTCATGGGCAAGAGTGTCGAGCCATGGGTATCCGGTGGCAAGCACGCGCGGCGACAGGATCATGACCTTTCCAAACTTGGATATGCCCACGGTGCCGGTGCGCTCCATCTGCTCCACTGTGAGCCCGCAGTATGCGGAAAGGGATTCAAGATCCGGAAGCAGGATGATCTCCATGCCCTTGTGCGGCCTGTCCCCCCAGGCTTCCTCGAGGGCTACAATTTGTTTTGAGAGCGCCTCGTCCGCGTGGGGCACCAGTAACGCGTCGATTCCCGCGTCGTGCCGAAAGACAAAGTTTGAATGCTTCCCCACAGTCGACACCAGACCGGCCGCAGCGTCACTCGTCAATTTCACCCGGTCCCGCAGCCTTTTCCAGTCGAGCTCAGTCCGGGCGCCCTCGATGGCTTTTCTGAGATCCACCAGAGCACCGTCGTAATCGCCTTCGAAAAAACGAAGCTTGCCGGAAATATACTTTCCACGTGGTGTGTCGCGCAGCTCAGAACCTACCTTGTCGAAACGCGCGCGCGCCTCGTCCAACAACAGCGAGTCGATCTCATCCTCGATGGTGGTAAAAACACCCGATGCGGGGCCTGCCTGCGCCGGACCCGGGACGAAACCGATTGCGACAAAGATCGCGACCCAGCTAGCGTACCAGCAATTCATAGTACCTCTTGATCGCCTCGTTGTAGAAACTCGGCAGATCTCCTCTCATCGCCTCGATGATATCCTCCCGGTATTCGGGCGGCACCTCGTATTCTTCCGGTTTGGGAATGTCGACCTCGCTTTTCAAGACAATCGGTCGGGACTCGAGAGAACTCGTCTCACCTCCCCTTCGAAGATCCTGTCTCAGACGGGCCAGTCCGTCCAGTGCCTCCGTCTGTGCCTCGAGCGCGTCGCGCAATTTCTTGTCCTCCAGGTGGGTTGTTCCGTCTTTCATGCGCGTGGCCACCGAGTTCAGCGAGGTCAGCGCCTGTCGTGCCAGGAACCTGGTGTCCTCTCCTTGTTTTTTGATCCAGGTTCGCAGCTTCTTTGTTCGCGCAAAGAGATGACGCTGTTTGACGGATTGGTGTCGCGCCTCCCGGTGATCCCGATCGGAAAAGAGCTGCGACGGCCTGGGATACGCCCCCTTGACTTCGTCGATCAACCTGGAGGCCGTCCTGTTGACCACCGCCAGCTTGCCGGGCAGTTTTCCGTCCAGTGGGTCCGCGAGATCTTCCAGCCCGAGCATCAAATCTCGTGAAACCTGACGGGCCTCATCGAGATCACCTTGCCCCAGGGCCAGCTCCAACTCTCTTGCGGCGATGCGAAGACGAGCGATCAGATTGCGCTCGTGGGAACCCTCCGGGGACTCGATCCCTTCGAGATGCTGCCTCATGGATACGACGGCGGTGAGCTGACGTTTCACGAGGACGTCGATCTTGCCCTTCATCACCTCGATCACCTTTTCCTGGAAACGACGGCGCAACGCGATGGTCTTTCTCCGCAGCTGTAACTGATTCGACTCAATTGTCATGATCCTGTCGAGAAGCTCGCCGACAAATTCCTCTCCCTTGCCGAAACGCTCGGTCCGAAACGCCAGGTGGCCGGTTTCCAGCTCGGTCATGACCCGGGCCAGTTTCTGCTCCAGGCTCCTGGCGAACTCCAGCGCCTCGGACAGGTTGCCCTGCGCAAGCAACGTTCTCAGATGCTTGAGCGAACCGGCGAAGTCCACGACCTCCAGGGCGGAGGGGTTCATGTACACGTCGCTCACCTTGCCGCGCACTGTTTCAATCCCCCGCCCGAGCCCGGAAATCATCTTCTCCATTTTTTCAATGGCGTCCAGAACGGCGCGTCGACCGATCTCCGAGCGGGTTCTACCGTACGCCTCGATCAACTCCACGAGATCTGCACGCTCCTTCTCCAGACTGCCTCCGTCAGAAACCAGCAAGGCGAACTGCTGCTCCATGATCAGATCATCGATGCGTATCACCGCAGCCTCTATGATCCGGATAGTCACCCGGTCCACTCCCTGGCGCTTCTTGAAATGCTCCATCGGGGGTCGGTGGAGCCTGGCCTCGTGGAGCAACTGATTGGAAAGATCCTCGCGGATCTGCGCGAGAGCCTTGGTGGACATATGCCCCGACAGCGGGTCCAGCTTGATCTGATGAATCAGTCGCGCCATGCGTCCGAGCAAGTCTTCAGTCTGGCCCCGAAGAAGGGCGAAACGCTCCTTCGCCTCCTCGGACTTTCGCGGATTCGCCGGGGGTCTTGTTTGAAGACGGGCCGCAAGCAAATCCACCAGAGCATCGAGCACCTGGCCCTGCTCCATGATGACATTTTCGTGGCGGTTCGATCTCGTCATTATATTTACGGCAAACGATCTTGCCCGACCGGGCTTCGGCCCCGAAATTGTGTCGTCGTCGTAGGCCAACAGCTCCATATTCAGACGAGACCGCGACTCCATCCGGATACTCTGAGGAGACCAGCGGTACTTGCCCTTGACGCGACCCACCCGATCCGCCACTCGCATGATAGTCCTCGTCGAATCGGCTTGATCCCGAAAGTGTAAAACCATGTCGATTCTGCTGATGCCGTGGTCGTCCCGGCCCTCGAACTCGAGGACGATCTCACCGAACTCATCCACCTCCACATCCCCTACCGGGCGCAGCAACCGCAAGGTGGGCGGGGTGTCCTCCTCGATCTCCACTATCCTGGCCGGGCCCTCGGTCATCGACGTTTCGTTACCCACTTTGAGCGAAAAACTGCCCGGCTCCATCACTATGAATCGACCGGTGATCCGTCCGTCACCGTGCACCGTCAGGGGTTGCTCCGTGTTGTTTTCCAGCTGGATCGAGCCCTCGGTCACTCCGGGAACCAGGACCCGCCCGTCCAGGATCGCCGTGGTGCCCAGCGGCGCCACGAAACCGCCGGAAGTGTCCAGCAACCGCCGCTCCTCCTTGTTATAATATTCCGGGTAGCGCAGCGTGAGCTTGAGATCGCTGACTACCGGCGCCCTGGCAATCGTTCTTTGCGTCGCGGATTCGAGCACGAGGGGCTCTTCCCAGAACAGGTTCACCCCGGTTTCCATTATCGCCGGAATGGACGCGTGCACCGTTGCCACGCCCCCCAGAGCTATTGCCAGCGCGATCGCCGGAAGAACGAGGACCCTCGCCGTGAACACCTTGCCGCCCGGTATCGTGACAAGGCGATCCTTCATTGCCCCAAGATGTTTCGCAATCAAAGTAGTCGAGAACGATCCGTCCACCGGGCGCCTCGCCAGCTGGCTGGCGGACAGGACATCCGAGGCGATCTGTGGAAATGCGCGGCCCACGCGCCGGGCTACCGCATCCAGGTTCGAAATCCTATTCAGGGGGCGCAGGACGGTCACTCCAAGGATCACCAGATTCAAAGCTATGAGTATTGACCAACCCGCCGCCCGCAGCGGCGCACCTCCCCACCATCCGAGCGCGACGGCGAACAGCGTCAGCATTGTTATGGAGCCGGCCGCAACCCAACCCGCGCCGGACGCGAAGGTCAACACTCGCCCCCTCTTCCGGAGGTCGATGAGCGAGCGGATCACATCCGCGGCCGCATCTTCGTCGTGCTTGTTGTCTCTTTTGGTGTTCATCGTCTATAAACGAAAAGCAAATTCAACAACCAATGGGCTCACTGGAGAATAGTATGGGCATCATGGACAAATTGACAATCAAATGAAACAGAGCGCGCCCGGGCCGCAGACTGCTCGTCGTATCATCGCTGTCGGTTCAGGCAAGGGCGGTGTGGGCGCCAGCATGATCGCCACGAATCTGGCTACTTTCATGGGTCAGATCGGCAAGCGGGTTGCGCTGATAGACGCCAACCTGGCAAACCCCGGACTTCACGCGTGGCTGGGAGCCGACCGCCCTGACAAGACAATCGGCGACTTGCTGTACGGACGGATCGACAATATAGAGGATGCTCTCGTGGAAACGAGAGTGGCCGGGCTCTTCCTGCTCGGCGGAGTGTCGGACCTGATGAGCGGCACGTCCGTCGACGAAAAGAAGATCAATCGCCTGATCGCGGCCATCAGGAGCCTGGAAGCCGATTATGTTCTCGTAGACCTGCCGAGCGGCATGAATCCAATAGCCATCAATCTGCTGAGCCGCGCGGATCTCTCGATCATTGTCACGGTGGGTACTCCGGATTCCGTCGAGGCCACCTTCCGCCTGATGGCGGCGGTCTTCCTCCACCGGCTGCTGCAACACCCTCAGGCCGATCCGATATCGCGGGAGGTGCTGGAGGAGATGGGCTGCAGGGCGGGGTTGCCTCCCAATCCGCGGGAGATCGTGGAGCGGCTCACCGAGCTCGAAAGCCCTTTGTGCGAGGCTGCACAGGAGTTATCCACCACTTTTCATCCAAACCTGATTGTCAACCAGACAAGAATCAAGGCGGACGAGTATCTGGGTGAGGCCATGGTCTCCGCCTCGGTGCGCTGGATCGGCCTGATGCCGCGGCTGCTCGGAAGTGTCGGCTGGGACGACAACGTCTGGTTGGCTTTACGCAGGAGTCTGCCGCTCCTGATCGAGTTTCCCCGCAGTAGGGCCTGCAAGGATCTCGAGCGAATCGTGCGCAAGATGCTCAGCCAGGAGTTCAAGGATCTGTTTTCGGCCACCATCATTCCGCCGGTGACCGAGGACCAGAATCTCTACGAGTTACTCGAAATCTATCCGGGCGCATCCGAGGAAGAAGTGCGCCGCGCTCTCAAGCAGATCAAGGAGTGGTTCGGCCCCGATGGCCTCGCGGGGCAAGGCTCTTGCACCGTGGAGCAAAGGGAATACTATCAAGAAAGAGCCGAAGAAGCGCACGCCGAGTTGCTGGACAGGTCCAAGCGTCGGCAATACGATCGAAGCAATTTTCCGGACGGGTTTGCCGCCGCGCGGGAGCGTCGCAATCAGGAACGCGACAGCATCGCCGGCACCGTGGCAGCCACCCACGATTCACTTCCCGAGGTTGTGCTCTTGGACGACCAGTTCGTCGACGGCGTCTTCATGGGCGAAGTGCGACGAGAGCGAAACGTGGAGCTGACCGATATATCCAATCGAGCCAAGATCTCCATCTCTTACCTCAGGGCAATCGAGGAGGAGCGGTTCGAGGATCTTCCGGCGGCGGTTTTTGTGAGGGGGTTCGTCACGGAATTCGCCAGGTTCCTGAAGATCGATCCAAGACGCGCGGTGACGGATTTTATGGCAAAGTACGAGGCTTTCGCACACAAGAAAGTGAAATAGTTCCGTGTCCCGGCGCGTTGACTTGGGCGGGGAACGAGCTTTAAATGAGCAACCGGGATCAACCGATATTGCAAACAGAATCGAAGGTGAGTTGAAACAATGAACACAATCCTCAACACTTTTCTGGTCGAGAGCGCAACGACACCCGGAAAGAGTAGCGCGGGCAGCATTTCGCAGATGATACAGCTGGTAATGGATGCGTCCCCGGTGGTCAAAGGGGTCATCGCGTTGCTCCTCTTTGCCATTCTCGTCTGCGTTTTCATCATAATATACAAGTTCATCCAGATCCGGCGCGCGCAGAGCCAGACACACCGTTTCCTGGGCGTCTTCTGGGAGTCCAAGAGGCTCGATGAAATCTACAAGGCCGCCGAAAAGCACCATCGCAGCCCGATCTCCCACCTTTTCAAGGCCGGCTACATCGAGTTGTCCAAATTGAAGGGCACATCGGAGCAGGAAGGCGATACCAAGACCGACGAGACCCACGCCGGAGACATCGGCAACGTGGAGAGGGCCCTTCGTCGAGCGTCCACAGTAGAGATCACTCACCTGGAGAGCATGGTGCCTTTCCTGGCAACCACCGGATCCACCGCTCCTTTCGTAGGACTGTTTGGAACGGTTGTCGGTATCATGATCTCCTTCATAGAAATCAACAAGAGCGGGTCCGCCGGGATGGACGTGGTTTCTCAGGGCATCTCCGAGGCGCTCATCGCCACTGCAATCGGCTTGCTCGCGGCGATTCCGGCAGTCATTGCGTACAATTATTTTTTGAGAAGGATTCATGTTCTGTCGTCTGAGATGGAGAACTTCTCCTCGGATTTCCTGAACATCGTGAAGAGGCATTTCTTCAAATAGGAGGGCGCGATGGGTATGACCGGCAGTGCAGGTCCTGGAGCCACTATGAGCGAGATCAACATCACGCCGTTCGTGGACGTGATGCTCGTGCTTTTAATCATCTTCATGGTCACAGCGCCGATGATCGGACGCGGCGTGGAGCTGGACCTGCCCAGAGCGCAGGCCCAGTTAATGAACGTGGACGAATCCAAGCTGGTGATGACAATCGACGCCGATCGAAAGGTTTTCCTCGGAGAGACGGAGATCCCTCCAGCCAGGCTCGAGGAAGCACTGGTCAACAACAATCGGCTCCAGCGCGAGGGCGAACTCTATCTCAAGGCAGACAAGAATATCTCATACGGTTTCGTGGTTCAGGTGATGGCAATCATCAAGAAGGCGGGGATCCCCAAACTTGGAATGGTTACGGATCCCGTAGAGGGTAAATGGCCGCCGGAGGACATGCAGTGAAAGCTCGTTCATCCAGATCCAGCCGCACTGACCGACCTTTTCACCGCGCCCTTATGAGGACGCGGTCAGGATGGCCTGTTTTTCTTCATTGACCATTGATCCTTTCGGCCAAGCCCTGCGGGCTTCAGATATCGGGTTGCAGACCGTCCTCATCCGCAGCGTAAACGCCACGGCAACGATGCGCTTCCGCAAGCCCTATGGGCTTGGGCGGTGGCTTCCCAGACTTCACTGGACCCTAGCTCATCCTGACCGCGCCCTATTCAGGGCGCGGCATGAAGGCCGGATCGTCAGCTCCTGGAGCTACGGTTCAAATGAACTCGGCTGGAGCTGGACATGCAATAAAAGCTCAGTCCGAGAAAACCTGCATGCCGAACTGACCGAAACCACGCATCATTTTAACCTTGATGGTGTAAGTTCCCGTGAACTTGGGGCACGGCTTGGTGTCCATGGTGGGAAAGCCGTTCCTCGTCTTGTCCCGCTGGATCTCCATCTTCGTGCGATTGAGGAGAATCAGGTCGATGTCCTTGGCAGAGGGGCTGCCCGCTCCGATAATGGTGTAACAATGGCCTGCCGAGAGCTTCACATCGAAAACCTGCTCGTTGTTCGTGGAGAGGTTTCCCCTGAACACGGCGGAAACTGCGGCTCTTCCCTTTCCGTATTGCGCGTGGAGCTGCCTGATGCGATTGGCGATGAAGTCGGACTCTGTGCCACCCACCTTCTCGGGGGACAGGGCGCCGGTCTTCTTTGATCCGTACAGGCCGAAAGCATATGGTCCGTGGCCACCGTACATGGTGATCTTGACCTTGGTGTGGACCCTTCCGGGGGAGCACCACTGAACCATGGGCGTCTTTCCCGAGAGACGGTCCGAGGCCACCTCTTCCCCGTCCACTATCAACGAGAGGGAAAGATCCTGTACGCCCTCTCCGCCGGCGGCAATGAACTTGTAGCAACGAGCCCGATCCAGGAGAACATCGAGAACCTCGGTATTTCTGTGGCCGAGAAGACCACAGACCGGTTCGCCGATCTGCTCCATGCCGGAGGCGGCCTCGAGCGCCAGTTCCTTCAGGTCGAGAAGCGCGGCAGCTTCCCTGGAAGAAACGTCCGATTCGCCCGTTCCCTTCGCGAATACGGCGAACGCATAGGGCCCCTTTCCCTTGTACATCTGAAGTCTTACGTCGGCGGCCACATCGCTCACGGCGCAGTAGTCGGCGGTCGGCTTCAACACGGAGCCCCCGTCAGACGCCACCATCTTGGACTTGGCGAAAACACGCAGATCCAGGTCCCCGGCCTCCAAGCCCCCCACCGCGACAAAGCGATAGCAGGCGCCGGTCCTCAATATCTGGGTAAAACTCGTCTTTTGCCCTTCGGACAGGCCACCCGTCCTGGTCTTGCCTATCTGAATGTAGTTGCCATCCATCTCCTGGGCGAATTTGTCGAGCTTGGCCTTGACCTGCTCGTACGACAACTCCGAAGCCGCAGGCGGGGCCACACCCATTATTACCAGGGCCGAAACGAACGCCGCGTAGGTGAAGAATCCAGATTTCATCAGCCCATCTCCTTATGAATTACGACTTACGTGACTCATCATCATCTCAATCGTGACGATTTGGAAAGGGTTAATATTCAACTGCGCAAGGGAGGAGGAATGGCCATGGAAGATCTCAGCTTTCCGTCCTTGTCGTCGCTGAAGGGTGTGGAGGCTCGGTAGGCGCTGGCGTAGAGATGCATGGTAATGAGGCCGGCGATGAAATTGGTGAAGAAAATACCGACGACGAAAACGAAGAGCCCTATCGATGAGACGGCCCCGACTGCGAAAGAAAGCCCCCATGCAGTGAAGAAAGGCCCCTTGTTCTTCTTGATGAACCCGATTATTTCCCCAAAATCGAACGCCGCCTTCATGGATCTCTTGACGGCGAAGCGGATGAGGGCGATGGGAACGAGAATGGACAGGGCGACGGGGACGACAAGGTGAAGCAGCAGGAACAGGATCGACAGGGGGATGCTCAGGCCGAAAAGCGCGATGAGTATCTGCTCGAGGATCATCAGAGCGATGAGCGGAGAGCTGTAGGCCAGGACAACGAGGATGGGCATGAGACCTTCGTTGAACAGCTCGCCGAGGCTCCAATCAGGCAGCTTGGCGTCACGTCCCTCGAGGGCGTCACAGAGCACCCGCATCATGTAACCCATTACGACTATCGGGAAAAAAACCGTAAAGAACAGGAGCGAAAATAATCCGCCCAGAGCCATCTTTCCGATGGCTCCAGGAGATTTGAACGCGAATCTGAACGATCGCTCAATGTTCATTTCAATGCCTTCGGGGAGTTCGCCCTTCCCCCGGTTTTCCTTGAGTGGTCAAACTCTACATCGTTTGCCCAAGAAACGCTACCCGATCGAGGCCGGTCCCACGGTTCCTGTTGTAACTGCCCATGGAGCCGGGCCGGTGCCCTTCGGCCTCCTCTGAACTATTTCTCCATACCCGGCTTCCATGAACCATCTGCAAAGGCGATGGCTCACGCTCGATGAGATCATGCCGCGACGGTACGGCACCAGCAGCTTTCCGACAACGCCTCGGGCCCCGTCCGCAATAGGGTGAGGCCAGATCAGCAACCCACCTGGCGCCAGAGTTCTTCGAAGTCGCGCAAGCGTTTCCCTGGGATGCGCGCTGTTCGGCAGTCCCCTCGAAAGGACCAACACGTCCAGGCCGCGCGAGGCGATCGGCAGATCCGAAAAGCGGGTCTCCACGATAGTAAGGGGTGTGAAACCGTCGTCGCGAATCAGTTGCCGAAGTGCAAACAGCTGGGGAAATCGATCTCCCATCACCACGGTACGATGCCCGAGCGCCGCGATCGCTTCGACCAGCGAAGGATTGCCGCGAAAAAATACACCCGTCCGTATTCGGCGGCCACGAGCCCTCTTGCCGATTTCGGAAATGATCACCGAATGAAGATCTTCCGTTGTCACTCGGGGACATCCTCGCCGGTCGGATCGGTCTTCACCTTTCTGAGTTCGAGCTTCTTTACGTGTCGCGCATCGGAATCGATCACAATGAACTCGAGGCCGTGAATGGTGATCACCTTGCCCCTGCGCGGAATTCTACTGTAGCGCGCCACCACAAATCCGCCCACTGATTCGTAGTCGCCCGTATCCGGAAGCGAGATTCCGGTCGCGTGCTCCAGGTCGTGAATCGAAAGACGAGCGTCCAGCAGCCACCTGTTCTCATCCAGCGAGCGGATCATCACGTCCTCGGGATCGAATTCGTCGCGGATCTCCCCGACGAGCTCTTCGATGATGTCTTCGAGGGTGACCAGTCCGGAGGTTCCTCCGAACTCGTCCACTACCATCGCCATGTGCATCCCGCGGTTCTTCATGTCGGTGAGCAGCACGTTGATGGTCTGGGTCTCCGGGGCAATCATCGTCTCGATTCTCATGACGGTCTCGATGTGCTTGTCCCCGTGCCCTCCCGTCTTCATCACGCCGAGCAGATCCTTCGCGTAGAGCACACCCAGGATATTGTCCATGTTGGTATTGTAGACGGGGATCCGCGAGTGACCGCTTTCGATGACCTCCCCGAGCGCGTCCGAAATGGAGGTTCCTTTTTCTAGCCCGAAGATATCCGTGCGCGGAACCATGATCTCCTTGACCATGATGTCGGAGAACTCCATGGCCGACACCAACAACTCTCCTTGCTCCTTCTCCTCGAAGACGGCCCGGTCCACACCCCTCCGGATGTGAAACTCGATCTCGTCCTCGCTGGCCACCGGCTCGTCGGACGTATCGTCGCCCTTCATGAGCAATCCGGGGATCCTGGACAGAGGCCAGGCCAGCGGGAACAGGAGCTTGTCGATGAGCCACACCACGCGCAGGAGGGGCACTACGATCTTCTCGGCGTTGTTGAGGGCCAGGCTCTTGGGGGTTATCTCCGCGAACACCAGGATAACCAGCGTGAGTCCGAAGACGGAAACCGCCTCGGCGTAGCCCGGAAGCAGGCGCATGGCGACGCGGTATGCGAGAATGGAGCACAAGATATTGACCAGGTTATTGCCGACCAACAAGGTGGCCAGAATCCTCTTCCTGGAATTTATCCACAACTTGAGGATCCCGTACCGTCCGGGGGACTGCTCGATGAGAACGGCCGCTCGAGTGCCGGTGATGCGCGTCATCGCCGTCTCGGATCCGGAAAAAAACGCGCTGCCGATGAGACAGGCCACGATCCCTATGATCTCACTCAATGGAATATTCGCAATTTCCATTTTTAAGTCAGGTGCCCCCGTTGCTATTTTTTTTAACGGACTCCCGAACCCTTGCGTGCTGTATGGCCCCAGCCGCATAGGACGCTATTACCTCGAGTGTTTTCACATCTTCTGCGCCGAATGCATTGAACTCGGGGCTCTCCACATCGATCACACCCAGTACCTCGTTGTCAAATATGATGGGAACCGCCAACTCGGAACGACATCGATTTATGCCCTTGACGTAGCGCGGATCAGTTGTGACATCAGCGATATTGACGGACTCGGCTTGCCGCGCGGCGTATCCGGTCGCGCCCTGGGTGAGGGGAATTCGAAGCCCGTCCACCTCCCCGTAACCGTAAGCGGAAATAATATCGAGTTCCTCGATATCCGTATCCAGAAGAAGAACCGCTGTCCGGCAATAGTTGAGCGTGGTGGCAATGGTGTCGACAACACGCTGGATGGAGTCCTCGATACAGGGTACCTCGATGAGGGTTTTTCCCACCCTGTGAATGAGTTCCAGACGCTCCAGGCGTGCCATGAGGACTTCGATTTCCCTGGATTGTTCGCCGTGCTCCGATTCGAGACGGCGCGCCTCTTTGACCATATCCGCGGCTATCTCGAACAGCCCGCTCCTGTCCGCTTCGCGGTCGAGGCTCCGTATCGCGCTGTCCAGGCGGGAAATCATTTCAAGTAGAGCGGTCACTTTAAATCCTCACGTGTTCACTGAGCTTGGTACAGTGAATCATAGATTAATCGAAATGACGTGAATACCTAATATGTTTTGTTTTATCGAAGTACGAAAGAAGAATTTTCTTTACTGGTCTTGAATCAAAGGTACTATCCATCGGTCAAATTGTTCGTTGGTTTTTCTTATAACAAGTTCCATTCGTAACTAGCGTCTGGGAAAAACGAGGAGAAAAAAGATGAAGACTCTATTCTTGGTAATGCTCTGCTCATTCACACTCGGCATGGTTGGATTTGCCTGCACAACTGACGGCGGCGGCGACACTGACAGCGACAGCGACAGTGACGGCGACAGCGACAGTGACAGCGACACCGACAGCGACACCGACAGTGACACCGACAGCGACACCGATACCGACAGCGACACCGACAGTGACACCGACAGTGACACCGACAGTGACACCGACAGTGACACTGACAGCGACACCGACAACGATGTCCTGTGCGGCGGCACCCCCACCGCGTGCACAGACATCCT
>JAUVDV010000110.1 GCA_030595125.1 Deltaproteobacteria bacterium
GCCCTTACCACAGCGCGTAGATGGCATGTCTTTTCTCCATGCCAGATCTCAACGCCAAGAAGAGACTCGAACCCGCTCGTTGAAAAGTCAAAATTTTGGAGGGTTACCAAAGAAAACAACGCTTAAGTTGACAGCGGTACAGCATGCTGCGCCCCTACTTGTGGAAACGGTCGTCGGCGGTGGTGCGGACAGGCTCACCCTTGTTGTAGGTCTCCAGCCTGGCGTCCAGCCAACCCGTTCGGGCGTCCGCGACGCTGTCGAAATCCGGAATATAGGGCTTGATGTCCAGCAGCGGCGTGCCGTCCAGCATATCTACGCCCTTTACCAAAACCCGGTTCCCGTCGATCCCCAGCAAACTCACAACGGTGACACCGATCGGGTTGGGCCGCCTCGGTGATCGAATGGCGAACATGCCGCGATCCTCGTCCTCCAGGTAGGGTTTTTGAATGAGATCGAAGCCCTCCACCCTGTCGAAATGGTAAACGAGGAACAGGTGGCTGAACCCCTCCAGGTCTTTGAGACCATCTACCAGATCCTCGCGCAGGATCACCGTGCCCTCTGCCTTGCCTTCCAGCAATCCCTGGATGGGTGTGCCCACGGGTTTTTCAAATGGAGTGCGGATGGTTCCTATCGCCTCGAGTATGATCTTGTCGGTCATTTTTTTCTCCAAACGCCCCGCGCCCTGATGAGGGTGCGACACAAAGATCAACCTTTTTCATTTTTTTCGCAACTCCTCGGCCAAACGGCCGATTACAGAAGGTGAACGGCTCGAGAAGCCCCAAAAAGGAGCGCGCAATTGACAGATCTGAGGATCACCGTATCGGTGCCGGGAGAACATCCGAGAACCTACCTCTTTGGCGATACTCCGGTTCTCATTGGAAGATCTCCCAGGTGCCAGCTCTCCATATGTCACGAGGCCGTCGGGCGAGAACTCTGCAAGGCGTGGATCGAGGGAGACGGTCGCTCGGTTCGTGTAGAGGAATGTCCCGGCCTCACAAACCCGCTGACCATGGGATCGAACCCCGTCAGAGGAGGTCTGGTGGGAAAGCGCCTGAATCTCAACGTCGGGCCTCTGTCCCTTTCCTTCGCGCCCTCCTCATCCCATGGCAACAACGGGACGTCCTCCCCGGAAAAGGGCCGTACAGCGCGCCGCATCGCGCCGATCCTGGCCGTGGTCGCAATTCTCGGCATGAGCGCCGTCTTCGCCTTTCGGCCCGGTGCCCCTTCCACAACCCGAAGCGTTGTCGATCTCCCCGACTCCGTGCCGCTCAACTCCAATAAATCGAAACCGGGGAGCGTGGCGGAACCGGCTCAACAGGCGGCCATTCTCTACAGCCGTGCGCGGGAGCTTCTCTCACGCAGCGGCGCCGGACCGCGCGAAAAAGCGATTGCTGCCAGCCTGATGCTCGAATCCGCCGATCTCCTGAAGCTCGACGGCGACTCTATCGAAACTTCTCGCCGACAAGGAGAGGCAAGGGATCTGAAGCGCGCGCTGGATCTTTCCTATCGCAAGGAAGTGCTCGTCCTCCACCGCCATCTGGAAAGAAACAACATGGGCGCCGCATCCGCAGTCGCGTCCACGCTGCTCGAATACCTGGGCTCGAGCGACGGACATGCTGTCGAATGGCTGGAACAGTTGGCCTCGTCGGCCCCGGACAGAAAGGACAACGAATGACCTCGAAACACGTGTTGATAACCCTGTTGCTGGCCTTGACCACATCCTGCAGCGGCGCCCCGACCTCGCAACAGGAGCCTCCATCGGAAGATCCCGTGAACCGGGCCGTCCAGATAGCCGAGATCTACACAGCGAAGGGCGATATCCTGACCGCAAGTCGCTACCTCGAAGCAGCGCTCGTGATGGGCGGCGACGAGATCGAGATTCTTCCGTTACTCGCAGCCGCTCAGATCCGCTCGGGCCGTCTCCACGCGTCGCTTGGAACGATCGCCCGGCTGAGCGCGATATCACCCGAGCGCCCCGATCTGAACAACCTCCACGAAACGGTAGCGCAGATGATCGGCGCCGATGGCCTCCCCTCCGAGGTGAGCCCATGATCCCTGCCGGAGCCTTCATCGAGTCCATTCCCAGGTTTCTCGCACCCATCGAGAACCTGCTCGCGGATCCGAGCGTGAGCGAAATAATGATCAACGGCCCATCGGAGATCTGGATTGAAAGAAACGGGATCCTCGATCTCACATCGCAGCGTTTCGGTGACGGGAACGCCCTTCAATCCGCCCTGACGAATATCTCACAGTACATGGGGCGTCCCCTTGACAACCTGCACCCGATCCTGGAAGCCACCCTACCCGACGGATCCCGCGTCGAGGCCGTGCTCTCGCCCATAGCGAAAGACGGCCCCGTTGTCTCCATAAGAAAATTCTCCCGATCCACCCTCACGATGGAAAAACTCGTCGAGTTCGACTCCCTGAGCAAGCGGGCGGCCCTCTTTCTCGCCAAAGCTGTGGGCGGCAGCCGAAACGTCATCATCTCGGGAGGCACGGGCACGGGCAAGACTTCCCTCCTGGGAGCGTTCTCGTCCTTCGTCGGCGAAAACGAGCGGATGGTGATCATCGAGGACACCCACGAGATCCAGATCCACAGGCCGCACGTCGTATATCTCGAGGCGCGCTCCGAAGATGAACGTGGCATGGGGCGCGTATCCATCCGCGATCTGCTCGCCGCCACCTTGCGACTGAGGCCCGATCGGATCGTCGTCGGAGAGGTTCGCGGGGCCGAGACCCTCGATATGATTCAGGCGATGACCTCGGGGCACGGCGGCTCGATGACAACCGTTCACGCAAGTTGTTCGGCAGACGCGGTACGAAGGCTGGAGACGATGGCGCTCATGGCCGATACGGCACTACCACTCAACGCGCTGCGGGCTCAGATCGGGTCGGCGGCGGATATCGTCGTGCAGGCCGAGCGTACGGCGACCGGAAAACGTCAGGTCAGCGCCATCGACGCGATCAAGGGATTATCCGCCAACGGTGATTACGTCATTCGCAAACTCTTTGCCCGCGATCGACAGGGCTGCCTCGTTGCGGTCAAGCGCCCCCCCGGGAAGGTGTGACCATGGAAGCCATTCAGGATCAGGACGCCACGCGCGTGGATAGAGATTTCGACGCGACAGTCATCGGCAAGCCTCCTCAGGGTAAGAAATCCGTCGCTTCGGCGAGCGCCGAGTTCATTCCTCCTGCCGGAGTCCGTGCGACAGGAGAGATCACGTCCGTCTGGGCGGACCGACCGCGAAAACTTCCCGCCCTGTGGAGGATATCGAGCCAGTGGCTGTCGGCACGATTCGACCGCAAGCGTCTGGTTCTCATTGGAGCGCTGGCCGTGCTTGCCGCCACTCTCCTGCTCATCCCGCTTCCCCGGTCGCAGGACTCATCGGCGACGCAACCCGTCACTGATCGAAAACCGGCTATAAACAATGCCCAGTTGCCTCCGTCAATTAAAAGGAAGGTGCTCGACGTTGACGCCTCTCGTTCTTCGCCGATTCCAATAGAGCAGGTCACTCTTCAAGACGCCGTCGAGGCGTTGATCGGCGGTCGGCTCGGCGAAGCCAGGGAAAAGTACAAACAGCTGCATGGCATTCACCCCGACGATCCCTCCTACGACCTGGCCGTGGAGCTACTCGAGAGGCGCGCCAAATGATCTCCCGATTGAAACCGACGCTCCGGGCGGCTTCCATGCTCTTCCTCCTGACTGGTTGTGCAAACGGCGAGGAAGCAACGAAATCGACCGCCCTCCACGTGATTGTCTCAAACAACGATGGAGAACCTCTTCAAGGCGTCTCGGTGAACGTGGACGGGTCCCGGGCCGGCGTGACCGACCCCGAGGGACTCGTGAGTACGATCCTTGCCGGCCCAGATGGTCGGCTGGTCGCGATCGACATCCAATGCCCCGACGGCTGGACTCCCAAAGAAGGTATCCGACGCGATCTACGGCTTCGGCATATGCGACCGCTGGGCGAACCGCACAACGACTTTACGCCGCTGGAGTCGCACTTCGTATGTTCGTTTCCCACCAGATCGCATGTGCTCATCGTACACACCGACGGGCGCGCCGACCTGCCGATCCTGGTCACCGGTAAAAAAGTCGGCACCACCGATTCCCACGGAGTCGCGCAGGTCGTCATTGTAGGAGCTCCGGGGGACGAAGTGCTCGTGCGACTGGACACCGGCGATAATCCACTCCTGCGGCCCACATCGCCATCGCGCCGATTGATCCTCCCGGACAAGAGCAGGTTTTTGGTTTTCGAACAGGAGTTTGAATCGCGGGAAAAACGCGTAAAAAAAACCAGACGCCGCAAGCGTGGCGGCGGCCCCAGGCGACTTTGAATAGCTGGTCCTGTATTCGCTACACTTCGCCTCCAAGAAATCTCTCGAACGACCTCGCACCGCGCCGTGAACGACGCGGCAACGATGCGGTTGCGCCGCAAGGCCGTGCGGCCTCGCGCCCAAAGCAGCCCGAAGGGCTTACCGATGGACATGGAAGCCCGATTCGGATCGGCAGGTATCGTTGCCGCGGTGTTTACACCGCGGGCGGAGGCGGGCAGAATGTGTCGTGGATGGATGAGGCGCTATCTAGGCCTTATATTCCGGCTTCCTCTTTCAGGGAGACGAGGATCTCCTGGAACCTCTCGATTACCTTGTCGTCGATGGTGCCCGGGCCGGCGATCACCGTAACGAAATAGCCGTCCCCCAACGCAATGTTCACGATATCGCACTTGGGACTGGACATCTCCATCATCTTCACGCCACCCATTTCGAGCCACCTTGCCTGCGCCTCGGCCAGGGACATGATCACGCCGTGATGAGCTGCCGCAACGCGGGTATTGAAGGGATCGAGATACGAATGATAGTCGACGGTCTCGCCCCCGGAGTCATAAAACACCGCCGCCTCGAACCCCACACAGGCTGTCTCTATCCGGGACAGGATCTCGCTAAAAACAGACTCAACGCAATCCCTCAACGATTGCCGTGCCGCGACCTCACTCATGGAGTTCCCGCCCCGAGGTTCTTGTCGTGAATGAACACGCTCGCCTCCTTGACCAGCTTGTCGATAAGCTCGGCAGCACGCCTCTGACGAACACCCGGAAGGATCTCCTCGGCAAGGATCCCGCGTGCCTCCTCAAACGAGATATCGCTCGGCGGAAGGTCCTCCAGCATCATGATCACGTGCCAGCCGAATTTCGTCTCAAACGCGGGCGAAATCCCCCCCGGGCCGCCAATATCATATGCCGCATCTACAAATGCCGCGACAAACCGGTCGTCGTTCCTCTCGAACGGCGGAAGAGACTCCACCTTCACCTTCCACCCGTATTTTTTTTCCAGAGCCTTCACTTCCGCCTCGAATCCGGCGCCGTCCATTACCCCGGCGGTCGCAACGGCGATCTCCCGCGCCGCAGATCGGGCCTCATCGCTCGCCATTCCTTTTTTACCGGTCAGGACGACGGCGTGGATGACTTTTCTCAGGGGACCATGAACGAATCTCTTCTTTTGCTCCGAGTACCTCTTCTTGATCTCATCGAGGTCGACGTCCTTCGCGGTAGTCTCCTCGCCCACACGCCGCAGAAGCCGCGCGGCCAGCGCCTTTGTGCGTTCGAACTCCACCTCGTCGGCCTTCCCCCACCCTCGTCGAATCGCCTCCGCCGCGAGAAGTTCGTTGTCTACCAGCGCATCCACCGCCTCGCCGGCAGTCGGCTCTCCGCCGTCGATCATGAACCGGGCTTCCTCCATTGTTATGGGAACACCGTCAACGAGCGCCACCATCTCCGATTTCGAATTCATCGATCCTGTCCGCCCCGCCGCGGATGACTCCTCCTGGGTTGTTCCCCCGGTTGTGCATCCGTGCAAACACAGCAGGATCGCGGAGAAGACCGCAGTGAAAAAATGGAGCTGTCCCGGATCTCCGGATTTTTCCAACATCCACATGTTATACATCATTCAAATATGAATGAGCGCGATGGTGACAAAATGGCAATGAAAAAGAATCCGTCTGTTTCCTTCAACAAGGAGGCCAGGTTTCCCACCGTGGATGAGGGGAGCTTCGTGGATGACGCGGCCTCCGTCATTGGGGACGTAAAAATAGGAAGAGGTGTTTACGTGGCGCCCCTTGTTTCCGTCAGGGCTGATGAGGGAACGCCCATTGTCATCGGCGACGGAAGCAACCTTCAGGACGGCGTGATAATTCATGCCCTCGAAAACACATCCGTTGAAATTGGAAAAAGGGTGTCCATCGCCCACGGGGCAGTAATACACGGGCCGACAACCGTGGAGGACAACTCCTTCGTGGGGTTCAGGGCCGTAGTACACGGCTCGAAGATCGGGAGCGGTTCCTTTGTCGGACATGGGGCGATCGTTGTCGGAGTTACCGTCGCGAACAAACGATACGTCCCTCATGGAAAGGTCGTAACGACCCAGAAAGAGGCCGATGAGCTTTCCGCCGTGCCCGGCGATCTGGAAGGATTCAATGATGAGGTATTGAAAGTAAACGGGGAACTTGCAGGGGGATACGGAGCATAGTCTTTTTTCAAGGAGGTAACGATGCGTTTGACCGCTTTTTCAGGAGTACTTGTTTGCGCTTGTATTGGAGTCCTTACGGTCACGGGTTGCGATGACGATAAAAAGAAGCCGACTCCCGACGCGGGGACCGACGCCGGAACCGACGCCGGGGAAATATCGCCTTTTTGCGAAGATGGCGTGGCCCGGCTGGAATTCACCGATGCACCGAGCGACAAATCTCTGAGGGCGATGGCCGCCGATTTCACCGTCGCCACGACCGAGGGCAGTTGGAACCTGTCCGAAAACTGGAGCGGTTGCGACAGTTATCTCCTCATTCAGGATCTCCCGAAGCAGAACAACTCCGCATTCGATTACGACTACTGGGACATTGACAGCGACGTGACTGACCTGTTCGCCAACACCCCCCTCAACGTCCATTACTTTTTCATGTCCACCCTGGCCGACGAGCCCGATCGCCTGGACGCCCTCGATAGCTTCAGGACACTCGCGGACACGGCAATAAGTAAGTTGCCCTCTGACGATCAGGAGGCGCTCGAGGGGCGTGTCCACTACGTGACCGAGCGCGCGGCCGAGATCGGCGGTTGGGTCGGACAAATAATGTTCTCTCCGGGATGGGGCGCGGCGGTAGATCGGCTTCAGAAGATCCGCTACATCGGCAGCTACGCAGATCACGCCCACTACGATGCTGCGCTCGCCGCTCAAGACAAGTGGCCCTTTGGTCCAAATGTAGCGATGGCCGCAAACGAGGTCATCTACTACAACTTCGAGGCCGCAAGAGAGGATCGCCTGAACAGCCAGGATGCCACCGTTCTGCAGATGTGGGAGGACACGGCGGTCTCCGAAACGGATGACGAGGGCCACCACTTCGACGTGACTTTCCCGGACGCCTCGACCATGGCCGGCTTCGATTCGATGGAATTCGATCTGACCCTGAACTGCGGAGGGGTGGGTGAGTTCGGTGAGTGTCCCGCGTGGGACTACAATGTCTACCTTCTCCTGTGCGATGACGGCGATCCGACCGTGTGCGACTACGAGGTCGGGCACTGGATCACGTCTTATCACCGGGAGGGAAGATGGGTGCACGACGTCAGCGGCATCTTGACGATCTTCGCCGCCGGCACAGACAAACGGTTCAAGATATCGATATCAGACCCCTGGTACGTCACGCTGAGCATCCGGCTTTTCAATCAGGACAAGGATCCGGCGCCGGCGGAGACCATCGATCTCTTCGCAGGTGATCATCACTTCGGCCCGGACTACAATGCGAACTACACACCGATGACCATCAACATCCCCGCCGATGCGGTGAAGGTGGAGATAGCTTCTGCCATCACGGGTCACGGGATGCAGAGCCCCGGCAACTGTGCGGAGTTCTGCAATACAGATCATCATTTCTACGTGAACGGCACCGATAATGTCATCGACTTCGGCGATACGATCGGCGACCAGTACGGATGCATGGCCCAGATTGCCGACGGCACCGTGCCCAATCAGTACGGCACGTGGTGGTACGGGCGTGGCGGATGGTGCCCCGGAAAACACGTGGATCTCACGATGACCGATATCACGGAGCAGGTGGACATCGGTCAGGACAACACCTTCGATTACGACGGATTCTACCTTGGAACGGACTACACGGTGGTGGACGGATGGCAGTACATCCGGATGGCCTCGTGGGTGGTGGTGTCAAAGTAGGCGGTCAAAAAGTACAATCGCTCCTGGGGCTCTTAGTAATTGGTCCACATGTGTTCCAGAAATGCTTCAAAAGGCCATGCCTCTACACCGTCAATATCTCTCTTTACCGGATCCCTGGAAATGAGAACCCGTGTGCCACAGAATCCATCATCTTTTATCTTCGCAAGACTTCTGCAATGTTTCGCGGTGACTCGTGTGGTTGACTTGATTTCAATTGCAAAGTCATCACCTATTATCAAGTCAACTTCATCCTGAGTTGTTGTTCTCCAGAAATGCAGATTCCTTCGCTTGCGTTTGTAGCTGCACAGCGCCACCATTTCCTGGACAATGAAGGACTCGAACGCTCTCCCAAAAAGATTCGATTGCTCCGGCAGGGATTCAATTCGTGACAAAAAATTCACGACACCCAGATCGAAAAGATAGAACTTTGTTCGCTGTACTGCTTTTCGCTTACTCCCCTTCCAGGGGGTAAGAAAAAAGCCGAGCAGCGTATCTTCGAGCACTTCGTAGTATTGCCTGACGGTGGGACCTGACAGCTGCGCGTCGGATGCGATATTGGAGTAGTTTACTTCCTCCCCGCTGCGCAGTGCAGCTCGCTGGAAAAACCGTTCAAATCCCAAAATGTTTCTGGAAACAGCCTCTGCTTTTATCTCCTGATCGAGATAGGTGTCCACGTAGTCGCTCAATTCTTCAATCGGTTCTTCCGAAAGATAAACACGAGGAATACCGCCGTACATTAGATAGCGGCCCAAATCGAATTGATTCTCCCGCTTCAACTCCCACCAGCACAACGGATGCAGATTGGCTCGTCTTGCACGTCCCCCCAACATGTTGGCGCCGGAGCGTTTCAACTTCCGGGCGCTGCTGCCGGTGACCAGAAAACGAGCGCCTGTTTCCTCGATGAGACTATGCACTTCATCGAGAAGCTCCGGAATCAATTGAATCTCGTCAATTACTACAAGGCTACCGGGGTTGCCGTGTACTACCTGTGCCAGAAAAGAGGGATCGCCAACATATCGTCGTCGTTCCACAGATTTGAGTAAATCAATGTACACGCAGTCCGGCAGCTGACGCCGAATCCAAAAGCTCTTGCCCGTGGACCGAGGGCCGAACAACATGGCTGATTTGCGCGCGGTCAATTCTTCAAGCTGTAAGTATCTGGGTATCATGATTTTCTATAGCTTGTTTTCGTTTATATCATGTTTTTGCGAAGCATGCTTTACATTTTACACTTTACATCGCATTGGCATGCAGAGTCATCTAGCCCGCTTGAGAAGACTACCCGACGGTGGACGGATGGCAGTACATCCGGATGGCCTCGTGGGTGGTGGTGTCAAAGTAGGCGGTCACGGAGTACAATATTTTCTATAGCTTGTTTTCGTTTGAACCATGTTTTTGCAAAGCATGCTTTACATTTTACACTTTGAATCGCCTTGAGATGCAGCGTCATGTGGCCTGCTTGAGAAGACTACACGGTGGTGGACGGGTGGCAGGCTTCGTGGGTGGTGGTGTCGAGGTAGGACTATCCCCAGGGCTCCCCTGACTCGATTTGTCCGGCGGTTTGACGCATCAGGGCTCCCCTGACTCGATTTCCTTGATGGAATTTACATACAGGCTGTAGCTGACGCGTTCGAGGGGCGGGGTTTTACAATCAGGCTGTAGCTAACGCGTTCGAGGGGCGGGGTTTTACAATCAGGTTGTAATATCCCTACCCGGCGATGAGGTTGCGGTACTCGGCCAGGCGGTCGGGGTACTTGCGGAACAGGAACCGGCCGGCGGCGCGGACCTCGCCGCACATGCGCTCGACCAGGGTCACGGCGCGGTCGCGGATATCCTTGGCGTGCGCAGTCTCTTCCTTGTCGGCGCCGAGCACCTTGCTCAGATCGGCGCAGAGTTGCGAAGCCTCGGCGGCGACGTCTGCGTCGTGGCCGATTTTGGAGAGCGGGTCGGCGTGTGTTTCGCAAAGCGCGGCCAGCGTGACCAGGTCCTGCAGGAGATCCCGCTTCGACGAGCCCTCGCGAACTTCCGAGAGTGCCCCGGACAGGCCGGGGGGATTGAACTTCTTGTCGACGAAATCGAGATCGAGCAGCAGATCGGAGCGCACCTCCGGGGCGCGGTCGAGCTTCGCCGCCGTCTCCGGGTCCTTCTCGGGGTTGCTGAAGATAGTCCACTGGGCCTCGGCGTAATGCACGGACAGCGCCGCTGTTCCGAGCACGTCCACGTTGTCGATGTCGAACAGGTCCGCCTGCGCCAGCCTGAAGAAAAGCGCCCGGTCTTTTTCAGCGACCCGCGCGAGCCGCTCCGCCTCGGTTATGACATCCTTGCAGTTTCCCCGCGTGGGCGGTCGCACTTCGTCACGCGCGATAGCCTCGTAGCTCGACATCATCTTCTCGTAGGCATCCTTTGGTGTCATCTCCATTTTACCTCCCCTTCAGTTGTGTGTTTCGAGGCGCAGAAGCTACCCGCGCGCGGCGGTGGCGTCAAGGCGTTTTGGATGGGTCGTCCATCCGGCCTTAGGCCCGGCGGAGGCGGACAAGTGATATATGATGGGTATTGACCCCGTTTTTGTACCCGTTTTTGTAGGCGGTCACGGTCCGCCGCGAACACAACGAGCACAGCTGACAACGTACGACCTGTCGGTGACGTGCACGGTACCGGCGACGAAGACCACGTGCCACGCGTAAGACGCGTCGGCGGCGCGAGACGACGACGACCAGAAATAGTTCGACGGCGTCACTGGGAACGCCGCCTCGTCGATGGACTGATGAATGAAGCGATAATCCACGAGGCTTTGCAATTTCTCCACGTCCGGCAGACGCCAGTCCGAATCGCCCCCCCACGACAACCCCTCGCAGTATTCCAGCGCCGCCTGCCAGGTTATCGTCGCGGCGCTTCCGGCGCCACAGGTGTCGCCGGAGAGCCCCCGAGCGCAACCCTGCCACTCGAGCCCGGTGCTGTTGTCGACCACCGTCGGCTGGTCCACAGTCGAGGTATCGCGAGCGAAACGAGGCGGCTGGGGCGTCGGTCCGCCGCGAACACAACGAGCATAGTAGCCGGGGTTCGTCTTGTCGGTGGTGAAGACTTGACCGTCGTGGAAGTACACTAACCACGCGAACGACGCGGAGGCGGCGCGAGACGACGACGACCAGAAGGGACTGTTCGGCGTGGCCGGAAACGCGGCCGCGTCGATGAACGGTGCCGATGTTTTACCCCGATCCACCAGGGTCGCCAGCTCGTGGGGATCGGGCAGACGCCAGTCATCGTGACCACCCCAGCCCAGCCCGTCGCAATCCGCGAGGGCCGTGGACCAGTCGCTCGTCGTCGCGGCGCCAGTTCCACACATGTCGCCGGTGAGCCCGTTCGCGCATCCCTGCCAGATGAGGCCGGTAACGTTATCCGTGACAACCGGGTAGTTGGCCACCGAAGTGTCCCGGGTGAACCGAGCGGCCGCCGCGTGGGTGGTGTCCCAGCCGTACTGCCAGTCCTGGCCGCAGAAGGCAGGAGAGCCATCGGCGTTGCAGGGGAACGAGGTGCAGGGCTCGATGGAGTCGTTGTCGTAACACTCCCGCTGGTTCGTGTCCGGCAGCGGGAAGTGGGGGCCCGGTGTGTTGCACGTCGCGTCGTCGCACGAGCCGGGCGAAACGCACACCTCGTCCACACAGATGTCATACGAAAGATCGCCGTTTGGCAGTGCCGTAGTATCCACGTAGCAAAGCGTGAAGTCATCCTGGCCGGTGCAGCCCGGGCCCGCGTCGGCATACGTGTCTGTGTCGGTATCCGTGTCGGTATCCGTGTAGGTGTCAGTATCGGAATCGGAATCTGAATCGGTACTTGCGTCCATATCCGTGGTCGTGTCGGTGTCAGTATCGGAATCGGAATCGATATCGGTGCTTGCGTCCATATCCGTGTCTGTATCGGTTTCCGTATCCGTATCCGTGCCGGTATCCGTACCGGTATCCGTGCCGGTATCCGTACCGGTATCCGTGCCGGTATCCGTACCCGTATCTGTGCCGGTATCCGTACCCGTATCTGTGCCGGTATCCGTGCCGGTATCCGTGTCAGTGTCCGTGTCGGTATCGGTGTCGGTGTCGGTGTCTGTGTCGGTGTCGGTGTCGGTGTCCGTATCCGTGTCTGTATCGGTGTCTGTGTCTGTGTCGGTGTCACCGTCAGCATCCGTGTCAATATCCGTATCGGTGTCTGTGTCGGTACCGGCATCGATGTCGGTGTCCACACTGCCGAGATCTCCGAAGATGCCGCAACCGGCCAGGAAAATGATTGGGACAAGCGTTTTTAGTTTGGTCATCTAAAACCTCCCGCAGAGCGCCAGGCCGCCGCCGTCACCTGTCAGAATGGGAGATACGCCATCGATTCTCCACGCTGTCTCCGGCAAGGGCTCCTCTTCGCCACCCTTGAAATCCGTGAAGAACAGCAAAACAACCGCAGTCGCGAGAGACGCGGCGGTCAAACCCACCATTACCTTGCCCGCTGTCTGCAAACTCTCGGCCTCTTTCATCAGATCGTCATCACTGGTGGACTTGGCCTCGTCCGACTTGTCGCCGATCTTCTTGTTCAAGATTATCGACGTCACGCCGAACCCCACGGTCAACCCCCCGGCAATGATCAGAGGCGCCGGGCCGAGCTTCTTTCCACCCTCTTTCTCTTCCTCTTCCTCTTCCTCCTCTTTTACGGCCTCGGCCGGCTCGGGCTCCGGTTTCGTCACCGGCTGCTCCAACACCACGCCACTGGGAGCCTTCTTGTCCGGCTTGAAATTGACCTCGAGCTTCAGATTGGCGCCGGAAATCAGTTTCACCTTTCGGGAGTAGGTTTCCATCCCTTTCATCTCCACCCGCAAAACATGGTACCCCGGCCCCAACAGCAACGGCCTGGGCAACGGGCTTTTCCCCACCAGTTCGTCGTCCACGTAAATCTCGGCCCCGTCGCGATTGACCTTTACCCTCAAATCTCCCGTTATGGAATTGATCTCATCCCTCAACTGCTTGACGCCACCGAGCATCTCCTTACTCAGGGTACCCTTGAATTCCCCTTCGAGGAGTTTCAGGGTCGCCAGCACCTCCGCGTAGCGGCGCAACGCCTTGTAACAATTGGCCAGGTTGAAAAGAGCCCCCTTGGTCTTGAACAGCTTGCCCGATTCTTCGAACTCAACTGCGGCGCCGGCGAAGTTCTCCGCCTTGAACAGCACCACTCCCGCCTTGAAGTGCTTCTTCGCCTCGACCTTGTTGTCGGCCGCGACGGTCCCGGCCGCGAGAAACAGGCCAACGCCAAGAGCTGCGATTGTCATCCATCGAATCATGGTCGCTCCTTTGTGGGCTCCTCACCGAATGTGACTGACCCCGTCAGAGGAGTCGATTTGAACCACGACGAATATTTTACCATACGACGCAGCTCCCATGATCTTCAGGGGCCGCAGTAAGGGTCATATCTCATTGTGAAAACGTCGGCGCTGCCAGATGAACTGGTGGTGAACTCAATAGTTTCTCCAGTAGCAAAAGTGGTGTTGCCACTGAAAGCACCGGCAACAAATACGGTGCCATCCGTCAACACATCGACACCCGCGGCGCTGGTCTGGGCGTCGGAGCCATCACTGTCGGCGACATGTTTAACCCACGCAAGAGTTCCATCCGGATTGTAGCGCGCTACAAATGGATCGTAAATTCCGCCGGCAGTAAGTGAGGTTTCGTTTGCCTCGCCTGCTCCAAAGACAGTAGTGCCCGCGAAACGGCCAGAAATAAATGTTGTTCCATTGTCAAAGCAAACGATGTCGTTTCCACCATCACTTCCTGAACCGCCTATCTGTTTGACAAAGATCAGATCGCCATCCGGTTCGTATACGGCAATGAAAATGTCTCCATTGGAATCAGCAGTGAGTATGGTTTCTTGCGCTTCACCTGACCCGAAGGTAACGGTATTCTTAAATGATCCAGTGGTAAAAATGGTACCGTCCTGGGCAACAGAAACGCCCGAGCCGGAAACACTAGCAGCTAAGCCACCTACACCCTTTGCCCATGCGAGAGTGCCATCGGTGTTGTACCTGGCAAGGAAATAGTCCCGGTCCCCAGCATGAGACAGGGTAACCTCTCCAGCTTCACCGGAGCCGAAGGTGATGTCACCATTGAAATGCCCGACGACAACCGATGATCCATCGGGCAAGGCTTCTATGTCGTAACCTTTTTCCGTGCCAGTGCTACCGGCCCTCTTTGCCCATGCCAGTGTGCCGTTGGCATTGTATTTGGCTACAAACACGTCTTCGGCGTCGCCGGTTCCAGCCATCACCAGATCTGTTTCATTTACTTCTCCGGCACCGAATGTTGCTGTATTTTTGAAAAAGCCGATCGCCATGAAGGACCCATCGTCGAATGCAGAAATACCCATTCCATAGTCTACGTGATCACCACCCGCCTGCTTGACCCAATCCAAGGTACCGTCGGCCTGATATTTGGCGATAAACACGTCTTGCCAAACACCGGTTTGCGAGGTGAGTGTCACCTGGTCCGGCTCTCCAGGATTGAACGTCACCGTACGTTCAATGGAGCCAATAACCAGAGCCGAGCCGTCGGCAAGAGTCTCCACATCATTACTGCCACTCCATCCAGGCCCGGTTCCCCTCTTGGCCCAATCCAATGTGCCGTCCGGGTTGTAACGTGCAACAAAAATATCTGTAAAAGTGTTGAGGTTCAGAGTTGTTTCATTGATTTCTCCAAAGCCGAAAACGATATGACCCCGGTAGCTTCCCGTGATGAAAGAACTTCCGTCCGGCATGATGGAGATCTTATTCGCTCGATCAGCATCTCCGCCTCCTGTACCAATAGCTACCCACGATGCATCAACAAACACACAATCATCACAAATGTCGGAACTATCGCAATAACCGGAGCAACAATCGGCGTTGTCGGAGCATGTTTCACCGTTAATAAACAAGTAGTCGTCAGCCGGGCAATCACCCAAGAGTCCATCGCAGAACTCGGCAATGTCGCAACTATCTGCGATGGGGCGGCATTCCTCGCTTGAACCGTAGAGAACGTCAGCCGGGCAGTCGTCGTTTACTCCGTCACAGATCTCCGCAGGGTCGCAAACGCCCGCCGATGAGTTGCACACGGTCGTGGAATCCTTGAGGTCAGCGGGACAGTCGTCATTTACTCCGTCACAGATCTCCGCAGGGTCGCAAACGCCCGCCGATGAGTTACACACGGTCGTGGAATCCTTGAGGTCAGCGGGACAGTCGTCGTTTACTCCGTCACACGTCTCCTCGGGATCGCAATCACCCTGGGATGGGCCGCACACGGTCGTGGAATCCTTGAGGTCAGCGGGACAGTCGTCGTTTACTCCGTCACAGATCTCCGCAGGGTCGCAAACGCCCGCCGATGAGTT
>JAUVDV010000085.1 GCA_030595125.1 Deltaproteobacteria bacterium
CTCTCCCGGTCCCCCAGTCCCAAAAGGTGTTCTGGGGGCCAGCCCAGTGAGTCATGTCAGCGGAGGAGCCGTATGGTGGAAATCTCCAAGTACGGATCTGGCGAGGGGCTCGGGACGGGAACGTCCCGAGCCTACTCTACCTCGCGAGCGAGCTATGGCGGATGAACGAGACATTTGCCCCTACTCGTTTTCTTTCATGTAACCCAGTTGTTTGAGGACACGCTTTTGCTCATCTGAAAGATCGTCCACCACGGCTTTCGCTGCACCCTGGCGGGCGGCGGCTTCGGCAGCTTCGAGGGCCTCAAGGGCCGTATCGAGATGTTTTTTTGAGTCCTGCGCGATGTCGTTTATCTCGCCGGGATCCCTGTCCACGCCGTACATCTCGACGGGCGCGAGACCCCTCGGGTTGCCCTCGTTGGCCTTGATGAGTTTGAACTCACGTCCCTCTTCCGCGTACCGGATCGAGGTGAGGACGTTGCCCTGGTGATCTTCCTCGGCAAAGACAGGCGTACGCGCCGATTGAGGAGCGGGCGCGCCCTGCATCTCGTCGGGGATCTCCAGCCCGGCGCTGTCTATGATGAGCGGCGCCACATCCAGCAGGCGCATCCAATCGCTCACCTCGACTCCCCCTGAAATACCCGAGCTAGCCGGGTACTTGACGATGAACGGAATCTTCAACTGCTCGTCGTAAAGAGTTGTCCCGTGCCAGAAGCCGCCGTGCTCGCCGAACTCCTCCCCGTGATCGGAGACCATTACCACCAGCGTTTCGTCGTAGATCCCCCGTTTTTTCAGGCCGTCCATGAGCCGGCCGAACTGCCTGTCCCAGTACACAACCTCACCTGCATAAAGCTCCTTCATCTCTTTTATCAACGCCTTGTCATCCGGATCCGGGTTGGGGTTGGCCCGGTGAGAGATGCCGTATCCATCGAACGGATGCCGAAAATAAGGATCGTGCACGTCCATGTACGAGAGGAAAATGAAAAACGGGCGATCCTTGTCCCTCTTGTCCAGCCTTGCCAGGGCCTTGTCGGTCACGACCTCGCCGATCACATAATAGTCCTCCGGAGTCTCCTCTTTACCCCGGAATTTGGCGGAGATTTTCTTGGCAACTTCCACAAAGATCAGCTTCGCCTGCTCGTCCGTCGATCCGAACGGCAGGTCGGGGGAGAGGTAACTATAGTCGGAGAACCCCTGATTGACGTTGAAGAACGGCGTCAGGTTGAAGTTGGTCGATATCCCGATGGTCTCGTATCCCCCGTCGTTCATGGCCTCCGCCAGAGTGGTTATCTCGTCGGGCAGGACCGAACCCTTGAGCGTGGCTGTGTGGGAGGACGGATAGCGCCCGGTCAGGATTGTGCAAACAGACGGCCTGGTCCAGGACGCCTGGGCAAATGCGTTGAGATAGACCACGCCGTCTGTGGCGAGTTCGTCGAGCCTGGGTGTCAGATTTTTCTCGCAACCGTATGCTCCCACATAGTCCGCCCGGTGCGTGTCGTTCATGACGAGCACAACGTTCGGTCGGTCCGCCTTTGGAGCTGGACCCATCTTCGCTTCCCTGGACGGCCTGCCCACCGCCTGCCAGAGCACTACCAAAATCCCGGTGATAACTACGTAAACGATGATCGCGAAACGCGTTGAACCCAGACGCTCCCGTTTGCCCGAAAGTACCTTCCGCAACAACCAACCGAAAACGACACTCACCACCAGTAAACCGACACCGAGCGCGAGAACCGCGCCCAGCAGCTTGGGAGAGAAGAGGCTCGCCTTCTCCCCGAATACGTCTCTCTGCAGAAAGAAGAAACCTATGACCATCGAGAACAGGGAAAACAGGGAGAACCCAATGAAGGTACCAGTATGAATCGGCGACGTGGCGGGTTTCCCCACCAGCCTGCCGGCCAGGGCGAAGACAACGCCCGTCCCTGCCCCGATTACCGCCAGTAGCGGCCCGTACAGGACGGCGGCGTACCCCGGCAGAGACCAGTCGACCACACCGCCGACCAGCCAGAGGCGCACCGAATCGAAGATCGCCACCCCCAATCCGGCCATCAGCCCGGCCCCCAACCCGGTCAACCCGTACTGCACGATTGACGGCAACGGTCCCGTCGGCTCACTCACTTCAACCTCGTCCTCCAGCTCCTCATCGTCTTCATCCACGCCGAGGTTTACGGCGTCGCGCTGGGTCTTCATGACCTCGTAATAATCACCCTTGCGGATCAGCCACACGGGGCCTCCGAACAGGCTGATGATCTCTCCCACCAGGTATCCGATAAAAGCGTAAATGGCCGCGATGGGACCGAGGAAGAACACGAAGACACCCTCGCGCATGCCTATCCCCGCAATGGAGAGCGGAAGGACGGTGGCGCCGATCATCAGCGCGCCGGTTGCAAACAGATCCTGCGCGGGAACGATCTCCAGGATCGCCCGGGAAGTGCAGAAATACATGCCGATGGTGCAGATGTGAACACCGAAGCCGATGGCGAGCGCCTTGACCAGGTACAGCTTGCGCTTCTCGTATGCGGCCACCGCCCGGACCGCCTTGTCCACCTTCTTGCGAATCGGGCTGGACTTCGGGATGAACTTGTCGGCCATCCACCTGATGAGCCCCGGTTTGAAGAGGACCAGGATGGACACTGTCATCATCCCCACGAAGAACAACCCCATCATCACCAGGGATGTGGTGTTGACCTGCTTATCCGCAAAAAGGCTCCGACCGATGGGGATGGCCATGAGCAACAGGGACCCGAGCACGAAGAAACCGATCAGCTTCTCCACGAATATTACCGCAAGGGAACGCGCCACCTTGCCGGTGTATCGAGCGATGTCATACGCGCGGTAACCGTCGAGCCCGGAGGTTCCCGGCGCGAAGGATCCTATGAATCGACCGATGAGAAAGGACTCGACCAGGTGTTTCAGGGGGATACGGAATCCCTGTCCTTCGAGCAGCACCTTCCAGCGCCAGATGGTGCACCACATCCCCGTTCCCTTGACCACGAACGCGAGGATGAGCCAGACGACGGAAATCCGGATCCCCTCCTCCATGATGGCGGCGATCTTTCCGTCCGCCAGCAGGTGATGAATGATGAGCGCCACTAAGCCGATGGAAAACGTGAACTTTGGAATCCAGAATTTCTTTTTGGGCAAGGATCCGATGAGGAGCAGGAACAGCCCTACCAGGGAGAAGAAGGCCTTGCGGGCGAACTGGTTGTTCCACACGCCCATCTCCCGCTCGAAATCGGAGGCGAGCTGTGCGGCCTGTTCCACGTCCAGATCCGCGCCGATCGTCGGAGCTGCGGGAGGGTCGAACCAGAGCCCCGCCGCCTGATAGCCGAAGTACCCGAGCACAAGTGCGCCCACCAGAACTACTGCGATTCGTAAGTACTTGCGATTGTTCATTAATTCATCATTCCTTCGATTGGTTAAAACGCGTTACTAATACAATGTCGTTTTTGACATGCCGACGTCAATTTTTTGGTTCATCCAGATACAGGCGTACTGACAGGCCTGTTCACCGCGCCCTATTCAGGGCGCGGCATGAGTGGAAACCAGTCAAACGAAACTGATTGGGTGATGATTCCGAAATTCGGATCCCCAAAATGAAATGCTCAGTATTTATTCTTTGACTTGCGGCTTTTGCTACAGATTGATATGGATGTATTTCTACACAAGTCTTGCAACCATGAACGCCTCTTGGGAGGGTAGATGTTCTCATTGCTGGTACGGCGCGACGGACTCATAGAACCGCCTTCGATGGGCGACACCGATGTCCACTGTCATATCCTTCCGGGAATTGACGACGGCCCGTCCGACCAGCGCGGATCCCTCGCCATCGCCCGACTGCTCATTGAGATGGGAATAAAAAACGTGGTGGCTACCCCCCACGTGATCTCCGACCTGTACCCAAACACCACCGAGGCCATCCTCGACAAGGTGGAGACCCTGCGCAGCCTCATGGTGGACAGCGGGCTGAATCTCAACATCATGGCCGGCGCCGAATACTACGCCGAGGGCGCCCTGCTGGACCGGATCGCACGGAACGACCTGCTTTCGTTCGGCGATGAACGATACGTGCTCTTCGAGTCCCCCGTAGAGAACCAGCCAATGGTCCTCGAGGAGATCGCCTTCAGTCTCAAGTCGGCAGGGTATACGCCCTTGCTGGCGCACGTGGAGCGATACAGATACCTGCAATCGAACCACGATCAGGTAGTCCACCTCAAGCAAATGGGCGTTCATTTCCAGGTGAACCACCCGTCGTTCATGCTCCCTCGGACCAGTCGTCGCGGCGAGATGGCCCGTCGGCTCTACATCAAGGGCATGGTCGACTTCCTCGGAACCGACATGCACCGCGCCACCTCCGAGGCACGGTCGTCCGCGCAAGCGCAGCGCCGCTCGTCATGGTTCGGGTCCAGGCGGTAAAGACTTAGCTTTCCTGGGTATCAGTGGTTCGCGATCCGTAATAGGAACCCCGGTAATAGTGATAGTATCCCCCGCGTCGCGTGGTCACGCCGTTGATCACCATCCCCTTGACCAGATCCATCTTCCTGTGGGTCTGTCCGGCCAACTTGAGCGCAGCTCGCCTGCACACTCTCGGGCGAACCACGAAGAGCATCATGTCCGAGAACCGGGAGATCACCAGGGAATCCGCCACGAGCAACGGCGGAGTGTCGAGGAGAACATAGTCGTAAGTATCCCGCCATTGAGCGATGATATCCGCCAGCGCATCGGACGACAGGAGTCTCTGGGATTCCGGTGGCTCGTTTCCAGCGGGTATCACATCCACGTTCCACTGCTCGATATGCCTCGTCGGATTTTTGGTTCGCCCCACCAGATAATCGGAGATGCCCGGAGAACGAGGCACTCCCCACATCCTGTGCTGAACGGGTCTTCGAAGATCGAGATCGACCACCACCACCCGCTGACCGGCCTTGGACAGCGCTATTGCCAGGTTCGAGATCACCGTGGACTTTCCCTCGGACGCCTCGGACGAAGTTATCTGGATAACCTGGATGGGTTTTCCCTCCACCTGGGAGAACTCCACGTTGGTTCGCAACGTGCGAAAGGACTCCGCAGCGGGCCCCTTGGGAGCCCCCCAGATCTCCGCGATGAGCGGGTCCTTGTCCACCACCAATCCCAGATCCTTGAGGTTGGGGATCACCCCGTAGGACGATAACCCGGCCATGTTCTTGGCCTCCTCCTCGTCCCTGATCCTGGGATCGACTGCCCTTCGGAGGAAGACCGCGCCCATCCCGACGATCAATCCCAGAAACGCGGCCAGGATCATCGTGGTAAGGCGCCTGGGCTTGCTCTTCTTGAAAGGCGTCGTGGCCGGGTCGATTATCCGTTTGTCCGTGGTGGTTGACGCCTTGAGTATATTCGCCTCCTCGAGCTTGGTCATCAGGAAGGTGTACAACTCCTGGCTCACCTCCATCTTCCTTTTCAGGGAAGCCATCTGGCGCTCCTTGTCGGGATAACTCGACAGCTCCACCTGGATTTCGTCCAGGGCGCGACCGATTCCCTGGCGCCTCTCCTTGATTCGGTCACGGGAGGCCCGGACGAGCTTGAGCACTTGCACCCTCACCCTCCGGATCTCTTCGTTGAGTCTGACCACCTCCGGGTGGGTAGCCGTCATGTCGGACAATAGCGCCTCGCGCTTGAGCTCGAGCTCGTTCAAAGCGCCGATGGCCTGTCCGAGAAGCTCGTCGTCAAACAGAAAGTCTCCTGTCAGGGCTACCGGCCCGCCGTTCTTCCGTGCCCGGGTGATCTCGTTGACGACCGAAGAGAACAGATCCTCCTGAATTCGCACCTTGCGAAGCTCCAACTCCAGCTCTGCGCCCCCGCTGATCAGTTCCTTCGCCTGCTCGGGCAACATCACCCCGCCCGACTTCTCCAGGAAAACCTGCAGATCGTTTTCCGCCGACTCCAGGCCAAGTCTTATACTCTCAAGTTGATTCTCGATGAACGTTGCCGACAGATCCGCCCTCTTGGTTCGCCACCGGATGGCGAAACCCATGTAAACATCCATGATCTCGTTGATGAGATCCCTTGCCAGGGTGCGGTCCTGATGCATCAGCGAGATCCGCACCAGGTTTGTCTCCTTGCGCCCTCCTATGCTCTCCACCGAGATCCGCTCGATGATATCATTGGCTAGCTTGTCGTCGGGCACGATGGTAACGGCGATCTCGGTCCCCGGCGCGAGGCCCTTGCCCTTGCCAACCGAAAAGTGAACACCCCGCTTGTCGAAACGCCCGCCCACAGGAACGGTCACCGGAGCATCACCGGACACTACCACGTCGAAACCACCTCCGCGTATGGCCGTGAACGTCGCCTCGAGGTTTCTCTCCACCCAGTCGTCAACGTAGCAGTTCTCGATCACCCGTCTCAACGCGCGAAGATCCTTGTCGAGGGGCGACTTGCCGCCCAGGGTGACGCCGACATCGAATGTGAAGTCCGGGATCTTCTGAGTAATGCCCAGACCCAACTTGTGCGCGGCCATTCCTATGATGTACTTGCTCCTCAAGATCTCCACTTCGGTCTCCACCGGAGACGGCCGCCCCATTCCGGAGAGCTCCAGCAGGGCGCTCGCGCCCGCCGAATCGGAAGAGGAAACCTGCAAGACGCCCGAAGAACTGTACTGGGGCACGACCATGATCAGGTACGCGCCCGCCGCCAATATCACCAGGATGAACGGCACGACAAGGGTGCGCCATTCATCGAGGAGTATTACCAGATACTCGGCGATGGAGGTTTCGTCGTCTTCGATCGGGTCGGGGGTTGGAACCGCTTTTTGGGGATCGTCCGTCAATTGGCCATCCGATCGTAGGTTCGCGTGGCGTGATCCGCGCCCAGCAGGAAGGGAAGGATCTGCTCCATGTACCGGCTCATTGTCGTCAACGTTGTGGGGGATACCACGATGCGGTCGCCGGGCTGCAACAGGATTCGATCGCCGTTGTCCAGAATGGAATCATAAGAGAGCGTGTACACGGTGGGCTCCTGCCAGCTGCCCCGTATCAACTTGATGTTCCTCTGCCTGGCCTCGACGTGAAGGATCCCCCCCACGGAGGCGAGTGCCTGGGCCAGGCTGAGCCTTCCTCTCTCTATCTCCACCAATCCAGGTTTTTTCACCTCGCCGAAGACATACACTTTCTGGTCTTCGGAACTGGGAATGTAGATCAGGTCGCCGGATTGAAGGTAGATGTTGCGGCTCATGTCCCCACGCAGCAGGATATCCGCCAGGTTGATGGGGAGCAGGGTTTTGTTGCGCACCACGTACGCGCGCTCCAGGTTCCCGCGAGGCAACACGCCCTTCGCCAGGCCGATGCCCTCGAGCAATGTCGTGTCGCCGTCCACGGGAAACACGCCCGGTTCCTTGACCTCCCCGAGAACGAAGTACTTCTGCGATTCGTACTGCAGAATGTCCACGGTCAGGTGAGGCTCCTTGACGAACGCCCCGATTTGCTTCTCCAACACCCCGTGGATCTCCTCAACCGTGTACCCGGTGACGAGAATCGGGCCGATTATCGGGAGGTATATGTTGCCGTCCTTCTTGACGATTGTGCCCACGATTCCACGATTGAAATCCCTGGCGGACGAGAACTCCTCGTGCTCGAGCACCGTAATGTTGAGAATATCGTTGGGCCCGATCCGATATTCGTCCACCTGGGGTGGAAGCTCCGTTGCCACCTGCTCCACGTTCAACGCCCTCGCCGCCAGAGGTACCTCGCTACCTTCTGCAAGCGGCTTGAGGAGATCGTCCAGATCTCCCTCTTTGGGTTTTGACCCAACATGAGGCCCCCCGCACGCGCTGAACCACGCGCTCAAGATCACGACCCCCGCAAATAAAATCGTTTTTGTACGCTTTACATTCATTACAAGCACGAAATATGACATTTCCAACATGCTATTACAATTTTCGTGAACCCGGTAGAATGTTGCCATGAAGAAAAAGACTTCGTTGGCCGGAAAAGCCGGTAAATTGTGCGGGTTGACCATCGTCGGGTTTCTCCTGATCTGCGCCGCCGGGTGCGCGGATGATGACGGCGGGAACTACATACTCATCGAAACGATCGATCTACCGAACGGCAGGGTGGCCATGTCGTATAGCACCCTGCTCGAGGCGAGCGATGTGTCCGGGTCGGCCACATGGTCGATCACGGCGGGGGATCTACCTCCGGGACTGGATCTGTCCCCACTCGACGGCACGATCACGGGCGAGCCGTCGAAATCCGGGAGCTACGGCTTCACTATTCAGGCGCAAGATGACGACGGCGCAGATGAGGTCGATCTGCAGATCGCCATCCCCACCCTGGTGCTGATGAGCGGTTTCGAGCCCTTCGGCGCTTACGACACCAATCCTTCATACGACGCGCTGATCCCTCTTCACGAACAATTGATCCTGAACCTGGACATTCGAGTAATCGAGATCCCGGTCACGTGGGAGTCCGGCTGGCCGTCCCTTCTGGAGAAGATAGATGAACTCAACCCGGACGTGGTAGTAGGAACGGGAGTGGCCGGCTCGGACGCCATGCGGTTCGAGACCCTCGCGAGAAACGTGGCATCCGGCAAGGATGAGGACGACATGACCCTGAGCGGGGAACCGGTGGTTACGGGCGGGCCGGCTACCATCCCGACGGAACTGCCCGTGTCTCAGATGTCCGATGCGATGGACGGCGGCGGCTTCGATGTAATGATATCGGACAATGCGGGCGATTTCCTGTGCAACTACGTGTTCTACAACCTGATGTACCACGTGGACAACAGCGACGATCCTCCCGTCGCCGCAGGTTTCATACACGTACCGCCTGCTTCGGATGGTGGAACCTTCTCGGTGCAGGACATCACCGCCGCCCACATACTCGGCCTCGAGGCGCTGTCGGGCTGGCTCGATTCCAATCAGGATGCCGACGACGCCAACGTGGATACCCACACGGCCCCGATCTACCTCTAAATACCGAAATAGATTCCCACGGTCCCCATGGCCATGGGCTCGTTTATCATGGAGCGCCTCAGCTCGAGCATGGGCACCTGTCCCACGAGCAGATTGGTGGAGATCATCCCGCCGATCTGCAGGCCGAAATCGCCGGTGATGCGAGATCTCCAGAAGATGGACCCGACAACATTCCAGGTGACCTTTTCCACGCCGTCCCGCGGATCGTGCCGGATGGTGGGCAGCACCTGAATCTCCGCGCCCAGCGAGTGGCCGTCGAACGGCATCACGGACATCCGCAGACCCACTCCCGCCACTCCCTGCACGTCGGTGTATACGCCGAACATGCGGCCGAACACATGGGGTTCGATCTTGAGACGCCGCATCGGGCTGAAGTGAAGCCAGAACCCCAGCTCTCCCCCGCTGTCCATGACGCCCCCCGGTCTGATCTTCAGGCCGTCCGTCCACGCGCTGTCGACCCGGTGGGTCAGATAGGCCGCTTCCAGCGTGAACACATCGACGAGGGGAAACCGCACCCCCACCTCATGACCCAGGGAGAGGAGGGAAACATTGTCGCACCACATTCCGCCGATTGTGTGATGCCCGAACAAGCCTACCCGTTTGTCGAAGGCGAAGTTCCAGGTGAGGCCGCCCTCGAGGACGGCGGACGTGTCGGCGGCCAGATTGCTTATCTGGGGCACATACGCGCCCGAGGCGTTCAGGGCAACCGCGATCTGTCTCACCGACGGCAGATATCCGCCGGAACGAACAGCAGGATTGGGCCAGTCGGCACGCGCACCCGACGCCACCGCCAGGCTCACCAACACAACCGCAATCATTTTGATCGATGTTCTCATTTGAAAAAGCATTTTGTACCGGATCAAAGCAGTTCACAAGTTAATGCATGGATGTGACCGCATACGGAGATACGGGATCATCCGGCGTTCAATAATATATCCATCGCGTTGTTTCGAGATTGGTATAATACCGTTACAGGAAATGCGGGACCCATGGGTTTGGGGAAAATGAAACACTTGTTGGCATTGCTGTTCGTTTGCTCGATGAGCCTTGGGGCTGTTGCTTGTTCGAAGAGCCATAGTAGCATTGGCGACCCCGACGGCGGAGACGCATCAACGGACACCGATACCGATTCAGACACGGATACGGATACCGATACCGATACGGGTGAGGAGTGGTGTCCGGAACTTTCGACTTCCTGCGAGCCGCCCGACGCGCTCGATGCGTGCGGCGACGACACGCTGAACGAGCCGAGGCTGATCTTCCCACTGTCGGGGAGGCATATCAGGGACCGTCGACCCCGGATCATCTGGGAGCAGGCGACTGGCGTGACTCAGTATCGCCTGGAGATAGCGCTGGACCGCGCGTTCACCGACGTTGTTTATCGCTCAACGGACTACCAGCCGCTTGGAACGGACCGTTTCGAACACATCGTGCAGTGCGATCTCGACTGCGGAGTGCACTTCTTCCGAGTGAAATCCGTGACCGCGCCGGAGTGCGAGACGGGCGCGTCATCGTACACCTGGGAGATGTTTGTCGGAATGGCCCCCGGCGACCTCGACCGCGACGGCGTGCCGGACATCATGTACTGGAAGCTCATTGAGCCCGGGGGTGAGTTCGATCCGTACCTGGTTCAGGGCTGGGCGTTCTTCGAACTGGACGAAAAGGGGGGACAGGTTGCCGATGCGGAGAAAGTCGTGGAGTTCGAAGTGGAGGGCGTGGAGGTTGACTTCGGAGCTTCTTCTTTTGTTGGTGATACAAACGGCGACGGTTTTGCGGACATTAGTATCGGCTATGGAACTGCTTCTTCCTTAAATATTTATTACTATATTTTCAGCGGTTTCAAATCCGGCAATGTAGTCGATGACGACGACGCGATAACAGTTTTTTGCAACAATGGGGAAACCGGTTTCTACATTCACCCTCTGTCCAACCGTTACAGCGATGTGAATGGAGATGGATTGTCCGATTTTGTCGTTTCGTGGTGGGGCGATTTTTCAAATGACACGTTTACCGAAACGCTATTGGTTTTCTTTAGTGACCCAAGTAATGACCAAATTCTTTACATGGAATCCGCAGACGTTGTTATTCCCTGTCCGGCAGGCTGCGTTCCCACGACCGCGAGCACACCAACGAGCTTCGGCTCGTATTCATCCATGGCGGACTACAACGGTGACGGTCTGGCCGATATCGCAACGGAACTCAGATTCTACTCTTCCGGGATAGCGGACGCGGGGTTTTATCATTCCGCTGTGATATTCGGCGGCGAAGACCTGCCCTCGGAGATAGATGTATTGACAGAGGGTGTTATCGTTTCATCAACTCAGAATTCAATCATCTCCGGTGATTGGGATCTGGGAAACAGCCACTATCGTGGGATGGCATACATTATTGGCGATGTGGATTTCGATGGCTACCCGGAATTGGGATCGTTCTTGACGGACGCTTTTGACACAACCCAGTCTCCGCTGGTGGAGACCGGTGGCTGGGTGGTATTCGATGACTTTTTCGGACCTGGTCAACACCTGCTGCCCGACGTGATGGATACGGTGATTGTCGCTGATTTCGACACATATGCAGATCCCACTGACGCTGAAACGATATGGAGAATTGTTTCATTCGGTGACAACAGCGGAGACGATATTGACGATTTGATTATTGGAACAACCATTGATGGTTCGGGAATGCCAAACTACCCAGGAAGGTATTTTCGTTTTGTTGGACACGAGGATTGGGATGACTTCATTTTTCTCTCCACCAACACCGATAATGAAATAATTGACGTGGAAAAGGCTATTAAATGGTTGGTTCCAGATATTGATGGCGACGATATCGCCGATTTTATTTCCGGTGACCTGAAAATTTGGTTGTCCGCTTCCGGAGAGAACGTTGAACTCAACATAGATTATTCGGGTGCCGCTACCGGGACAGAAATTGTAGTGCCCAGTATTTACTGAGCGGTGGAAGCAGGGTCTGGCAATGAGGACCTGTTTCCCAATCCTCCACAATTGACCACAATCGAATGTCGGTGTACCCAATTATGCATCGTCTCCTCATACCAGCCGGAGTGCTCATATGAAGAATAGTCGGATAAGCGCCTTTTTGATATCGGTTTTTACGCTTGCGATATTGTGTTCCCTGACCTGGGCGCAAGCACAGGAAAAGGGCGGCGACCCGGTTTCAAAGGACACCTACACGTTGTTCGCGAGCGGCGATACGGCCCTGGCGCGGTGGGTGCACAACGGCTACTACGAAAAGGGCCCGGAACGCTGCCTCCTGGACCTGAAAGAGCTTGTATCCGGCGCGGACATCGCCATGACGAACCTCGAGTGCGTCGTGTCTACCCGCGGAACGTTCGGCGACAAGGGAGAGCGGCGCCCGTTCCTGTATCGGGGACGTCCCGAGCTACTCGACATCATCACCGAGGTCGGATTCGACGTGGTAACGGTCGCCAATAATCACTCGGGGGACTACGGCCCCGACGCGTTCCTCGAACAACTCGAACTCCTGGAGGCAACCGGCATCGCCCCGGTGGGCGGAGGCAGGAACAAGACAGAGGCATCGACCCCAACTTACGTGCAGGCAGGCGATGTCATCGTCGCCTTTATCGGCCTCGAGTACAGATTCCCCAGGTTCGCCGCCACCGACACATCCCCGGGCAACTTTCATGCAAAGGAATACTCCGACATGGAGAATGCCCTGAAGGAACCGATAGCGGTTGCCAGGAAGCATGCCGATCTGGTCGTTTTCTCCCCCCACTGGGGAAACAACTGGACTGAAGCGCCCACCGAGGAACGCCGAAAACTCGCCCGGGCGATAATTGATATGGGCGTGGACGCCATCCTGGGACACTCGGCGCATCACATTCACGGCATCGAGATATACAAGGGCAGACCCATCGTCTATGACATGGGCTCGTTTTTCTTCGACACCGTGAGGCAGAAACGACTGCGCTTTGGGGCCGGCTATCTCCTCACGTTCAACAAGACCGGCTTCACCAAACTCACCATCCACCCCCTCCATCTGCGCTCCAACCAGACCGTCTTCGCGAAGGGTTCGGCATTGGAGAGGATCCACAAGCTCTTGATCGATCTCACTGCCGAGTTCGGGACCGGCGTGGCGCCGGTAGTCGAAGGCGACACTCTGGTTTTTTCATTTTCCCCCGACCCACCTCACAAACCGCCGACGTCGAAACCAGAGAAAATCCACAAGACCGGCCAGACCAGGAAGCTGCCGGAGGAACTCAGATCCAGAAAAACAAACGTGGTCTTCGACGCCCCTCCCAAGTGGACAAAGGGTTTCGATGCCATCCCACTCGACAACGGCGTCACCATCATCGGCGCCCGCAACTCGGAAGCGGTCTGGCCCCGCAGGGCTTTCACGGCGGAGATAGCGCTGAAGGTTCCCGGCCCCATCAAGAAGGATCATTGGGAAGCCTCGATCAAGGGAGTACAGAGAGGCGGGGAAGAGACCTTCGTCTGGAGACACCCCATCGCTGACGGCGGCTGGCTGCCCTATATCTGGGAGTCCGGACAGATCGTGGTAGACCGCACGCTCGTTCGCCCAAAGACCGTCGGCGAGGGCACCTACGATCTCTACTGGAGGTTCGAGAATCTCACCAAAAGAACTCACGCCGTTCCAATAAATAATGTCCAAGAGCATTCCGAAGGGTTCGTACACATCGGTGAGATATTGATCACCAAGAAGGATATTCCCTCGGGCCCGGCCGGCGTCTCCTGGGACGGCAAACTACCCCCGAAGGGTGAGGTTCATCCACAAATAGAGCCCGGTATTCCCCTGTGGCCCTTCTTCGCCGGGGGCGGCGCATTGCTGCTGATCATCATCGTCGTGGTGGTGGTGATCGTCCGTAAGAAGCGAGCAAAAAAAAAGAAATAGTCCGGTTACGACCCCGATCTCAATAGCGCAAGGCGTTCGCAGATATCGAAAAGACCGATACAAGACCGGGTTCTTCGCCTTTCACCAGGCGCCAGTAGTACGTCTGACCCGGCTGAAGTTTCCTGAGCCTGTGCGTATTTTTCACAACCACCTTATCCACGATCATGGTTGAAAAAGCGCTGTCATCGATTGCGACCTGGAGTCTTAACTCACCGGCGCCTTTTCCCTTGCTCCACTGCAACTGAACGTGATCTCTCACCAGGGTCATCCCGTGCGGCGGATGCTGGGGCATGGGATCCACACTCGAAGTCACCGTCTCGATGACCGACACCAGGACCACACAAAAAAGACAGATGGGAATCAGATAAACGCGCAGCCACGCGACGATCCACGGTATCAGGCCGACTCGGGTCATGCCGTCCTCCTTCTGAACCGCGCGAACACACCCGCGACCGACAGCAACCAGACGAACAGCGCGATCACGGCAGCGGCGATACTGGAGAACAGGAGAGCCACATGTCGGCCGGGCATCCTCCACTCGAAGGACAGATCGTGCGCCCCTTGTGGAACAATAACCCCTACCATGTCAGGTCCCGCGGGAAACACCGGGAGCGCCACGCCGTCCAGGTGAGCATTCCACCCGGGAACCGCCTTGGTGGGAAGAATCGCCACCACATCTTCGAGGGCGTCGATCTCGAATGTGTAACGCTGAGCCGAGTGACGGGGGCTGGGCTTCATTTCAATATTTGCCACCTCGATTCCCGGATCGTCGTCCTCGCGATAGGTTCGATCGCGGGCCTTGATCTTTCCATGGGCCTTGCCTGTCAGGGCGGACCAGAACAACGATGACGACCCGGGACGAACAGTGCCCACTCCCTCAATGTCGAAAGTCGACACGACAAGCCCCCCTCCCGCCGAGAAATCCGCCAGCGCCTTCCTATCATTCGAAAGCTTGCGCCCATCCACGTAGAGCACCTTCGATGACCGACTCGTCAGGCCGCTCTCCTCGAGAGAACCCGCCGCGACACGCATGGGAACGAGGCAGTTTTTATCCCTCAAGTTCTGATGGAAACGCGAGACCCAACCCTTGACTATCCATGTCCACTGGGCGTCGGAACAAACCACAGGCAGCGGCTCGCCCCGCAGCGGACGAAGAAAACTATCCCTTCCGGAGTCCAGAAGGAAGTGCCCGGCGTTGCTCTTTTTTTTCCGGTCCTTCCCGTTCGGTAGTCGCTGGTAAATGGGGACACCGTCGGCATCGCGCGCCTCCAGGTACTTCTTGACGTTGCCCGCCTTCCCGGAAACGAAACGGACCCCGGAGAGAGCCAGCATGTCGATTTTCTCCGGCGACTTGCTCGTAGCCACACAGAACTGGAACGAGGTGGTCGGTCCGACGCCGCCCCAGTGAGAACACGGAGATCTGTAGCCCATCGCAATCAGCCACGACTTGTACGATCCCCATCTCTGTCGACAGAGAACCTGAAAAGGATACCCGTTTTCGTCGAGGGAACTGTGTGCATCGGTCATGGAGTCAAGAGCCGCCTGCGGATGCACGCGGATGTGCCTCTGTGAAAGAACAACTATCTCCGCGCAACATGCCGCCACACCCGCAACTGATCCGGTAATGAAAATAGCCCCGAGGATTACGCGGGCGCGGGATCCCCTGCCGGCCACCACCCTCCAGCCGTGCCTGGCCACGGCCTCCAGGCCCACACCGCACAGCCCGAAGGCAAAAAGCTCTATGAGGTAAGTACACCTGAACGTCTGTATGATCTTCATGAAAGGCAAATGGCGTAGCCACGGATAGTCGTCAGGGCCGGCAAAGAGCACCAGGGAGAAAGCGAGCCCGCTTAAAAGAAACCTGTTGGATGTTCGACGAATCCCCATGATCGCCACGATCATACCCAGGGCCATGAGCGCGGTAACGATGGGCGGTCGCGTTCTCCTGGTACCTCCTATGCTGACCTTGTCCATCAACTTGTCCAGGGGATCTGTCTGCGCGCCGTGAGCCACGCGAGGATCGTCGAGCAGCCTGCCGCTCGCCGCGAGCGCAACCATCTCGTCCCTGGAGACACTGGTGAACCACCACCGCTTGGCCTGGCCCCGGACGACCGAGTCAGGAACGGCCCGCATTTCCATGGTGTGCTCGATGAATGGAAACACCCAGAAGGCGACCAGCAACGCGCCAAAAATTACAAACAGCGTGAGCCTGACCGCGCTCGCCCGGATCCGCACGGGCGCGACGAGATAGTACAGGACTCCCGCGCACACCGCGTAGATCGCCATCATGGCGTGGGAGAGAAAAGCTGCCGCGAAGAGCAGAGAGGTTGACGACCAGCGATTGTTGCCACGCAGCATGCAAATAAAACTGCCGAGAAACAGTGGAAAGAAGAACGCCCCCATGGACTGGGTCGCGATACCTATTCCGTGATACGCCTCGAACGAGTTCCCGAAAGATCCGACCGATATGGCGGCGACGAGGGCGCCGGTACCCGCCGCGAACCTTCGCAATCCGAGCGCTCGAAGGAAGTAGCAATACGAGAGAGGCGACAGGGAAAAGCAGATCGTCACCATCAGGTTATGGACAAACCTCATGTCCAGGCCGGTGAGAGAGTGAATCGCCACGGCCTTCAGGTAAAACAGCGCCTGGTAGAAGCGCAAGACGGGGAGACCCACATCAACGGCCAGGGGACCGAACAAGTTATCGCCTGCATTGAGCGCATGGGCCAGAGCGTATTCGCTGAGCAGGTGGTACACGTTGTCACCGCCGTTATTGACTACCGGGCCGAGCAGATCGTGATGAGTGGCCGCGATCACCACGCCGGCCACCGCCGGGAGCGCCCAGTGAGCCCACTTCCAGAAACTTAAGAGCGCTGTTCTCAGGCGAGATGCCAAGCAGATTCCCCTCTTTGTTTAGAACCTATCTCGTTCCTTCACTCATTTACTTGTCTACCTTCGAATGATATTTTTTTCAAAATACCGGTCGAGTGGAGGATGTGTTGTTCAAGAAGATGCCGGATGTTTTCGTGATCGTGTTCACGCTGATCGTCGTTGCGGCGGCGCTCACCTGGATCCTTCCCGGCGGTGCATTCGAACGGAGAAAGGAGATGGTCGACGATCACGAGCGGGAGGTGGTTGTCGAGGGATCTTTTCGCCTTGAAAAATCGAACCCGCAACACCTTCACGTTTTCACCGCGCCACTAAAAGGTTTCTTGAAGCTCGCAGATATTATTGTGTTTATCTTTTTGGTGGGCGGCTCATTTTACATACTCAACGAGACCGGAGCGATATCCGCAGGCACCCACAAGCTGGTGAAGGCGCTGCGCGGAAGGGAACTCCTCATAATTCCCATCGTGATGGTCTTCTTTTCATTTTTCGGGGCGGCTTTTGGAATGTGCGAGGAGGCCATGCCCTTTGCGCTGATCTTTGTCCCGATGGCGATTGCCCTCGGATACGACTCCATAGTGGGAGTATGCCTCACGTTTCTCGCTGCAGGGGTCGGCTTTGCGGGGGCCTTTCTGAACCCATTCACGCTGCAGATTGCCCAGGGATTGGCCGGCATACCGCCGGTGTCCGGTCTGGGGTACCGCCTGGTGGTGTGGGGCATCGTTACCACCCTGGCGATCGTCTGGGTGATGATCTACGCAACGCGAATCAAGAAGGATCCGAAGAAGAGCCCGATGTATGAACTCGACCGGAAGCGGCGCGCTGAGATCCTGGAACAACAGGCGGCGCACTCGGTGTTCAACTGGCGTCATGGCCTGAGCCTGGGACTACTGGCGATCACCATCGGCGTCATGATCCTCGGGGTTATCGCGCTCGACTGGTACATCGTTGAGCTCGGTGGTCTCTTCTTCGCCATGGGGGTGCTGACCGGCGTGGTGTCCGGCATGGGTCCCAACGCGCTCGCAAAGTCCTTCATCACAGGCGTAAAAGATATGGCCGGCGCCGCCCTGGTGGTCGGTTTTGCCGGTGGAATCCTGGTTATCCTGGACGAAGGCAACATCATGGATACGATCCTGTACGGAATGTCTTCCGCAACCTCCAGCTTGCCGCCCATACTGGCTGCGGACGCCATGTACGTTATCCAGATGGGGCTGAACTTCTTCATCCCATCCGGTTCCACCAAGGCCGCCCTGACGATGCCGCTGATGGCTCCGCTGGCGGATCTCTCGGGAATCACCCGCCAGACGGCGGTGCTGGCGTATCAGTTAGGTGACGGATTCACCAATATGATCATTCCCACTTCCGGCGTGACCGTAGGCACTCTTGCCATGGCCAGGATTCCGTTTCAGAAATGGGCCAGGTGGAACCTGCCCATGCAGCTTGTGTTTTTTCTCCTGTCACTAGGTTTGCTCGTCTGGCCGGTTCTCACCATGTGGGAGTAGTTGGCAGCCAGGTTTTCTTCGTTCTCATTCTCAATACGGCACGAGGTGCTTCGCGGTCCTGAAACAGGAGATGGCGGCGTTTTCCTCGTCCAACACCCGCCAGCAGTACTGCCGCCCTTCCTTGAGGTCGGGTACCTTGATCTGCGTACCCTTTGTGACCTGGGAGAAGATCGGCTTCTTCGTCAGGTCTTCGCCCTCGAACACCTGTACATTGAACGACCTCTTTCCCTCCCCCGGCACCCAGGAGAGGAGCACTCTCGTCTCGTTTACTTCGTAGCCGGGAGGTGGAACCTGCAAGGTGGGAGCATCGGCCATGAGCAGACACGTGGTAACTCGATACACCACATAGAAAAGCAGCGCAGCAGTGATACCGTAGCGCCACGAAACGTCGATGATCTTTGGCCACGCTATGGTCATTTCCGTTTTCTCCTCCTGAAAACGCCCAACACCCCGAAGACAACCACCCCTAGCCACGCAACCCCCGAAACCGCCAGGCTGATCAGCTCCAGGCCAGGAGTATTCCACTCAAAAACAATGGTGTGAGTGCCTTTGGGCACAACGGTGGCCACGAAATCCGGACCCGCGGCAAGCGTCGGCCGGATCGAACCGTCTATCATGACGTCCCAGCCCGGAACGACGAACTCCGGCAATATCACCACCCTCGAACGAGTACTCTCTACCCTGTACTCGAACGGGCCACCGATCCCGGCCGTGATCTTCTCGAATCCGACCGGCTCATCGACATGATCTTTCGCGAGTGCTTTGACCAGATGCTCGCCCCCCGGCAGGACTATTGTCTCCTCTACTCCGGGAACATCTTCCACGCTCAGGACGTGACCACCGGACTTCTCGAACGCAGCAATCTGCTCTATTTCCGCATCGTCAATCTGACTCATATCCAGAATCCAGACCGCGTCAAAAGCCCTCAACAATTCGCCTGTAATCTTGTCCTGCTCGCTCAATCTCACAGGAGTGACCGACTCCGGCTGTCTCCGTCTGCCCAGTTTGGCTATCCACGCACGCGTTACATGGAACCACTGTACGTTATCAGCTAGCACGAGCGCCGCAGAAGGAGCCGCCCAGAGGTACTCCATGTCCATGTCCCGATACAGGTAATGTCCCCCGCCACGATTGATCTGCTCCAGCGGTTTCTCATTACCGTCACTCACATCGTTCAACTTTTCAGCCAATTTGCGATTGACCATGAACAACCCGATCCCCGTTCTTCTCGTGGCCAACAGGTTCGCCCCGGGGTGGAACAGGGGCCTGCACAGATCGTTCGCAATCGTGGCGCCCATGACTCGCCAGTGACCGCAGACCGTTCGATTCCCCTTGTAGGTCAGGTAAGTCATCCGCCGCTTATCCGAACGAAAGTGTCCGTGATTGAGAATCATTCGTGCGGGAAAATGGTCCAGAGCCGGTCTTGCCACCCGCGCAGCTTTATCAAAGCGCTTCTTTGGCCTGGGATTGACGTGCTGAGTCGCTATTCCGTGAACCAAAAACAGGTGATACGCCAGCGCCGCAACGATCAACAGGCCCGCAGTCACTCCGACAGTGCGCTTGCCGACAAGGGGAAGGCGACGCGCGGCACGGGCAAGAAATGAGAACGCAATCTCCAACCCGGCGGCGGCCAGCCCGAACGCAAAAAACTCCAGAAGATAGGTACATCTGAAAAACTGTATTCGTTTTGCGAACGGCAGGTATCTGATCCAGGGTACGTCATCCGGACCCATTATCAGCAAGAAGGAAAAGACGAACCCCGCTATCAAGAAGCGATACCCCTCTGATTTGTAACGAAAGAAACACAGCAATAAACCCATCAGGGCGAGTATCGTTACAACAGGAGGGCGGAGTTCCGATGTACCCAGCATGTTGATCTTGTCGATCAGTATGTCGTCCTCGGTTCTCTCCGGATCGGTGGCCTTGTGGCGGGCATCGTCCAGAAGCCGCCCCGTGAACAGAAGCCTCGTGGCTTGCCTGGCTGTCAGGCCCGCATTGAAATGGGCGTTGGAAGGGAGGGCGACCACATCCGGCACCGGCCGGAATCTGTCACGGAGAGTAACAAAAGGCACAAACCAGAAAGCAACCAGCAATCCCGCAAGAACGCCAAAGATTATCAGCAGCTTCCAGACTCTCCTGATATCCCATCGGTTGGTCACAAATAGCAGCCCGCCGGCGAAGACCGCGTATACGGCCATCATCACATGGGCAACGAACGCCAGCGCAAACAGGACCGTTGCTCTCACCGATCCTCTCCCATCCCTCAACATCCTGGCAAAAGCACCAATGAACAAGGGGAAGAACACAGCGCCCAGCAACTGACTGATAATGCCCAGACTAAAATAAGCTTTATAAGAATTGGCAAACCCGCCGACGGACATGAGCGTCATCAACGCCGCCGCTCCCGAGGTCACCTCTCTCAAACCCAACCCCACATAGCACCAGCGCAGACAAAAAGGCGTCAGCGCGAATAAGAAAACAATCAGCAGGTTGTGAAGCAGTAAAACATCCACGCGGGTAATAAAATGAACATATCCGGTCACCAGGTACAGCAGCGGCTGGTAGAACTTCAGTATGGGCGTGCCGAAGTTAAGTGAAATAGGCCCAAACGGGCTTCTGCCCTCTTTGATGGCAGTGGCAACTTCTGTTTCGCAAGCGAGGTGATAGTTGAGATCTCCCGACTGTTCGAGGTCCTCCTCCACCAGCATTCCCCGGGTGGTAAACAGGGTGATCGCGCAGGCCAGGATAGCCAGCATCATTCCCGGATTGGACTTGATGTATTCGATGACCCGCTTCAAGACGCCCCTTTTTGCCTTGCGTGTTGCATCTCCTTTTTTGTAAATTGGTGCGCTTTCGTCAACCTTATCTTCGGGGGCGACGCCGGGATCGTTTAAAGGAGAGGAGCCGGGATTGAAAAAATCACTCATTTTATTGACCCTGAACGAGATCGAGGGGATCACCGCGCTCCACGATCAGATCCCATTCGACGCTGCGGACGAGGTGCTCTTCGTAGACGGCGGATCGACCGACGGCACGCTGGAGTTCCTCGAGAAGAAGAAGCTTCGCGTCGTGGGGCAGAAAAAAAAGGGGCGCGGCGAGGCCTTCCGCATTGCGTTCGAGGAAACCGACGGAGACGTCTTGTGTTTCTTTTCCCCCGACGGCAACGAGGACCCGGCCGACATTCCCGGGCTCTTCGCGGCTGTTGAAGCCGGCTCGGACATGGCCATCGCCCGCCGTTTTGGGAAAGGCGCCAGGAACGAGGAAGACGACCTGACGTTTCCGTTTCGCGCCTGGGCCAACCAGGGGTTCACGCTCCTTGCCAACCTCGCGTTCAACGGACGCGGTGTCTTTTTTGACAGGAAGTCCTACATCCGGGACACCATCAACGGATACCGGGCAATCACCCGCGACGCGTTTTCCAGGTTGAACGTTGACGCACAGGGATTCCTCATCGAATACCAGATGTCCATGCGCGCCATGAAGCTCGGCCTCTCGATAACCGAGATCCCCACCAGCGAAAACGATCGTATCGGCGGAGAAAGCACCGCAACCTCCCTCCCGACGGGGTTCCGATTCATACGCGGACTCGCGCGAGAGATCGCCATCGGTCGCCGCTTCTGATCTGATTTCTCAGTACTTTTCGAGGCAGCTGGCAAGAACCTCGAAATCGGCCTCGGTGAGCTCCGGATAGTTCCCGCAATAGAATCCACACTGGTCCACCTTCTGCGTACCGGGTAGATCGTAGGTTTTGTCAGTGTGTTTTTTATAGAACGGCTGGTTCTGGATGTTCCCGGCGATCATGGGCCTGATCTCCACGCC
>JAUVDV010000058.1 GCA_030595125.1 Deltaproteobacteria bacterium
CTCTCCCGGTCCCCCAGTCCCAAAAGGTGTTCTGGGGGCCAGCCCAGTGAGTCATGTCAGCGGAGGAGCCGTATGGTGGAAATCTCCAAGTACGGATCTGGCGAGGGGCTCGGGACGGGAACGTCCCGAGCCTACTCTACCCCTTCGGGCTTTGGCGGATGAACGATCTATGCGGTTACGGTCGGGCGGCGCGTGCCTTTTCTCTTGAGGATGTCGAGGTTGAACTTGGCGGCGGTCGACGGGTCGTTTGCGAAGATGCCTTTGTTGCAATATGGAACGGTCGCATTCTGCGTGAGGATCGCACGGCACGCGTAAAATGGTGGTATAATGATTTTTTTACATGGGAGGATAATGTAGCGGGGTAAAAGATGATCTTTAGGTACACAAGAATGCTCGTGTCGGTCCTGATACTGCCGATCGGGCTTTGTTTTTGCGCCTGCAATGGTGGTGGGAACGGCGGTGATGACGACACTGCTTACGGCGGCCCGCAGTGCACGGTTGGAAAAACGGAAATATTTGCCAAACGATTTTGTGGCTTGTCTGAGAGTAGTGTTTTTGCACTCTCTTCGGGGATATTGAATAAGTTCGACGGAAGCACATGGTCGCAAGTGGAGGTCGAAGGTGAGGAAGCTGCGATGAAAGGCATCTGGTGTTCAAGTGAATCGAATGTCTTTATTGTTGGTTTCACGGGCGGTGGCCAGGTAGAAACCATGATCCGCCACTACGACGGCCAGACCTGGTCCGACATGGCGCACCCGGACGGATACGAGCGGATGCTCTCGGTTTGGGGCGCGTCACCGAACGATGTGTTTGCGATAGCCGAAGGCCCCGATGGAAACGCCGTGCTTCATTACGACGGACAAGCCTGGACAGAGATGCATACCGGCATCGATTCGTTTGAGAAAATATGGGGTACCTCCGGCAGTGACGTGTATGCCTTCAGTAAGGACGCGGGCGACGGGAATCTTGAAAGAATGTATCACTACAATGGTGAGATATGGAGCGAATTCACTCTGCCTGTATCGAGTTTGGGAGCCATCGATGACGTATGGGGAACCGATCCCGACAATCTTTATTTCGTCGGCACGACTTCCGGCAGCCCCGGGTACCCGGTGATCATCCACAAGAACGGCGCGAACTGGACGCCGACGGTCTTCGAGTACTGGTACGACGAGCTGACCGATGAGGCGCCGAACTGCGGCTTCGGCGCGGTATGGGGCTACGGGGACGACAGCATCTTCGCGTTCGGGTGCAAGGACTACTACTTCGACGGCGAGCAGTGGTGGGACATAACCAACTACCTACATGAAAAGGAATTCTCCGGCGGAGGAGGGGGCGCATGGGGAACAAGTTTGCAGAATACTTTTACCGCTGGCGTTTTCGTCAATATTCTCAGTTGCCAATAGCTCACGCGAATCATACTTTCGCATAATGTGCCCGACCCCACTGCAAAGAGTTTCACGATCACTTCTACGCCCGGAGAAATCCGACCGGTCAAGTGAGGTGAGCCGTGGGTGACACAATCGCCGCCGTGGCGACGGCGAGAGGACCGGCCGCCCTCGGTATAGTGCGCATTTCGGGTCCCGGGGCGGGGGAAGTGCTCGAAGGGGTCGTTCCGGGCACTAGTTGTCTGTCCGAACACCGTAAGATGTTGCACGGCCTGGCGAGGGATCCTGTTTCGGGGACGGTGCTGGACGAGGTGCTCTGCTTCTTTTCACCCGGGCCAGGCACCGCAACCGGCGAGGACGTGGCCGAGATCCACGGTCACGGAGGCGTGCTGGTCATGAAGACTCTCCTTTCCGCCGCCATCGAGGTCGGCGCCAGAGCGGCCAACCCCGGGGAGTTCACTTTTCGCGCATTTTCCAACGGCAAGATCGACCTCACCCAGGCGGAGGCCGTGATGACTCTCATCGGAGCGCGCTCGGACCGTGCCGCCCGTGCCGCCCTCAGGCAGCTCGCCGGAGGTCTCGGATCCCTTCTGGGGAGGATCCTGGACGACCTGACCGGTGTCGCTGCCCTGATCGAGGCGGGTCTTGATTTTCCCGACGAGGATCTGCCCGCAATTGAGATGGAGAAGCTATCGGCCAGGCTGGTTCCCATGGGCGATGAGCTAGAGAGGGCTACGAAATCCTTCGAGTTCGGCTCCAAACTGACCCTCGGCGCTGCCGTCGCCATTGTCGGACCCGCGAACGCCGGCAAGTCGAGCCTGCTGAATCAACTCGCGGGCGAAAACAGAGCCCTCGTGGATCCGGAGCCGGGAACGACCCGCGATGTGGTGGAGGCCGCTGCGGAGATCGGCGGCGTGCAGTTGAGATTCCTCGACACGGCCGGGCTCAGATCTCCCGCCGGGCGTCTGGAAAAGCGCGGCATGGAAATGACCGCCGATGCTGCGGCCGGCGCGGATCTTTTGCTGATCGTCATCGACGGAGCCGCCCCGGGATCTTCCCGGGAAGGCGCTATTGAGGAGCTTGTAGCTCTTCGTGGAGTGTCCGATGCAGGTGCTATCGTCGTCCTCAACAAGAACGATTTGCCCACATGGAAAGACGAAGTGCCGGCCGCCCTTGCGCAACTGGAAAGGGTGGCGCTCAGCGCCCTCAACGGTGACGGCATCTCCGATCTGCGCGATGTCGTCGAGAAGATGCTCGGATCCGGACAGGGCGAAAACGACGTGTTGCTGACCACCGCGCGTCAGCACGCGGCCGTGTCCACTTGCGAAAAACATGTGAAAAGGGCGATCGGAATTCTGGAGCGGGGCGCTGATCCCGAACTCGCCGCGACGGACCTGCGCTGGGCCCGCGAATCCCTGGCATCCCTGTGGGGTCGCAACGCAACGGACGAAGTCATCGAAGCGATCTTTTCCAGCTTCTGTCTGGGGAAATAAGCTCGCGCTCGACCGGTTCGAGTGCGGTATACTGACACCACCATGTCCTGAAAAGAAAAGGAGCACGCCGTGGCTCGAAAAGCACTGATCGCAATTGCGCTGGGAATGTCCCTGTACTCGCACGTGGTGTCCTGCGGAACACCGATCTCCCCAAAGGAGACCGTTGTGAACGCGGCGTCCGCCGGTGTGAAAGGCGAGCTGGTGGAAACGAGCCGCTTCGAGGTCGAGTACGGCGACGACTCCATCGGGTTTTCACCTGCGGGACCGGAGCACCAGGCGCTCGGGCCCGGGGCCTTCTGGGTGGATACGGCCGGCTCGGTTCTCGTTGCCGACCCGGTCCACGGGAGGTTCGTGTGTCTCGAGCCCGACGATTCCGACATCACCGTGGCCCACGACGATGGCGCCATAGATGATTTGCACCCCATGTTCACACCGCGCGATCGCGGCGCGGATTTTCCCAGGACCGTGAAGCTGGGCGCGCAAAGCGGCGCCGTGGATTTCGGCGAAGGATCGGAGCACCGGGTGCGTCTCGTTTTTGACAGATCTCTGGCATCTCTTCGCATCGTAGGTACGGACAATCGATCCAGGGCGTTTGTGCTCGTGGAGTTCTTTTCGAAGCCGGGTTCCGTGGAGGTCGATCGCGTTATAATTGTAGTCTCATCCGAAGGTCTCGAGACCGGCGAACTGCGGATCGACGGCATCCCGTCGCTTCCTGTCGCGCGGGAATTCATGGTAGCCCCCGACGGATCCCTCTACCGGATGCTGCCGCTTGATGACCGGGTAGTGTTTCACCGCTGGGAGGTGAAACAATGATGCCTGACAGAAACTCCTTTCGCCTGACGGTTGTCCTGGTGGTCATCGTTATTGCCTCCACTTCCGCAGCCGTGGAACGCGGGCAGATGCTCTCCAACGCCACCGACTACGAACAACACCAGTGGGTGATGGAGCCCGAAAATCTCATAGCGGATTGCGCCCCACCGGGCGAATGGTCTTGTACCGTTTGCGAGCTGGGTGACCACGTGGGCCTGCCTTACTGCTGGGGTGGCGACGTCACACTCGACGAGTTCGACGATCATCTGGCAAACGATTACGCCGCCGGATCCGCGGCCTCAGGGAATTTTCCGGATTGCACCACCGGGGTCGATTGCTCCGGATACGTGAGCCGATTGTGGGAGCTGCCCTGGCATTACAGCACATCCACAATTCCGGACATCAGCGACGCCATCGACTCTACGAACATGCACCCGGGCGACGTGTACAACGCCGCCGGCAGTCACGTAATCATGTGGGTGGGCAAGGACGAAAGCGGTGAAGCGGTAATCACCGAATCCGGATATCTTTGCATGGGCGTCTGCCAGGCGGTTGTCGGCTGGAGCCATTTTACGGGCTACACCCCTCGACGAGCGCCTTCGGATTACGTCGAGACCGCGACCGTCGGCACTTACGAGGGCACCGTGGACGATCCGATCCTTATTGAAAATCTGCCGTTTCGAGACTGGCGCAACACCAACGAGGCAACCGGTGACGACTTTGATTTCTACTCTGCGGCGCCCGATATGGACGAGAGCGGCCCGGAGTACATATACGAGATTGAACTCACGGAAAGCGGGACTCTCACGGCCCATGTCCTCGACGCACCCGGCGCGGATATTGACCTGCACCTTCTCGCGTCACTCGATGCCGACGATTGCCTCGCGCGGGCGCACATCGATCTGGAACATAGTATCGAAGAGGCAGGCACGTACTACATAGTTGCCGACTCTTTCGTCGGAACCGATACCACGGTTTACTCCGGCGCCTATGTCCTCGATGTGAGCTTCGAAGCGGGCGGTGAAGACGCCGGCCCGGACGCGGACACGGACGTGGATTCAGATTCCGACAGTGACGCCGATGACGACCAGGACGATCCCGACGACACCAAAAGCGACGGCTGCGATTGCAACATGGACAGCCGCACGGGATCCGTATCGATATTGGGAATTCTCTTCTAGAACGCGCCAATGACCCCCAGGCCCGCAGCCCGCGCAATTCATGCGCGGGGGACTCTGAGGTGTTATAATCACTCCATATTTGCTTATTTGACGGAGTGCCTTATGAACCATCCTGCGAGCAGATCTTTGTGGTCTCTTTTCACATTAATGACAGTCACGTTCATCTGTCTGGCGGGTTGCAACGCGGTCTACGCCCCGCCGGTGCGGATCTCCCAGCACGGGGCCCCGCACCCGGTGTCCCGTGGCACCGCCGAGTTGGGTGGCGCGATCTACGGCGTGAATCAGCCGGTTGGTGGCGCCGGCACGGGTTCGGTCGCCGTTACCGATCGGCTGGGGCTCGAGCTCGGCTTCGACTCCACGTCGGTGGATTTCGCGATGGGTCACCTGGGCCTCCGGTTCACCCCGAAGGCGGTCCAGCTGAGCAACGTGGCCCTCGAGGCGCTGATCGACCTCGAGTTCGGTGGCGGCGCGGGCGCCGGCGGCGAGATATGCGAGGAGCCGGCCGCGGACGACCAATCCCTTACGGCCTGCGCCGAGGACGACCGGCGCTGGACCGAGCGCCCGGCAGGCGGGATCTACGGCGGGGCAGGGCTGGGGTTGCGCTACCGGGCGGTGGACGTCTTCTACCGCCTGCGGCTCCAGGGCACAGTTGCGACCGACGTGCCTCTGACCTTCTGGCACTCCAGCTTTCTCGGTCTCCAGGTTCGCGTGCTGGAGCTACTCAGGATCTACTCCGGCGCGGGCTTCTATAGTTATCGCAACAGACAAGACGATTTTATCGTGCCGTACTGGGAGGTCGGTTTGTCGGTCTTTGTGGGAGGTACTAGGGAATAATCTCGAACCTTACCGCCGCGAAGTCATTGTGCACCACCGGTACGGTGAACTGCTCTGCAGCTACCTCCGAACCGTTTTGCAGCACGCTGCCGGTAATATCCAGATCGACTATTCCCGAAAGGCTGGCCGGCGTTGCGATCAGGTAATACGGCCCCAATGCCGGATCGACCGCCACCGTTGCGCCGCCGGGCTCGTAAACAAGCTCCCATACGCCGATGGCGTCGAACGCCTCGCCGCTTTCGAACGCGGCCTTGTTGGCCTCGTCCACAAAGTACATGTTCAGCAGGCCGTCCGCCGGATCCCTCATCAGGGTCTTGATGAAGTAGTTATTGCCTCCGAAAAAGCCGGTCATATCCCAGGTGAGTTCGATACCCCACTCGCCGGATTCCGAGAAACCGAGCTCGTTGACCGTTACCGCCGGGATTGCCGATGTCAGCTTCACGTCAAAGGTGCGGGTTTCGCCCTTGATCGGATCCTCGAGCAGATCATCCACGGTATTGTCGGCGGCCGGAATGTTCTCGATGGCCGACTCCACCCTGAAGTAGTACTTGTTCGCTTCTCCCAGAAGGAACGATGCGCGACCGTCGAGATCGGTGATCCCCCACGTAACTATCGAGATACCCGGATTGTCCGGATAGGTGGTGGAATATCCCGCGATCATCACCGTGGCGCCGTCCACGGGATCGTCGTTCGCGTCGGTGACATTGACATCGAGGGTAAACTCGCCGGCGTACCTGTCGGTCACTGTCCACACCTTGCCGTCTCCGCGCCAGGCAGAAACCGCGAAGTTCCGGTTGGTCGACGGAGTCATCTCGTCCGCGCCCGGATAAATTGAACCAGCGGCGTCGTTGCAGTCGCCTTCGGCGATCGTATGACCGTCACCATCGTTGTCGGTCGTGTCGGTTCCGTCGTCCGCGACCCCGTCGCAGTCGTTGTCCTTGAAGTCTCCAGCTATTTCCGTCTCGCCCGGGTTTATCGTGTCATCGTGATCGTTGCAGTCTCCCTGGGCCACGGTATATCCGTCCGTGTCCGAGTCGGTGGTCGGGTCAGCCAGATCGCACCCCTCGTCCACGTCCAGGTCACAATCGTTGTCTATCCCCAAGCCGCTGCGGTGGTAGTTTCCGTCCGCGTCGGCGTAATAGTAGTAGTGCTCCACGTATGTATTGACCGGCTCCCACTGCACCCATCGCTGATCCCAGAACTCGTTCCATACGTGGTCGTTGGCCCATGCCGCCAGGTTGATGGAGGGGATGAGCGCGCTTCGGGCCGCTGCGGAGGAGAGGTCCGAGTGCTCGCCGCACCTTCCATAATGCTTGGCGTAAATCCGCACCGGCTGGACCGGCCGCTCCGAATCGGAAGTGAAATCAAGGGAGTCCACCACCCACTGAATGATGTTTCCGATGGCGCCGTTGTCGTCCTTGTCGTAGCTCTTGCCCTTCCAGACGTATTCCTGGCCGGCCAGGTAGTCCACCAGCGGCGTGTAGGTGTCGTCCGCCTCCCAAAAAAGGTAGTCGCGCCAGAAACGGCCGTCCGGGGGATCGGCCACCATGCCGCTGGCCGGGTTGATGTAAGTACTCATTTCGTCCTCGATCACCGGAAAAACTATGTACCAGTAGTAGTACTCTCTATCCATTTCGATAACGTCGTCCACACCGTCTATTTGAATGGCGTACTCGACCGTTGAGTAGTAATCATCGTCGGACAGCGGATCGCCGTAATCGACGATATCCGCATAGACGATCTCCTCATCTATCAAGAAGAGCGATTCCACGTTGTCCGTGATCAGTTCCGTGTAGAATCCCTCGGAAGCGAGCTGAGTCGGTGAAATATGCCCGATGCAGAAGGCCACCTCGTCGAGCATCTGTGGATCCTCCAGATCCAACATCAGGGCAGACAACGAGTTCTGTATATCGTCCTCGAGGGTCGTAAGGTTTGCTCGCATGTCCGGCCTCAGCCAGTCGGGCGCCATGGAGATAGCGAGGACGGCGTCCTCGGTGAGCGCATGCTCGCCCGTCATCAGCGAGATCAGCCCATCACCACCATCCGGGCCGGCGTCGCCGCTGGATTTATAGTCGTCCGCGCACCCGCCCAAATACATGGCAATGGCTACAACCGTGATGACCGCAATTTTCTTTTTCATCGAAACCTCCACCGCAAAAATAACAAACCCAATGCTACCGTAAAACCCCCTTTTTCGCCTCAGTAGAAAAACTCAACACCTCCACGGGGTAGACTTTTTCCCTACAATGTAGTATAGTGTAGGCATGGAATCGTCAAACTCGAGAACCTGGACGGGGAGGGTAGGGAAGGTGGTCAACGACCTCGATCCTCGAACCGTGCGCCTGAGGGATCCTGGAGAGGGTCTCATCAAGCGGCCGGTTCTGGTTATTGTTCCGGTGGTGGCTTTCCTTGTCTTGGGCGCTGTGGCGTTCGGCGCAAGCGGCGGTGTTTCTCGAAACCCCGCAGTGGATGAAGACGTGGCGAAGATCGGATCGATCAATGAGGCAGTAGATACCGTCGCTCCTGTAGAACGTGTCGAGCCGACCATCCCGGATACAACGGCAAAAAGACCGATGAACTTCCACGATCCCCTGTACGTGTTCTGCGACGAAACCGCTTACAAAGTATCAGCCTATCCACTGGCCGATCCTCCGGGAGTGGTTGTAAACCTGGACGGTGTTCCAGAGCCCGAGGCAGACGCAAAGGGCATGGTGGGAAAAGATTCGAGGATCCGCGCGGTCCGACGCCGGGTCACGTCCACGGGAATACGCTATATTCTCCGGCTCGACACTCCCATCAGGCGGATCCGGATCATCCACGAAGGCGCCGTGATCATTATCTTGCCCGTCAGCTAGCGCCGCCCCTTTCTGAAGACCATGCGCTCGGATCGCGCTGCCATTCGGCGATAATGGCCTTTTGTGATGCTGAAAGTGAGCCTGCGGCACGCGCCTCGTCCATGAGCGCGTTGAAGTTGGTGAGGGAGGATAACCGAATTTTGGCCTCTTCAAATCTGCTGGCCGCCACCGGGAGCCCGTAGGTGAAGATCGCCGCCACGCCCAGCAGCGCGCCTCCCGCGTCGATGACCGCTTGCGCCGCATCGAGGGAGCTTCCGCCGGTGGAGATGAGATCCTCGATCAGCACGACCCTCTTGCCGCTGTCGAGTTTCCCCTCGATTCGATTTCCCTTGCCGTGTCCCTTGGTGGCTGATCGCACGTAGATCATCGGAAGGTCCATGAGATCGGACACCCACGCCGCGTGGGGAATTCCCGCCGTGGCGGTTCCGGCTATTACCTCGGGTCGCCAGCCGTTGGCCTCGATCATCTCGACGAAGGCCGCCGCCACCTGCTTTCGGCCCGAGGGCGCCGACATGATCAGGCGGTTGTCGCAGTAAATCGGTGAAAACCTGCCCGATGCCCACGTGAACGGCGGCTCAACCCTCAACGCCACCGCGCCGATATCCATCAGGATCTTCGTGATGTCTCGCTCCATTTCCACTCCTCTTTTAGAGCCTATCTCAGTAGGCACTCCCATCGCCTGGCAACCGATCCACTTCGCATTGCTGCGTTTCTCCTCCGCGCCTTGCCACCAGCAAGGCTTGTCGTCATGCCTTGCACAGCTCGTGCCTCGAATGCCATGCTCGGTCCGGCCTACCGGGATAGGCTCTTAGTCAGAAGGCCGATCATATCTGATCAGATCGAACGTGATCACCTTATTTTTATTTGGGGTCGGATATTCGACACGTCGTCGTACGATGCCGATTCCCTTTGCCATCCACGTGGTTTCGAAGCGGAACGGCTCCGTCGTCAGGCCGGCCAGCACAGTTCTTGCGCCGGCCCGCAACTCCAGGCGCCCGAGCCAGTCGATGCGCAGCGCATCGAAGCGTCCGGCGGCTACGATGACAACCTCCATCTCGCCCACCATCGCGCGATCGACCTGCTCCCCGACGGCCTTCTGCATGTGTGTCACGCCGTGTTTGTCGGGAGACTCGTGGACCACATCCCGCTTGTAAATGTGCTTCCATACCGCGCCTTCGATCATGGCCGAAGAAAACGGCAGAAAGGAGCCGTCAACCGCAGTGGGCCGGTTGCCGCGAAACTGCAGCGGTTCCACGAACGGCAGGCCCTCCAGAGAAATGGACTCTCCCTCTTTCCACACTCCGTACGCCAACATCTCTTCGCCGAACCCCATCTCGATCTCGCCTGGTTTTTCATCGGCGGGAACGCGGGTGATTTTCATTGACCAGGTTTTTGCCAGGTTCAGATCGTCCGGACCCTCCACCTTGTAGATCCACTCGCTCCCTTCGACCAGCGGCCAGAAGAGATGTTCAACCCCCTTCGCCGGCTTCGCAGCGCCGGGTCGTATCTGTTTGTTGATGGTCAACGGTTCCGCAGAACTCAAATCGGGCTCGCCGCGAGCTTCAGTTTGTGTGGAATCTTCGTCTTTGAGATTCTCTTCCTCGCCGGTGGGCAAGAGGGCAGCGGCGACGAGGGCCACCGCCACTACCAGCAGAAGGATATCTCTGGCCCTTGATGACATGACGGAGCGAATAGTATCTGTTTTGAGTTTGGTTAGCTACTGGGTTCGGCGCAATCGTCGCAGGTCATGGTGATCGTGTTGCCGGAGGAATCGACGGATTGCCATACGGAAGTTCGTGCGTAACCCAGTTGTCTGCAGTCGATCACCGTTCCGGCGCTGTTCGCAACCCCTATGGAGCAGACGTCGACTTCTTCGCCGCTTTCACAGAAAGTCCCGCACAGGTCCACACAGGGTGACCAGTCAATCAGGCAGTTGCAGCAGGTCTTGACCATGAACGAGAACTCCTCGGTCTCCACATCTCTGCCTCCCTGGGTATGGCCAAGAAAACGAACCACGGAATAGACCGTCCCCGTGTCGGACTCCCATGACGGTGGCCACATGCGCGGGTTCTGTAGCGCCAGAGCGGCTATCTCGTCGGGGTCGTTGTACGCGTCTATTCGCTGGCAGCCTGCTTCGCCGGCAAGGTCATCCATAACCGACTGGGGGATGGAGATCGCGGCCAATATCTCCGACGATTCCGGAGGAATGTAGTGCGCGAAATCGAAATACTCGGTGCCGCCGACGAGCCCACCCGTCGTGGACTCGACGTACACCTCCATGCCCTCGACCATAATGCCGTCAGTCTCGGCGCGGATATTGTCGTAGTCCTCGCGGAGCATGGCGGCGTTGGTCACGTAATAGAAGTTGGAAAAACTGCTGGCCACCGCCAGATCGATCAATCCCGAGGACGAGAAATCATCTCCGGCACTCGTGGAGCACTGGGGCGCTTCGGGTTGAACCTTCACATGCTCGACAAAGAAGGTCACATCGTTTTCGACACAACCGAGGATTGCCAGGGTAATGCTCAGCGCCATCACCGTAATTGTGGCACGCATACCGCACCTCCCCGCCTCCCTTTCGGAGGCTGTCATTTTTCTATTATAGCATCTCATGGTCACGTCCTCACCTCGTTTGATCAGGTGCCGATACTCTCGGCTCGGTTCACGATACGAGGCGTAATGAAGATCAGCATCTCAGAACGCCTGTCCGAATCGGAGCGGCTCTTGAACAGCCACCCGAGAATCGGGATGTCTCCAAAGAACGGAACCTTCTTGTAGCTCGTACCGTGGTTCCGCGTATAGATTCCGCCGATAACCGCTGTATGGCCGTCCGCCACGAGCAGCTCCGTATCCGCTTCACGCTTGAGGATCGTGGGATCACCGCGAGCGCCCTTGTTGTTGAAATCGGGTTCGTCCCTGGTCATCTTGATCTTCAGGAGCACCGATCCGTCGGCGGTCACGTGGGGCGTGACGGTGAGGTTCAGCTTGGCTTCCTTGAAAGCAGTCTGGATACCCTGCGCGGATATTCGGCTGTACGGGATGAGTGTGCCCTGCTCGATGTGAGCCTGGCGGTTGTCCAGGGTCAGGATCTTCGGCGAACTCAGGATTCTCAGGGTACCCTCTTCTTCCATCGCCGAAAGCCTCAGGTTGAGGTTTGCGTTGTTGGCGATGGAGCCCAGGGTGATACCGAGTGCACCACCGGACCCGGTGCCCGCCGCTGCGGGCAGGTTGACCGCGAAGTTGGGATTGGGTCGTCCGCCCGCCACCGGGCTGAGACCGCCCACCGGCGTCTGGTTGTCGGTTGCGCCACCGGCCACGCCGACGGTGCTGGGGAACGCGAGACCTGTGGGGTTGGCGGTGGCCGCGCTGGCCGAGAAGTCGCCGCCCCACTGAATACCGATCTCGCGGGCGTATGTGCTGGAAGCCTCTACTATGCGGCCCTCTATCAGGACCTGCGGGGTCTGGGTATCCAGGTTGCGGATAAGTGCCTCTATCTGATCCAGGTTGGACACGGTATCCCGAGCGATGATTACATTCGTTCGGCTATCCACAGAGAGCTTCCCGCGATCGGAGAGCAGATCGTCCGCCCGGGGCTGCAGCTCTCCTGCCTGGGCGTAGGATACCGGGATGAGGCGCGTCTCGAGTGGCTCCAGGGCCTTGCTCTGCTTGCGCCTTGCGATCTCCATTTCCCGCTCCTTTTCGAGAGTTGCCAGGGGCGCCACTCGAATCAGGTTGCCATCGCGCACCATGCCAAGCTTCTTGGCCATCAGGATGACGTCCAGCGCCTGATCCCACGGCACGTTTCGCATCCTGATGGTGACCGATCCGCTCACGTCGTCAGCGGTGACGATGTTCACATGACCCACATCTGAAAGGAGTCTCAGAATGTTGTGTATATCCGCATCCTTGAAATCGAGGTCAATTTTGCGACCTGTGAATTTCTTCTTTTTGAATTTCTTCTTCTTGAGCTTGACCGCGTATGCCGCCGTGCGGTCCATGGGATAATCGTATGCGCTCGCGTCCTCGCGATCGATGGTTTTGGAGTTGGCTCCCAGCGGGGTGATCTTCTTGTCCTTGACCTCGGGCTTCCTGGAGTTGGCGGTAAAGATCCACTCGATGGTATTGCCGTCTTGTCGGACAATGTTCTTCGCCGTCTTGCCCAGCGCTACTTCGAATTTTACGTCATCGCCGACCTTATATGAGCTGATGCGATCGATGGCGCCTCCGAAGTCGGTCACATCGAGAGTGCGCTCCAGCAATGGACCAAGATCGGTGCCGTTGAGCACCAGCGCGGCTTTCTTCTTCCCGTTTTTGGATTGCTCGATTTTTATGTCGCTGTTTGTGGAAATCAGGATCTTCTGTACCGAACCCTCGTTCACGAAACGGATATCCGTTACTGCGGAGGCGACGGTTGCAGATTTCTTGCTGTCCTGCGAGGCGGCCGTCTTGTCCCAACCGCGCATCTGCGCCAGACGCAGCAACCTGAGATCCTCCTGCGTCATACTCTTGTTGCCCGCAGCCTTGACCCTCGCATTTTCTGCTCTCATGCGGGTCTCGCGCAACGTGCTTATCTCCTTCTTCTGGTCCGCTATTGTGCTGTTGGCTTTCGAAAGCTCGGTGTTCGCGGCAAGAATGCGCTCATCGCTGCCCTTCAGCTTGCGCTTTGTGTTTTTGAGATTGTCCTTCGCACGGGCAACGCGCCTGTCACGATCGGCAATCTCCTTCTTCGCGATTTCCAGTTCGGCTTTCGACCGGGTAACGAGTTCGTCGCGATCGGCAATCTCCTTTTTCGCGATCTCCAGTTCCGCTTTTGCCTGAGCGACGCGCTCGTCACGGGCCTTCAGCTTGCGTCGTGCGCTTTTGAGATCGTCCTTCGCACGGGTAACGCGCCTGTCGCGATCGGCAACCTCTTTATTCGCGATCTCCAACTCCGACCTGGACAGGGCATTACGTGAATCGCTGTTCTTTAACTTGCGCTTGACGCTCCAGAGATCCTTCTTCGCACTGGTAACGCGCTTTTCGTGTTCGGTAATCGCCTTTTTGGCGATCTCCAGCTCCGCTTTCGCCTGGGTGACGCGCTCGTCGCTGCCCTTCAGCTTGTGCTTTGCGCTTTTCAGATCATCCTTGGCGCGGGCAACGCTATTGTCGCGATCGGTGATCTTCTTGCGAGCGTTTGCCAGCTCCGCCTTCGACAGGGCAACACGATTGTCGCGATCGGCAATTTCCTTCTTTGCAATCTTCAGTTCCGTTTTGGACAGGGCAACACGCTTGTTACTATCTTCAAGCTTGCTCCTTGTGTTCTCGAGATCAGCTTTCGCCACCGCAGCCATCCTGCTCACTCGCCGGGCCCGTGACTTGGCCACGCGGATTTCGCGCTCGGAGAAAGCCAGCTTGTCCTCCAACGTCGAGACCACGTCGTTGGCCTTTGCGATTCGGCCCTCGAGATCCCTGAATTTCTTCTCGGATTCGCTACGCGCCTTTTGCGCCTTTGCCATTCTCTCGATAGCAGCGGCGACCTTCTCGGATGCCTTGGCATCCGCCCGAGATCCCTTCAGATCGATCTTCTTCTTGAGCCGGGCTACTTCTTCTCGTTCATCTTTTTTTGCCAATTCGGCCCTGGCCGCCCGAGACATCGCTTTTCGCTTCGCGGCATTGGCCTGCTCGCGCATTTTTTCGGCTCTTGCCAGGTTCCTGCGCGCCCTGGTCTCCATTTGGCGCTGCTTCTCTTCTAATTGCTTGACCGTCGCGTTCGCCACGCGCAGCGCTTTTTCGGCCTTCGCGACTTTCTTGTCCGAAAGATCCCTGGCCTGCTCGGTCGAAGAGAGGCGTCGTTTGGCCTCGACCGTTTCCTTTTCCCGGCGCTTGAGCACCTTGAGCAATTCGGCCTTTTCTCCTTCTGCCGCCTTCTTGTAGGCAGATGAAGCGTCCTTCTGTGCGTAAAGCGCCTTCCGTGCCTCCTTCTTGGCTGCCGACGCTGCCAGGGCTAGAACTTCCATGTCTTCCTTGAGACTATCGGCCCTGTTCCTGGTGTCATCTCTCGATGCCACGACAGTTTCCGTCTGAGTTCGGACGACCTCAATCTCCTCATTCACTAATCGCAGTTTCTTCTCCAGGCGCTCACGCTCGACCTGCTCAACCTTCGCGACTTTTCGCGCACGCTCGATCTCGTTTTCCAGTCTGGCGATCTTTTTTGAAGCCTGCCTGGTAGCCTTTTCAAACTTGGTCTTCTTCAATTCGTCGCGCTTGTCCTGCTCCAGGCGGGCCTGCTCCAGAGCTGCCTTTGCGGCCTGCGCCTCATGCCTGGCCTTCTGTGCCTGTGAATTGTTTTCAGCGCTCAGGGCCTTCATTCGTTCGATCTCCCTGATCGCCTCGATCAGTTTTTCCTGAGCGTTCACCGTCTGCGCTTTGGCCGCAGCCATCTCGATCTCGTCGGAGGTCGTCTTCGAGTTCTCCTCCACGGCTTGCAAGGGAGCGCCCGACATCGAGATGACAAGGGTCTTCCCCTTCACCTTGACGCGGTAGGCGGCCTCCTTTTTGAAATTTATCATCACCCTGGCCACCGGAACTCCACCGGTGGAGAACTGGGACACAGCCACGCCCTCAACCAACGCGGTGGATTTGTCCAGCACGGATGGCACCCCTTTAATGTTACTGTTGGCCAGATCAACCACCAGCCTTTTGGGGGAGGACAACTTGAACGCGGTGTATGTCGGTCGCTTGGTTCCGACCACTGTGATGATGGTCTTCCCGGCTGACTGACTGACCTGGATCTTGCGAACCTGGTTTGAGTCACCTGCCTTGTCCGCGGTGACGATTCCGGCGAACAGCACTACCGCGAGCGCAACAATCGACGCCCTTGCCAATTTATTAAGTCGTTGAATGGACCGTTTCATTGTCCTCTCCTTGCCATTGCCAACACCCACGCCACCTCACATGTGAGGCGGTGTGGATTATTGTACACCCTTATCCTACACGCACACCTCTACCGAGTACAAATTTTTGGCGTTTTTTTTTAGATTAGTTGGAATGCAGGGGCATGAAACGAGTGATATCTTCGGGGGTTTTGGTCAGGGGATCGTCGCGGACCAGATAAATTCCCCGCTCCTCTTCCTTGCCGGTACCGTGGATGCGGGCAACCCGCCAGTTGACTTGAATTTTGTCTCCGCCGGCGCCGGGATCCACGAAATCCGCCTTGCCGACATAATCGCCCCGGCGAAGCACGATCCCCTCTTTTGCGGGAGTCACGACCATGGCCCGCGGATCACCGATGTTTGTGATGATCGCGATGAGCTTGAGTTCGGCCACATCGTATTCCTTGAGCTTGATCTCGCGCTGGACAGTCTTCCGGATCTCTTCCTGATTGACCACGACTTCGATATGTGCCCTGAACGGATCGCGATGCTTGGCGCCCTCGATGAAATCCGTTTCCGAGAGCTTTGGGAGAACCATGGCGCCGAGTTTTCCCTTGGCGGTGGGGGCTTCAACCAGTCCGGCGCCTTTTTCCGCGATTTTTTTCTTTGCTTCAATGGAAGACATCCCGGGGCGGGCGCGCCCTCTGCCCGGTTTTCGGTAAGTCTCCTCGTCGTCTCCACAGCCGGACGAAAACACGGTTGCGGCCACGAAGACAACCGCGAGCACCATGCTGGCTTGTCTCTTTGAAGTGAGGAACATTCCTACTTCTTCTCCTTCTTGCCGTCCCTGGGCTGCACCGAACGGAAAGTCGTGGCGAGCACCTCGGCCGTCAGCACGATTCCGGAATCATCCATCTCTCCGCCGCCCAGGTTGATGTCCTCGATGTTGATGATCCTTTTCAGGTTGCCCACCAGATAGAAAAATTTGGATATCTGATGAAAACTGCCGCGAAGCTTGAGCTGGACCGGGATTCTTGCGTAGTACCTCGCCGGCTCTTCATCGAGGGGCTTGACCGACAGGATCTCCAGGCCAACGAGCTCGGCCTGGGCATTGAGATTGTTGAGAAACGACGCCATCTCCGAATCGGGCGGAAGCATCTGGAGTTGTTTGGAGGAAGACTTTGACAACTCGGCGTGTTTTTGGCGATCCGCCTCGTAGGTCTTTTTTGTTTTCTCCGCCTGCGCGAGATTCTTGACCAGGGAATTGTGCTTTTTCTCGAGGCGATCGAGATCCTCCGATATTGGACTGTAGAAATTGAACCAGAAACCGGCACCAAGCAGCACCGCGAAGAAGGCGAGGAAGAACACCTTCTTTGCCACGGGCATCTTGGTCAGTTTCTCTACAACGCTCATTGCGCTTCCTCGCTATTTGTAACGTACCTTGCCGTCAATTACGAAATGAACTACAGCGTCAGCATCCTGGGATTCGAAACTATCACTGGGGATCCGCGGTTGAGCCAGGTTGGTGGAGACGAGATCGCTCGACACGAAGAAATCGGAGAGGTTCAGTCTCCTCAGAAACTCCGCCACGTCCTCATGGGTGAGGCCCTGACCCGTCAACCTGACGACCCGATCTTTTTCCTTGAACGTCTCCAGCCAGAGCATTCGATAATCCCAGCCCTCGTCGAGAGCCAGCGCCGGGTTCGCCTGGATCTTCTGCTGGTATTTGTCGTGATTGAAGTTCGGTTTCCCGCCCTTGCTCAGGATGGCAGACAATTCGAGCATAACGAAGACAGGGCCGGAGCGGGCTGCCTGAAGATCGTCGATGGAGGCCTGACGTTTTTCGTAGTCCTCTATTTCCGAAAGTATGCGCTTGTGATCCTTGACCTGCTTCTTGATCCGATCCACCTGCACAGTGATTGCGTTGTTGGCGTTCTTTTGCGCGTCCAGTTCGGCGGAGGTGTTCAGGTAGATGACCGTGAACGCGACCAACTCCACCGCAATGATAAGGATCCCCAAAAGAAGCTGGTTGCGCCCCGTCTCTCTGCGTCGTTCCTGTTTGACCGGCAAAAGGTTGATCCTGAGCATTCAGATCTTCTCCTTTTGCTTTCGGAGAGCCAGCCCGAGGCAGATGGACGCCTGAGGCGCCTGAAGCTTCAACTCTTCCGGATTGAATTGACGATCGTCGAATAGTACCCGCCTGAAAGGATCGAGGAGTTCCACCGGCGCTCTTGATCGGCGCTCGATCGCCGTCCGAAGATCGGGGATCTTGGCGGTCCCTCCGGAAATGTATATCCGCTCAACCTCGCCCCGATTGGTGGTGGCAATGTAGAAATCGAGTGAACGCTGGATCTCGCCCGCGATGGCCTCGACAACACCGGAAATTATCCCGTCCACCTCCTGTGGAATCACCTCGTGCGAGTGCAGTCCGCCGCCGGCCTTGTAGGATTCAGCTTCATCGAAACTCACCTGAAGCTGTTTCTGGATCTCCTCGGTGATGGAGGAGCCACCGTTTGTAATGTCGCGGGTGAACTGAGATACGGCCCCGTGCACGATGTTGACCGTCGTGATCTCGGCGCCCACATTGAGGAGCGCCACGGTTTCGTTTTCATTGAATCCGTAATTTAACTCATACACGTTTTGAATGGCGAACGCGTCGATATCTACAACAATGGGTTTCAGTTTGGCTTCCTTGACGACTTCGACAAGATCCTGGATCTCATCTTTTTTCGCCGCCACGAGAAGTACGTCCATCTGACCCAGATCCTGATTTTCCCACAGGATATTGTAATCTATCTCGACTTCCGAAATGTCGAAAGGAATATGCTGCTCGGCCTCCCACTGAATCTGCTCCTCCAGCTCATCTTGCTTCATGAGCGGAAGGTTCAGCTTCTTGATGATCACCGAGTTGCCGGATATGGAGAGTCCGACCTCCTTCTGAGATATTCGAAGATCTGAAAACACTTTTCTCAACGCATCCACGACCGCGCCGCTGTTCATCACGTGACCGTCGACGATGGATTGTGGAGGGAGGGGTTCCACTCCGTACTTCAGCAGGTGGATACCTTTTCCGGATTCCTTTACCTGAATTACTTTAATCGCGGAGGTTCCAATGTCGACGCCGACCAGGTTCTTTCCCTCGAAACTCATTTACTCATCCTCGAAAACCATTCGACGATCCACAAGTTTCAAACCGAGCGCCCTGAGGATCTTGCGCTTGGTATCCATTCGGCAACCATACCCCTTCTCTATTCGCGCCACGGTCAGCACAGACAGCCCCGCTTTTCTCGCGAGTTCCGCCTTGCTCATCATGTTTTCGATGCGGTAATGACGCAGGTTGTTGCGAACAGCGCCCGCGCCGCTCGCTACCTTCGGTTGTTCCGAGTTGGCCTTGACGACTGGGGGCATTTTTTCGTCGTCGCCTACCGACTTTGGTGGGGATATTTCAGGAGATATTTTTTTCGACTCGACATCGTCTTCGAGCGACGAAGGCTTCTTTGAAATAGTTTTCTCGTCGCCCTTGTCCGTCGAATTTTGCTTGCCGTTTTTCTTTTCCATTATTCCCATGCTCGGTTGTGCGAAACCAATATTTTTAGGGAACTACAACACAATAAATTTTGCTAAATAGCTAACAAATGTCAAGTTAATTACATCTAAGTCATAGTTAACTATATATCATTCAAGCTCATTTTAAAAAGATAATCAACCATGCACATTTGGGATTGTCGCCCCAAGTTCGCACATGGTCAAATTTTTAGCTAATCTTTAATTAAAAAGGTGTTTTTGGCGATTTTGGGGGTCAAATGTCCCTTGCGACGGTGGTGGATGTGACACGGGGGGTCATTAGCGACCCATGCGGCTTGTCAATAATTTGAATATTGCCTATTATATTAACTATTTATCGGGATTCGCTTCCGTCGATCAAGCCCATTTTTTTGAGTCTCCTGTAGAACGTCCTGCGCGGGATGCCTAATTTCTTCGCCGCTTTGGAACGGTTCCACTGGCACTCCTCGAGCATTTCGACAATACGCCTTTCCTCGTCGACCCCGACGGGCTCCGATCGATTCTCTCGCCGCGCCACAACAGCAACCTCGTCGTCGAATAGAAGTTCGGGGGTCAATATGCCGCTACCGTCGGAAACGACAATGGCCCGTCTGATTACCTGCTCGAGCTCCCTGATGTTGCCCGGCCACGGGCGCCCTATCATTGCGTTCACCGCTTCGGGCGATAGATCGTGATGATCCCGATCCATGCGTTCGCATTCACGGCTGAGTATGCGCCGGGCCAGGATCGGAATATCCTCTTCTCGCTCGCGAAGTGGGGGAATATCCACGCTGAGAACCTGAAGACGATAAAACAGATCCTCTCGAAGAAGGCCCCGTTCCACCAGTATCTCCGGGCTCTCCCGGGTAGATGCGATCAATCTGAAGTCCGTCTTCAAGGATGCGGATCCGCCAACGGGTGTGAAACAACCCTCCTGCAGAACCCGGAGAAGGTCTACCTGCATTCTCGCCGGCATCTCGCCGATGTCGTCGAGATACAAGGTACCTCCGCTTGCGGTGATGAGCAGTCCGGGGCGCTCGCTGTCAGCTCCGGAGAAGGCGCCCCTGGTGTGTCCGAAAAGAGTTGCCTCCACGAGGTTCTCGGGCATGCCCCCGCATGACACGGGTACAAACGGCCCCTCTCGTCGGTCACCCACATCGTGAAGAACCCTGGCCATGAGGTCCTTCCCGGTTCCGCTCTCGCCCACGAATATCACCGGGACGTCGAGATTTTTCACCCGTTCGATCAGCTCGAATACTGCGCGCATGGCGCTTGTTGAGCCGATCACCCCATGGTAATCGCCCGATCCTTCTATTCTCCGGCGCACTCGTTCGAGGCGCTCTTCCACCAGTTTGAGATCCGTGCTTCGGGATTTCAGGTCCATGTCCTGGCGCGCGACCATCCCCTCCAGAGCGCGAGTCGTTTCCTCCAGATCCGCGCCGCGCGTCCTGGCCTCGTCGAGTAGCTTCGCCTGGGATATGGCGATGGCGACCTGGTCCGAGAACGCACCGAGGACGCGGAGATCTTTGCCGCCGAAGCGCCCGCGTCGCAGGCGGTTCTCGAGATAGAGCACTCCGAAATCCGATCCCCTGTACGTGATTGGAACGCACGCGACGGAACGAATCTTCAGCGCGTGGATCGAGAGAAACTCATTGAAACGATCATCGCCCTCCGCATCCACGGTGACCACCGCCTCACCATCGAGGTACACCGATTCGGCGATGGAGCGACTGAACTGCTCGTGGGGATCCCGGGCGTCCCCCTGGCCCACCTCGCGCGCCGCGCGCACCTCGAGAACCCCCTCCGTCGGCATCAGCACGAATCCGCGTTCTGCGCCGGTCAGTTCCACCGCGGCATCCAGGATAGCCTCCATGAGGTGATCGAGGTCCGTCTCCGTGGCAAGGCGCTTGTTGAACTCGAGCACCCGGTAGAGTGCCACCGCCTCGGCATCGAGATCATCACCTCCATGGCCCATGGAAGCCGCTGCGATTCGCGACAGGCCGGATGATGGTACCGTCGTGGCCAGAAGGCGTCGCACCTCCACTCGCCGGACGTCCTGCCAGAAGGAGAGCCTGTGCGCGGACGGCAGTCCTGCGGCCAGCACTTCGAGGATCCGCTCCGCCTGCATGAGGTGCTTGCGGGCCGGTGCATTGGAGCCTCTTTTCAGCATCTGGGCGGCCACCGACAGGTGCGCCTGCCAGGCCAGATCCCGTCCGCCCTCCCGTTGCAGGCGAGCGATGAGAGTATCGAGTTCGCCGACACCTTCCTCGAACTTGCCCGTCGCCATCTTGAGAGTACCGTTGGCAAGGGCGAACATCCCCTCGAATCGCCTCCCCCTGTCTTCCCGCTTTCTTAGTGCGGCGCGCTCGATCAGATCCGCGGCCAACGCCACGTCGGAATCTTCGCTGCGCCAGAGCCTCGTCTGGGCAGTTTCTAGCTCGATCTCGGAGCAAACTCCGTTCATCCCCATCCCGTCCAGGCCATCCCTGGCCTCCATCCATCGTTCTATCCCCTCGTCAATGCGGCCCTGCCAGGCGAGGAGATCCCCCTGAAACACCATGGCGCGCAACTCCAGTTCCCTCAGGTCCAGGACAGCCGCCTCCTCCCGGGCGCCCTCGAGAACCAGCGCCGCTCGCTCGAACCGCCCCACGGTGTTCAACGCGGCGCCCAGCCCGATGCGAACCTCGATGCCCTGGGCCGGGTTCGCCACCACCCCGGCGAGACGGCTAGCCTCCTCGTACTGTTGCAACGCCTGGCTCAGTCTCTCGGTCCACCAGTAGAGATCGCCGAGGATTTGCTGCGCTCGCATCAATCTCCTCATGTCTCCGATCTCTGCGTTCAGCGACACCACGCGTTCGAGATCCTCGATGGCTCCATCGAGATCTCCGGACTGCTGCCGGGCCCATCCGAGCCTGTCCACGGCCAGGGCGAGGGTGCGCCTGTCCCCACTTTCGGTTGCCGCCTCGACAGCCTGTGTGCAGCGGGACAGCGCCTCGTTGTGCTTGCCCGCGAAGGTTGCGATCTTGCCCAGGACGCCCAGCAGGTCGGCCCTTACCCGGTGCCCCGGCGGTGTTTTTCCCAGCCCCTTCCGCGCCGTCTCGACGGCCGAAGAAACCTCTCCCGAGCGAAGGTTGACGTTGGCCAGTTCACCCAGGATCTTTGCCATATCCAGCGGCTCGCCCCCGATATCGAGAGCCTTTTTGAAACACTCACCGGCCTCGAAAAGCTCGCTGCGGAAAAAATGAATGCGACCCAGGAGCGTGAGCGCGTCACGTCTCAACTCAGTGCTCGAAGCATTTGCCGGTCGTTCCAACAGCTCCAACGCTGCACGGTAGTTCCCACGGGCGGAAAGGATCCTTCCGAGGGCCAGTTGTACAAAGAGGGACTCATCGCTGTCGTCCAGAACAGGTCTGATCGCCTCGAGCAGATCCGTCGCCGCCGCGAGTGCTCCCATTTTCTCCAGCCGTCGAGCCACCTCGAGACCTCGCCCGCGCAGGGCATCGCTCTCTCCGCAGGCGGCCGCGTGCATCAACCCGCGCACCTCGTCTGTTTCCTCCTCCATCGCGCGACGGTGAAGCTCTAAGAGTTGTCCCGCAGGAATTCCTCCGAGCACCTTGAGAGCAAGAGGCGCCGTCGCCACGAACCATCCGTCATCGCCGCGTCCCATCAGACCGGCCATATCGAGGCGCGCCGCCGTCATCGACAGGTCGGCCGCTTCCATTCCGGCAATACGCGCGAGGATTTCGTCGCGACCCGGGCGGCCGAGCACCGCGCTCGCCTCGAGGATCGCCCTCTCGCTCCGGGTCAGGGCGGTCATCCTGTTCATCCAGTACGCTTCCAGTGGCTGGGGAGGGCCGAGATCCTCCAGCCGCTCCAGGCCTCCTCCCGACGCGGCCAGATCCTCGATGACGGTGCTCACGAAAAGCGGATTTCCACCGGTATGGGCGAGCAACTTGTCCACCGCATGGTCCTGCGCCACGCCGAAATAGTCCTCGACGATCGATTTTACCTGCTCCCGGTGAAGCAACGGAAGCAGCACCGCGAATCCACTCCCGAGATGCTCCTTCCAGGAAAACCCCGCCTCGGTGGTGACCATGAATGCCAGCTTTCCTGCCCCGGCCTGAGCGATGATTCCTCTGAGTACCTCCAGGGTCTCCGGCGACGCCCGGTCAACGTTGGAAATGACCACGAGGGCGGGTGTATCGCGTGACACCCGCGCGAGCAACGAGCCCACTGCTACGGACAGACCTCCCAGATCCGTATCGTCTCCGTCGGGGCGGTCCATGATGTCGAGGAGTCTCGACACCCGGGCAACAGCCTCCACGTCATCGGATACCAGGTCCACCGCCTGCTCCATCAGCGCCGCCACCGGCGTGAGAAGGCCTCCTTCGCAGCGTGATTCCAACACGGCGACGCCGTTCAGTTGCGCCCGCCAGGTTATGACCTTTCCCACCGCGGCCCTTCCCGTTCCCAGCTCCCCCTCAACCACGTGCAGCGCCGGATGCTCTGACGGGTTTGCCAGGCGCCCGTCCATCGACGCCTGCAACCTGAGCACCTCCTGATCGCGACCGACCGCAGCTGCCTGTATGGGAATCGCCGGTACCGTGTCGGCTTCGATCCCGCTAGGGCAAAGCGTGACGAGAGCAGCTTCCACTTCCTCGATATCCGGAAAACGCCGATCGGGATCCCGCTCCATCATCCGGCTCACCACCGCCTTCAGACCGCTCACCACCCGGGTCGAGTCACCACTGCGGGTCCGTACTCTCTTTGCGTTCGGCGTGGGCCGTGAATCCCCGAGATGTCCCGATATGATTTCCTTGAGGGTTCCCTCGAAGGGAGGCACGCCGTCGATTATCTCGAAAAACGTTATACCCAGCGAATAGATATCGGATCGCACGTCCCCGGCGCCGCCCTCGATCGTTTCCGGGGCCATGTAATGAGCGGTTCCGGCCCCCTGCGCACCGTCGTCTTTTCTCCCGGCCGCCCTGACAAACGAGAAATCAATCAGGTGGGCTACGCCATTGGTCCCCAGGATGATATTCCCGGGCTTCAAGTCCCCGTGTAGCAATCCCCTCGCGTGGAGTGGCCGCAACGCCCGGCAGACCTCTACCGCCACGGAGATGATCTCCTGTGCGTCCATGTCGCCGGTCGCCTCCAACAGGTCAGAGCCATCGACGAAATCCCGTGTGAAAAACACACCGCCGTCCCCGGTGGTTCCAAAGTCGTACACCCGCGCCAGCCTCGGGTGCTTGAGGCCCGCGAGCACCTCGAACTCGTGCTTGAACAGATCTAGCCATTCTCGTTGCTCCCGGGGACGGAACACCTTGACGGCCACCTCGCGATCCCCGTGAAAACGATCGGACGCCAGGATCACATCCCCCTGAGCGCCAGTACCCAGCGAACGGATCATCCGGTACCGACGCCCGAGAACACCTGCGTTTTTTTGTTCCATGATCTCCCCCGTTGACACAGTTAGTGCCAAAGTTGAGCCATTATGGCACACTTTTTCAGGATTTGCCCTCATAAAGGTGGGTTAAAGGTGGGGTCAGACACTTTTTAAAAGGGGGAAAAGGGGGTCAGACACTTTTCAAACGAGCGCAAATTACTAAAACGTCAATGCCATGGTCAGGCCGGGGACGGTTTTGCCGGATGGTGTTCGCATGGGGGTGGGCGCTATCGCGATGGTAGGTTTCTTCTTCTGCTGGTGGCGCAGGTTCATTTTGTCCGCAGCCCTTCCCACGAGGCCCGCATCAATTAGGGTCAGTGTGAGAGTGATGGTCGCGCTGATGAAACCCAACACAACGAAAGTGCGCGGGGTGGTGGTGTCATGACCACAGGAGGGGTCGTCAGCTTCACAGTGGTTAATGTCATTTATGACTACATAAGATTGTCCATGTGCATACAAAAAAAAGCCAGCTGTCGCGCCTCCCATCACCATGCGCCCGGCGGCCCAACCCCAACCGTGGGCGCGGCGGCCCAAATAGAAATACCCGGTGGAAGGACCGAAGACCAAACTGTGACTCGCGAGGACTATTCCAAACGCGAAAAGACCACCGCTATTGTTTTTTAACCCGATGATGGATAACACCGTGCCCACAGAGATCGGCAAGATAGAGAAACCCATAGATAGTCCCAGTGCGACACGGCGATTGTAACGGGTCTCCAGCACAACGAGTTCGAGACTATCTATTTTGACCGTGGGCTGTTTTCCACTCAGAGAGGCAAGGGGCGTTTCCAACAAATTGCGGGCCATGGTTCGGGCCTGCGCAGCGGCGGAGGCGGAGGTGACAATCCGGGTTTCTTCCAGGGTCTTTTTGCCCTCGCACACCAATTTCACCTGCAAAGAGATACCACCCGATATCATTTCCCCGTGGGCTCCCAAAACACATTCTCCCAGTTCATCGGTCGGTAAATCCGACACGAAAGTTCGAAGAGAAGCGTCGATGTAGTTCGCGGTTTGAGCTGGAATATCCCCGCTACATTCCGAGGTTGAAACTGCGCCCATGGCCGTTTCGCAAATTGCCAGACAGGTCGTCGTCACGGCAATAAAGAGAAAAGAACGCATCGCGGATCCCCCTCAAAATCAGATTCTCAAATCACTTATAAAGATCCCTCGCGGATCCTCACGCGGCCCGGCTGCGCTGTAACGATCGCACCTGCCAGCAGTTCCTTGCCGTAGTCCCTGAGCAGGCGCACGCAGATCGCGCCCTGTTGTTTCGCGCTGAAACCACCGAGGCGCACGATCCCCGAGTGCGGTAAAGCATGGACGATCATCAGCTCGCCGAAGTCCTTATCCAGTGTCACCAGGATGCGGCTCTCTCGATGGGCCTCAGCCAATATCTTCTCGTCCCCGGGGTCCTCATCCCAGCTCGTCACTGACACAACATCGTGCCCGGCCGCTGAGATTTCGGCGATCGCTCCACTCCAGATACAGCTGTCCAGGAGCAGCTTCATGAACCTGTATCATCGAGCAGAGGCTCCACACGTTCGTGCCCGACCAGGCGCCGGGCGTAGACAAGGCAAGCCCGAATGTCCTCGATCTCGAGCCAGTCGTAGCCCGCGAGGATCGTTTCAGGTGAGTCTCCGGCGGCGAGCATGTCCAGCACGTGCTCCACCGCGAGCCTGCGGCCACGAATGATCGGCTTGCCGCCGAAAATTTTGGGGTTCACGGAGATCCGCGAAAGCAACTGGTTACCGTCAAGCATTTTTCTACTCCTCAAATCAGAGGTCAAGATACCGCTTCACGACGATGATACCAGAAAGCTTCTATTGAAATATGCCTTATTGCCTCGCGAGGCACGCGATGAAGTAGCCGTCGGTTCCGTGCGCGCTGGGATCGACGAAGGGCAGGCCGCCTCGCCATGGGATCGAGTCTGGCCTCTACTGTGAGGTTACTTGCGCTCAAGCATCCGGAGCAGATCGTTGGGCAGCAGTCCGTACTTGTCGGCCAGAGTGCGAACGTTGTCACCCCTTGTGGCGGTGATACCCCGACTGCCGAGGATCTCGATCGCTCGATCCACTTCGATTCCCGCTCTCGCCGCGAGTTCGTCGACAGTCGCGCGGCTGAGACCGCGCCTTTGACCCCAGATCTGCTCCGTTCGACGGCGCTCACCTCGATCAGCACCCCGGCCGGTTCCCCAGCCCCCACGCCTGCCCATGCTCCGGTCCCGCGGTTTTGCATAGTCCTCGAGGTAGCGATCCTCGGCATGCGGAACGGGGGCGCGATTGACTTCGTGCTCCCAGGCAGCCTTGATCTCCTCCTCCGCCTCCATGATCGTCCCGAAGGGCGGAAGTCCGATGATGCTGGCGACTATGGCGAACACGCCGAGCACCAGCGTGGCGGTCAGTTCCCTGGAGATCCGGATCCTCTTCTGGAGTCGCGATCGGCAGTACGTCCAGAACGGACGCCAGTTGACGACCAGATGGAAGACCATGATGACCAGAAAAATCAGGCTTGCGTTCACGTGCACCGACTGCCACTGATCTTTATTCAGACCCAGGAGCCGCCACCCCGTCCAGTGGGCGACCCGGCCCTTCGGCGCAATGTAGAGGACAGCTCCCGACACGAACAGGGCCAGGAAGAAGAACGCCGCCAACAGGGAAGTGAAATTCCTCCCCCGAAACCTCCGACCGGTGGAACCCGTGGTAGTCTCCTCGACCGTGTTGGATGAACAAATCATATCTTCAGCCTCCTTGACCTTTTTTAGCAACCTGAAAATCGCCTGGCGAGGCACGCGATGAAGTAGCCGTCGGTTCCGTGGACGCTGGGATCGACGAAGGGCAGGCCGCCTCGCCACGGGATCGAGTCTGGCCACGTTGACGGAGGATCGCGGACGGGTTCGAATCCGGGATGCTCCTCCAAAAATCTCTCGATCTGTTTTTCTCCCTCTTCTTTGAGAATCGAGCACACTGCGTATACGAGCCGTCCGCCCTCGGCTACGAGAGGCGCAACGCTATCAAGCATGGCGCGCTGAACACTCACGAGAGAGGCCACTTGATCCGGTGAAAGTCGCCAGCGGATCTCGGGTCGCCTGCCCAGGGTTCCGGTCCCGGAGCACGGCACGTCGAGAAGGATCCTGTCGAACGGGCCCTCCAAGGCCCCTTTGCCCGCCTGGAGATCCACCACAACGGTGTTCGCTGAAAACCCCTGGCGGTTCAACTCGAAGGCCGCGCGATCGAGCTTGCTCCGGCTGCGATCTGCAGCTGTGATTTCGGCCCTGTCGCCGGCGAGCATCGCGATGGTCCCGGTTTTGCCGCCCCTCCCCGCGCACGCGTCGAGAACCTTTGATTCTGGTTTGGGGTCGAGGGCCGCAACGACCAGTCCCGCCCCCTCGTCCTGATACGCGGCGAGCCCCTCTTCTTCGATCGTTCTCCCGTCGCGCCGGTCGCTAACGTTGATTGACCACGGCAGGCAGGGGCCCGGCGACGCACTGTCTGAAAGTCTCTTGAGGAGATCGGCTCTTGTGATCCGCGATGTGTTGACTCTCATGGTGCGTGCGGATCTGTCGTTGAAGATGCGGGCGATGGCCAGCGCTTCTTTTGTTCCCCGATCGTCGATCCACCGGGCGAGCAACCATCCGGGAAGCCCGTAACGCAGGGCCAGTTCTTCCACTGAAGCGCCGTCGTCGTCCGCAGGAGGCCGCAGGGCATCGGGTTCCCTTGCTGCCAGATTCCGAAGCAGCGCGTTCGCCAGCCCGGAGAGCCTCGGTGCAGCAGAACGTTTGACGGAGGACACGGCCTCGAAAACCGCCGCCCTCACGGGGATTCGATCCAGATAGGCTATCTGGTACGCCCCTATACGGAGGATGTTGCGCACGGTGACGTCGAGCTTGCGGAGGCTTCCCCCCGACGAGGCCGAATCGAGAAGATGGTCGAGCCACGGGCGTCGTCGAAGGACGCCGAGAACCAGCTCGGTTGCGAGCGAGGAATCCCGTTGGTCTTTCAGGGTTGCCGCCTCGGATTCGAGAACCGCCGCCGCGAAGGCCCCGTCCCGCTCCACGCGGTCGAGCACCTTGCGCGCAACATCTCGAGCCGAAGCCATCTCTATCCGACGATCAGTCGCGAGATGTCGTTCCAGGTCGCAAAAAGCATCAGCATTACGATCATCGCCAACCCCACGACCATGACGCGCTCCTTGATCCGGAGACTCACCGGCTTGCGAATGATCCCCTCCACGGCAATGAAGATCAGCTGGCCCCCGTCGAGCACAGGGATGGGAAGCAGGTTGAGGAAGCCCAGGTTCAGGCTGATGAGCGCCATCATCCAGAAGAAACTCGACGGCCCCTGCTCCCCCGCCATCCCGGCGAGTTGGCCGATCATGATGGGACCGCCGATGCTGCGCATGGATACCTCGCCGCGAAACAGGAGCTTGAAACCGATGCCGATCATGCGAATTCCGGCCCAGGTTTCATCTTTCGAGTAGCGCCACGCGCTCGAGATGAGCGACGGGTTGGAGATCTTTTTCATGGGGTCGGTCTGCGCGTAGGTCTCGAACCCCTTGTCGTACACGTCCCGTGCTATTCCCAGATCCTTGGCCTCCCCGGCGGGAATGAAGCGGGGCTTGAAAGAGGCCTTCATCCGCTGCGCTTTGCGGTCCCACTCCAGCACCCTGGCCTCGCCGGGTTTCTTGTAGACGGCCGACGATATCTGACCCAGGCCCAGGCTAAGGCCCCCGTATGAGATGAGACGATCTCCCCTCTTCAGGCCTATCTCGGCAGCGGCGCCCTTGGGATCCACATAGGCCACGAAGTCGGTGCTGCAGGTAAGCCCCACGTCATCGAGAGAGGAAACGTGCGCGGGGATCGGGAGGGTGATCTTGAGGGGTTCCGCCGACTCGTCGTAAGGGAGTGGGGATTTTGGGCTGAAGTCGGCTCTCATGCGTCTGACCGAGAGAGTTACGGTCTTTCCCCTGGAAGCGACGATGGCGTTTTCCAGATCCTTGAGGCGTTTCACCTCTTGTTTGTTCACGGCGACGATCATGTCGAATGTCTCGAGGCCCGCTCTGGCGCCGGGGCCGTCGAGATCGGTCACGCCCACGGTGGAAGTCAGGTAGCTCCTTCCCACGCCGATCCGGCCTATGGTCTCCTTCTCCGAGAGCACCACCGTGGCCTCGATGGATTCGGGGGCGATATCGCGCTCCAGGATCTCGCCGTCCCGATCGATCTTGAATCGAAGCGTGACATCGGGGTTGGGCGCAACGATCGCCACCATCTCATCGAAGGTATTCACATCGTCGCCCTCGATGGAGACGATCCGATCTCCCGCACGCAGACCGGCTGCGGCTGCCGGGCTGTCCGGGATGACGAAGCCCACATCCGACGGCAGGACATCGGTCATGGTGAGCCCCACTCCGAAGTGCAAAATGAGTGGGAAGATCAGGTTCATCACCGGCCCGCCGACGATGATCAAGAAACGTTGCCACAGTGGCTTATCGGTGAAGGCGCGGCCGCGATCTTCGTCCCCAATTTCCTCGGTGGGGTCCTCTCCGAGCATCTTGACGTATCCCCCGATGGGCACCGCGGAGATCTTGTACAGAGTCTCTCCCTTGCGAAAACCCAGGAGCTTCGGCCCGAAGCCCAGGGAGAACGTGTGCACCTTTACCTTGAACAACTTGGCCATCACGAAGTGACCGCCCTCGTGGATGAACACGAGCACACCGATCAGGATAATGAAATATAGTGCGTAGGAAACAACTGTCATGGGGGGACCTTACCACAAGAAAAGTCCGACACAATCGCGGCTTCTTTTTACAAAAGGTCCATTTGACAATTCAGACGTTTGTTCAGTATAGTCCAATCCCGTGTTTACCACGGGAAAAAACCAACAAAAAACAGTGAATCTTCGTTGTTGCCGGGTTGTCTTTAAAAGACGGAAACCCGCCTGACAACTACCAGAGAGGTGGTTTGTCCATGTCCGTCGAAGCCAAACCCAAGAAATTGATCTTTGTTACCGGCGGTGTTGTCTCTTCCATCGGAAAGGGTCTCGCCGCCGCGTCCCTCGGCGCCCTGTTGGAGAACCGAGGGCTCAAGATAACACTGATGAAACTGGATCCGTACATCAACGTGGATCCGGGCACCATGAGCCCGTTTCAGCACGGCGAGGTCTTCGTGACCGACGACGGCGCCGAGACCGATCTCGATCTCGGGCATTACGAGCGCTTCACCACCGCGCGCATGTCCCAGAACAACAACCTGACAACAGGCCGCGTCTACTATTCGGTGATCAGCAAGGAGCGTCGCGGTGAGTACCTCGGCCGAACCGTCCAGGTGATCCCCCACATCACCGACGAGATAAAGAACTTCGTACTCAAGCGGTCCCTGGACTACGACGTGACCATCGTGGAGATCGGTGGAACCGTGGGTGACATCGAGTCCCTGCCGTTCATGGAGGCCGTCAGGCAGCTCAAGGTGGAGCAGGGGCCGGACAACGCAATCTGCATTCACGTGACCCTGGTACCCTACATTTCCGCCGCCGGAGAGCTGAAGACCAAGCCCACACAGCACTCGGTCAAGGCCCTGCGGGAGATCGGCATCCAGCCGGACATCCTGATCTGTCGTACGGAGCAACCCCTGGAGGATGATCATCGCGGAAAGATCGGGCTTTTCTGCAACGTGATCCAGGAAGCGGTTATCGAGGCTCGCGACGTGGGCTGCATCTACGAATTGCCCATCGCCCTTCATCAGCAGGGGCTCGATGATCTGGTCTGCAAGAGCCTCAACATCTGGTCTCGGGAATCAGACCTCGATGAATGGGAGCAGGTCGTCAAGCGGATCAAGGAGCCGAAGGACGAGGTGACCATAGGCGTGGTGGGCAAATACGTGCACCTGAGAGACGCCTACAAGAGCCTCAACGAGGCCCTCGTACACGGGGGAATTGCCAACAATTGCAAGGTCAACCTTGTGCATATCCAGGCAGAAGACGTGGAGCGGGACGGCGCCGAAAAGTACTTTCAGGGGATAGACGGCCTGTTGATCCCCGGGGGGTTCGGCGAGCGCGGCTCAGAGGGCAAGATCCAGGCGATCCGGTACGCCAGGGAAAACGGAGTTCCGTTCTTCGGGATTTGCTTGGGGATGCAGATGGCCGTGGTGGAGTTCGCGAGGAACGTGGTCGGGATCGCCGGCGCATGTTCACGGGAGTTCGACGAGAAGGGATCCGATCCTGTCGTCGATCTGATGGAGACCCAGAAGGACGTGACGGAGAAGGGCGCCACCATGAGACTGGGCGCGTATCCGTGCGTGCTGGCGGAGGGAACGCGGGCGCGCCAGGTATACGGAAAAAGGGAAATCTCCGAGCGCCACCGTCATCGCTTCGAGGTGAACAACGCCTACCGCGACCGGCTGGCGGAGAAGGGCATGACCCTGTCGGGTACCAGCCCCGACGGCAGCCTTGTCGAGATGGTCGAGGTCAGCGGTCACCCGTACTTTGTCGGTTGTCAGTTTCACCCGGAATTCAAATCGCGCCCCAAAGCCCCGCACCCGTTATTCACCGGTTTCATCAAAGCTGCGTTGAAGTAAGGGTAAGAGAGAGAACTGATTCCATCTGTGAGAAATGACTATCCAGGGAGAATATTTCGCAGCTGTTTTGAACTGCATTTTGCGCAATGATTAGATCTGGAACCCCAATGCCGTTTATCCCCTTCTTCAGGCATCGGTATTGGTAATCAACAATCTGCTCCCAATCAATTTTCAGAGGCAGCCTGGCAACTGCATTGAGCAGGGTGACTATTTTGCGCTGGTTCTTCATTTTCAAGAACGGCACAAGCTCCGCAAGGATCAGGTCATTAATCACCACGACATTCTCATCGATAATATGGTCGAGTTCGCCGGAATTTCCGCCTCCTCGAAAATAGTCAATCCACACAGAGCTATCCACTAAGGTCTGCATTCTCGGCCCCGCAACAGATCCATATCAACGTCCAGTTCAACCTTGCCTTTGTATTTCTTCAGCCCGGATATCTTTTTCTTACGAATCAACTCCTCCAAAGCGGTAATAATTACCTTGGTTTTCGTTTGAATATGAGTAGCTTTCATCGCTTCGTTCAACAAGTCTTCCGGCAAGTCCAGTGTCGTTCTCATGGCAATACCTCCGTATGCATAAATGTAGCCATCTATGCATACGCGGTCAAGTGGCTTTTATCCTTATCCAAGATCCAAGTCGTGCTATAAAATCGATTTTTAGGTTGTCACAATTTGGTTGGGGCCTTCGGAAGGGCTAGGCGGCGGTCACGGGCTCCGGGTCGGGTTCGGTGGCGCCTGCGGTATCGTCTATGCCCCGGTCGTGCATTACGGCGATGTAGTTGCGAATCTCGTTGAGGCGATAGCGCTTGCGGGCGGCGGAGCCTTCCTCGAACACGGCTTTCGCGCAACGCTCGATCTCGGCCAGCTTGTCATCGAGCCGATCTTCCAGTTCGTCGAGAGCCTCGGTGTTATCGATCTGATAAGCAAGAGCGTCGACCGCTTCCTGATCTTCAGCCTCCGCTTTCGCGACCAACGCCGCCCCCTCGTCGGCGAGGGCGGCCGTCAGGCCTCTCGCAATCGCAAGTGGTTCGCTACAGAGTTTTTGAATAGCGTTCACCAGGAGCCTGCCCTCTCTCAGGACAGTTGCCGCTCTTTTCGACCGTAGCTTGCCCGGCCGATAATGGCGCAGCCTCTTGTCGTCGGCGAAAGCTATCCGCGCGCGAGGAATTACCTTCTTCGACCTCCACTTGATGATGGCCGCTATCGCTTCGGTGGCCTCGATCTGCTCCACCTCCGCATCGGACTTGGCGCCTTCCTGTCCGCCTTCAAGCTCGACCATCTCGTCGGCTATTTTGTCGACGTCCTCGAACTTCGCCTGGGTCAAACCTATACCGAAAAGCATCTCCTTGTTCTCCGGGCTGTCCTGCCTGTACAGCCCCGCGCTCTTCTTCGCCTGGTCGGAGAGTATCTGCGTCGGTACCTGGTAAATGTTGGTCATGTTCCCAATCCTCGTTATCGGCGCTTGCCTTTGGTTGAAATTACAGCCCCAATGTACGCAGAGACCCTATACAGTCGAATTTGAGATGTCAACAGCTAAAGAATCGAGAAACCCCAAAGCCCGCAAACCCGCGCCGAATATGACGGAACGGCTCCCCATGCGGATCCGGACCACATATTGACCCCTCAAACCGATCCCTGAACCCACGGAACCGACCAACCGATGCGCGATCCGACTCCCCTAACCCACGGAACGGGTTCCGGAGCGACGGAACGGGCGTACCGATACCTCCGACCTTCCGACCGGGGCACGGAACGGATCGAAATCGCATTAATTCCGCCGTTCCGTGGTTCAGGGGAGTTTTCGACCCCCTTCG
>JAUVDV010000097.1 GCA_030595125.1 Deltaproteobacteria bacterium
AGAATGTCTGCCACCGCCTGCCGCTCCAGATCTCAGCACACTGAAAACCCGCACACCGCGACAAGGCGACACTTCAAGGGCTCGACGAAAAAGATCTCTGTTTTTCGCCGCCTTAAGTTGACAGCGGTAATCTATGTATGCGCCCTTAAATTTCGTAGTCATTGTCGCCCACCTCCATCTGTTCGGACGATCATACCATCTTTGGACGATGTTTGTCTTTTGACGTTCGACGCCTGTCCGCCGACGCACGTTCGTTTGGACGGGTGCTATGGCGGATGAACGAGTTCGTCCTCGTGCTTGAACACCGTGCTTGAACACGCTCGCGTCGCGGATTGTATGCGGCTATACTGCGTGAGGTATTTGAGCCGCAACGCGCTTTTCAAAGGAGCCAAAACCGCATGAAGATCCTCGGTATCAATTTCTCTTGCGACTCCGCCGCGGCTCTGGTGGAGGACGGCGTGGTAGTAGCCGCGAGCCAGGAGGAGCGGTTCTCCCGTATCAAGCACGATCCCCGTTTCCCCGATCGGGCTATCGATTATTGTCTCTCCGTTGCGGGAGGGGGATTGGAGTCCGTGGACTCGGTGGCCTTTTTCTGGAACCCGGGCATTCACGCGCAGGCGCCCACTCGCAGGTTCGCCGCTTTCCCGAGACATCAGCTCGAGTTTCTTCACAATGTTCCCACGCATCTCCTTTCGAGGTTGCCGGGTGTGGATGTCACCGGCATGGACCAGGTGATCAGACTCTCGTCCGGCGCGAACCTGACCATTCACTACATGACGCATCACATGTGTCACGCGGCCGCTGCTTTCTACACCTCGCCCTTCGAGGAAGCGGCGATTCTGACGGTCGACGGATACGGCGAGCGCCAGGCTACCGGGATATTCCACGGTTGCGGGACGGATATCACGCCTGTCCTGTCGGTGGATTTCCCCCACTCCATCGGGGCATTCTACGCGGCGATCACCCAGTATCTCGGCTTTCGGGCCAACAGTGGAGAGGGAAAGGTGATGGGCCTGGCCTCATACGGGAAACACAGCGAGGCGGCCGGGGCTATCAAAAAGATGGTCAAACTCACCGCAGAGGGGTTCGAGCTCGATCTCTCGTATTTCGAGTTCTTTCACGACAGGCCCGCCCGGTATGCTCAAAAACTGGTGGACCTGCTGGGACCGTGCAGGGAGCCGGAAACTCCGCTGGATCAGCGGCACATGGATATTGCCTGGGGTCTTCAGGCCGTCACCGAGGAAGCCCTGCTTCACCTGGCCCGGCTCGCCCGCGAGAAGACCGGCGCGAAAGCCCTCTGCCTTGCCGGCGGCGTGGGGCTGAACTGTGTGGCGAACGGACGGATCATGATGGAGCCGGAGTTTTCCGAGCACTTCTTCTATCCGGCCGCCGGGGATGCGGGCACCTCAGTGGGCGCTGCGCTGCTGGCGTACCACGGTATCCACCACAAGGAGCGTTCGAGGGCAGTGGCCACCGAGTACCTGGGCCCGGAGTATTCGAGGGAGCAGGTCATCCACGCGCTCGACAAGGCGGGGGCGTCGTATCGGGAGCTCGCGGAGCCGGAGGTCACCGCCGCGCGCATGGTAGCGGACGGTCTCATCATCGGCTGGTTCCAGGGAAAGAGCGAGTTCGGCCCACGGGCGCTGGGCAACAGGTCCATCCTCGCGGATCCGGGTCGCGCGGACATGAAGGATTTACTGAACTCGAAGGTCAAGTTCCGCGAGCCATTTCGGCCGTACGCGCCGTCGGTGATCCAGGAGGAGTGCGGGAACTATTTCTCCAGCTCGGTTCCTTCGCCGTACATGTTGCGCGCTTATCAGACCCTGGAGGACAAAAGGGACGCTCTTTGCGCCGTCACCCACGTGGACGGTTCCGCTCGCGTCCAGACGGTCAGCGAGGAACAGAACCCGCGGTACCACCGGCTCATCGTCGAACTAGGAAAGATCACCGGCGTCCCGGTGGTCCTCAACACTTCCTTCAATATTCGATCGGAGCCCATCGTCAATTCGGTGGAGGATGCTCTCAAGTGCCTGTTCACCACCGGGCTGGATGCTCTCGTTGTGGGCGATATCCTGGTGATCAAGGATCCCGCGAAGGTGGAGCCACACCTCTGATCAACCCCTCTTGCGCCGCCTGTTCCAGATCCTGGATCGTCCGCACGGAGGGGGCAGTCGCAGCCGCGATGCGAGCGTGTTTCAGGGCCTCTTCGTAGTCGCCCCTGTCGAGAAGGAGCCTGGTCAGGGTGACGCGGGCGTTGAGGCTTTGCGGGTGGTCCCGGAGGGTGGCGCGGCTCAAGGACTCATCGGTCTTCCAGTCGGTGTTTCTCACTGCGGTGATGGTCCCCATTGCGAGAAGGTAAAGCGCAGCCACAATGGTGAAGATAGTTCGAAGTGTGCGCGAAGGGATGGCGAGAACGCGCTCGACGGCCATGCCGAACAGCAGGCAAAGGGCGATCGATCCAACGTAGACGAAGCGCTCCCCCGCCGGGATGAGAAAGGGCACCAGATGCATCACCGGCAGTAGCGTGACCGGAAGAAGCCACATGAGGAATGACACGAGCGCGGTCCGGCTGCGTTCTGTGGTTTGACTTTTGATCTCCTTCACGGTCTTCACGGTTATCCGGATGGCAACGCCCAGATAGGCGACAACGGCAATAACTCCGAAGACCGCGAACAGGGAGGGGCCGGTTACCGGGGGAATAATGCTCCATTCGTAGAAGGGGCACAGAGGAAACGGCCAGACCAGGAGTTTCAAGTAGAGACCGTACACGCCTGACATGGTGAGCGTCTTGGAGAGCCCCGAGACACCCTCGAAGAAGTCCATTCCGTCGCCGGGCAATACCAGAAACCTCAACACCAGGTAGGCGACGGCAACTGCTCCCAGGCTCATGTAGTATGGCGAGATCAGGATCCGCAGTGTTTTCCTGCGAAGCGTGAGATCATGAAGCAGGAGCACCGCCGGGAGGGTGATGGCAATTTCCTTGGTCAGCGTGGCGAGGGCGAAGATGATGACGACGAGGATACGGCCCGCAGGTCTGTGACGCGATGATTCGGGAGGGGCGGTATGCAGCAGGAGGCCCAGAAAGAAGAGGCACGCGGCCAGCAGGGTGGTCTGATAGGAAATCGCGTTGACTGCCTCAGTGTGCACGGCGTGGACGGCGAAGAGGATCCCCGCCGCTGTGGATCCTGTTACGGTGAGCCAGCGTCGGGCGATGAGGAAGACAAGGGCGCAGGCCAGGCAGTGGAGAAATAGACTCACCGCGTGGAATGCTGCCGGCCTCGTTCCAAACAAGGATCGTTCAAGTCTGTAGAACGCGAGCGTCGCCGGGCGATAGTACGCGGCGTTGATCCGGCGTTCGAACTCGCTTTTCGACGTGCCGCCCCAGTGTTTCGCAAACAGCGCGGACCACGGGGCGTCGCCTTCCACCAGCGGGTTGTCGAGCACCAGGTAGCGGTCATCGGCCAGGAATCCGCCGGCAAGGGTGTTGAGGTGAATTGCAGCCGCGGTCACGACGACGATCGCGAGCGCGACTGTAGCTACTTTACCCATGCCCATCTGGGTCCCACGTCCCTGCACTCGGGACTGTCGTCCGAGGGGCAATAGATGCGAACGTGAAAGTGATCCCAGTGCGCCTTCTTGCCCGGCTGGTGAATGATCTGTTCGGCCATGCGAAGTACGCTCTTCTTTGCGCCGTGTGTCTCCCCGTACTTGATCAACAGCTTTTTGAGGTGATCCGCCACGAAGATCCATTGAACCGTTGCCCTGCGGGATTTGATGAGAGCTTCCGCGAGGGCCCAGTTTCGTCTGGTATCGAACCTGTACTCCATGGGCGGATCCACCGAGTAGCCGTTGGCGTCAAAAGGGACAAAGACGTCGGAGACCGCCTGGGCCCCCTGCTTGTCCACCATGAAAAAGGCGAAATCGACGTCCCTGCCGTTCTGGTGCGAGCCGTGATGATCGATCTTTCCACCCTTGCGCGTGGACAGGTCCGCCACCCGGAGTATGCTGCCCTTGTGTTTTCGGCTCACCTTGTAGGCGGCGTCCTTTATCAACATGACGAGTTCCAGAACCCCAAAACGGGCCTTGCGCTCGCGGGCGGATTTTATCAGCACATAACCTGCGCCCTTCTTCGGGAGCACCTCACCGCGCTGCAGGCTGCCGTTCATCGGCACACCTACCGAGACGGAATCCAGGGCGTTGGATCCGGCCGGCGGGTCCGCCAGAGACGATGAAGCGACGAGCAAAAATGCGACGACCACGAATAATATTCCGCAGATAGGGCATTTTCTACTCGACGAAAGTGGATTTCTCATGTTTATAAGCGTACCAACTATAGTCGCGACGTCCCAATTTTGGGTCAAACTATGTTTGGGAGAGTCGGAAAGGAGATAAAAGGTTACTGATATGTCGGCGCTTCACACGGAAAAGAAACAGGAGATAATCTCCAAGTTCAAGCAGCACGATGGCGACACCGGTTCACCGGAGGTTCAGATCGCGTTGGTGTCCGAGCGGATCACCTATCTGACGGACCATTTCAAGACACACAAGAAGGACCACCATTCACGTCGTGGACTTCTAAAACTGGTAAGCAAGAGGCGGCACATGCTCGACTACCTCAAGGACAAGGACGTCGAGCGCTATCGCACCATCATACGGGAGCTCGGAATCCGTAAGTAGGCGCGGCCCCTTGAACAACTCAATCCATGTGTCATGATTTCGCCGGTGTTGTAGTCTTGTTCTGTGTACGCGTTCCTTTTTGGGAAGATTGAGCGAACGCAGACAGAGACCAGGGCTCACAGCGAGAGCGAATCCACGATACATGGCGTAAGCCGGAAAAAAACCGGCGGAAAGGCTTCAAGCCATGATCATCAAAGAAAGTGTAAACATCGGTGGCCGAGAGATCACCATGGAGACAGGCCGCATCGCCAAGCAGGCGAACGGGGCAGTGCTCATGACCCAGGGTGAGACGGTCGCCCTCGTCACCGCGGTGGCCTCCAGGAAAGCGCGCGAGGGGCAGTCCTTCTTTCCGTTGACCTGCGACTTCACCGAGAGACAGTACGCGGGCGGCAAGATCCCCGGTGGGTTCTTCAAACGCGAGGGGCGTCCAAGAGAGGACGAGGTTCTGATCTGCAGGATCATGGATCGTCCCCTGAGGCCCATGTTCCCCGATGGGTTCATGAACGAGACTCAGCTCATCGCGACGCTGTTGAGTTCGGACCGACAAAACAAGCCCGACATGCTGGCCCTGACCGGTGCGTCGGCGGCGCTCCACATCTCGGACATCCCGTTCTTCGGGCCGCTGGCCGGCATTCGCGTGGGTCGTATCGACGGGCAGTTCGTCCCGTATCCCACGATGGATGAGTTGAAGGAAAGTGACATGGACATCGTGATGGCAGCCACCAGGGACGCCATCTTGATGGTGGAGGGCGGCGGTGACGAGATCCTGGAGAAGGACCTGATCGACGCCCTGGAGTTCGGACACAAATCAATTATCCCGCTTCTCGACCTTCAGGAGGCCATGCGGGAGAGTGTGGGCAAGCCCAAGTGGGAAGTGGTTCCGCCCGTCAAGAACGAGGCGCTGTATGCCCGTGTGGCGAAGGATTATTCCGACAAGGTGGACGAGGCCACGCGTATCAAGGTCAAGCTGGACCGATACCTGCGACTCGATGAGATCAAGGATGAGGCCAGGGAGCGGCTCAATGAGGAGTTCCCCGAAAGCCGTGATGAGATCGGCGAGGCCCTCGGCGACCTCAAGAAGACCATCGTCAGGGAGCGGGTTCTCGGTACCGGCGAGCGGATCGACGGCAGAACCAGCACGGACATCCGGACGATCACGTGCGAGGTAGGTATGTTGCCTCGGGTTCACGGCACCGGGCTTTTCACCCGCGGCGAGACCCAGGCCATAGTGACAACCACACTGGGAACAACGTCCGACGAGCAACGTCTGGACGGTCTGTATACGGAGCAGTTCAAGAAGTTCATGCTTCATTACAACTTCCCGCCCTTCTCGGTGGGAGAGGCCAGGTTCCTGCGCGGAACGTCTCGCAGGGAGATTGGCCACGGCGCGCTCGCGGAGAGGGCGCTGACGGGGATATTGCCGTCTCACGAGGATTTCCCGTACACGATCAGGATCGTGTCGGAGGTAACCGAGTCGAACGGATCGTCGTCCATGGCCACCGTCTGTGGAGGGTGCCTGTCCCTCATGGATTGTGGTGTGCCCATCAAGGCGCCGGTGGCGGGGATCGCCATGGGGCTCATCACCGACGGCGACAGGACGGTTATCCTGTCGGACATCCTGGGCGACGAGGATCACCTGGGCGACATGGACTTCAAGGTGACCGGCACGGCCAAGGGCGTCACGGCGATTCAGATGGATATCAAGGTCAAGGGGCTTTCACGAGACATTCTCGTAAAGGCGCTCGATCAGGCCCAGGAAGGCAGGCAGCACATCCTCGAACGGATGCTGTCCACCATCAACGAGCCCCGGGAAGAATTGTCCAAGTACGCGCCGAGGATCACAACCCTCAAGGTGCGCCCCGACCAGATCCGGATCATCATCGGCCCCGGCGGCAAGATGATTCGCGGGATCGTGGAGCAGACCGGCGTGGACATCAATGTGGAGGACGATGGAACGGTGCTCATCGCGTCGCCGGACGGCGAGGCTTCCGCCAAGGCCATCGCCATCATCGAGGGGCTCGTGCGCGAACCCGTGGTCGGCGAGGAGTACGAGGGCACGGTCGCCAGGATCGTCGACTTCGGCGCCTTCGTCACCATCCTGCCCAACATCGACGGACTGGTACACATCTCCGAGATGGCCTATGAGCGCGTCGAACGAACGGAGGACATCTGCGCCGAGGGTGACACCATGAAGGTGAAAGTCATCGACATGGACAGAGCCTCGGGCAAGATACGCCTGTCGCGGAGGGCCCTGCTCGAGAAGCCCGAAGGATGGGTTGATCGTCCCCCCCCCAGTCGCAGTGGCGGCGGCGGGCGAGACGGCGGACGGGGCGGGCGCGACGGCGGGCGCGGTCGTTCCGGGCCTCCGAGAGGTGGCGGCAGGGGTAGAAGCTAACCCCCTGATATCAATCCATCAGATCTTTTAACTCACATATGGTCTAATACGATTGTTGTGCTAGAATCCTGGCGGCGAAAAAGCGTGTCGTGAAACGGAGGCGCAGGGTTGGACTGCATCCAGTGCGGTACACATCTAGAATCGTTAAATGAGGCGTGCGCCCAGTGCGGCTGGCACGTTGACGCGGTGGTGAATCCTGTAGCGCTGAAATCCGTCACACTTGCCGGTCGATATGAGCTGGGCAATTTCCTGGGGGAGGGGCGTCTCGGAGCCGTATTTGTAGCGAACGATCTGGAGTCTGGACATCATGTAGCGCTCAAGGTGATGCACCAGGGACTGATCCCCGACGATGGGATCGGTGGTGAATTCATCGGCGGGATGCGCCCGCTCATGAATGTTACCCACCCGGTAATGACACGGATCCTCGACGTAAACCACGACGCCGGCCGGTATTTCGTTGTGAGCGAGTTGCTCGAAGGGGTGCCGTTGAAGGACCTCATAGACAATCGTCGCACTCAGGGCAGGAGCTTCACCGTAAACGAGATACACACGATAGTGCGTCAGATCGTGGCCTTCCTGGTCGAGAGCGGAATCGAGTTTCACGGTTCCCTGTCGCCGGACAATGTCTGGATCCTGCCACAGACCCTCAAGGTGCTGGACGCCGGGCAGGCAACGAGCTTGCCGCTCGGCGCGGTCGGTCATCGGCTGGGCGCAGGGTATGTAGCGGGCAGATACGTTGCTCCGGAGATCGTCAAGGGGAAGCACGTCAGTACGCGGTCGGACGTATACTCGATAGGTGTTCTGGTCGGTGAGATGCTGACACAGGCGTCCTTCGACGGCCGTCCGGGGATGTTTCGCGAAGCTGACGCCGACCTGCCCGAGGAAATCGACTCGATACTGATGAGGGCCCTCCTGGTCGATCCGAGAGGGAGATTTCTCGATACCGAGGAGCTGCTGAGCGACATCTCGGAACTCGCCGGTCTCCCCCCTCCTACTTTCAACAAGCACGATACCGCTTCCGGCAGCACGCCGGTAAGGGCTTCCAAGCCCAGGAGGACACCGCCCAAAAAGAAGACCGGTTCCGGTCTGAAGTTTGGCATTCAGGGTGTTCCCGAGGCGACGGTGCAGGTCTCGATGGAAGAAGTCATTCGCGCCCATATGGACAGCCTGGAGGAGGTTCGGACATCGAAGGCCGCGCCGCCTCCGAGACGAGTGAGCAGCATTCCGCCGCCGCCGCCCCCGAGGCGAGTGAGCAGCATTCCACCGCCGCCGCCGCCGCTCCCAAGCAGCAAGGCCACATTGCCACCGCCGCCGATGTCGAGGAAGGTGGGCAGCCTGCCGGATCGCCAACCTCACCATGCGCCGGCATTCCTGCCTGATGATTTTCCGCCCCTCGACGATCTGGTTCCGAAGAGCGAGCCAATTGTGCCGAAGAGGCCGTCCCCGAGAGAATCGGTGCCGCCACCCTCTCCCGCGCGGCGGGCGGCGCCGCCGAAGGTCGATCGGCTCAACATGCCGGTCAATGTCGATGACGACGAGTCCACTTCTGTCGGGAAGAGGTCTTCGGCGCCCCCCGACAGGATCGCACCGTCCAGGGAGGTGACCCAGGAGATCGATATTGATGCCATAGAAGCCATGGAGGAGGTCCAGCAGCGTCGTGAGGTGACCCAGGAGATCGATGCGAGCATGCTTCAGATGGAAGAGGCTTCCACCATGGAAGATGCGGTTGCAAATCTGGTGTCTCGGACCAGGCAGGCGGAGCGGGAATCTACAGAGGAACTCGTCAAGCACGCGGATCGCCTCGAAGGCGTGAATCCCAGGTTCGTCAGGGCTGCGCACAAGCTGGAGGTGGAGAAACGAGGGGGAGATTCCAGGGAGGCCGTCGAGGTTCGCAAGGAACCTGCGGCCGATGCAGAAGGGATCAATCCACGATTCCTGCGGGCCGCCGCCAAGCTCGAGGATGCCAAGATCAGTGAAGTCCCGATCACGGGCTTGCACGAGGTTGAAAAGCTGGAGTCCGAGACGTCCGACGAGGATTGGAGGAAGCGCATCGGCACCAGCAAGGAGGACTCGGTCATCTCGTTCATCGTGCCGCCGGTCGTTACAAGATCGTCGGAGGTCATTGGATTTCCGCGCAGCCAGCAGCGCAGCGTCAAGAAGGGAGCCCCCGCTCCTCCTCTTCCTCCGCGTCGTCCGGCTGCCAGGGCCTCTGCGCCCACGTCCGACAGAAGATCACGCCGAGCCCGTGGAGATAACGAAGACTAAACTACTAAATAGCCGATCCTGTATTCGCTACACTTGGCCTCCAGGAAATCTCTCTACCGACCTCGCACCGCGCCGTGAACGACGCGGCAACGATGCGGCTGCGCCGCAAGGCCGTGCGGCCTCGTGCCCGAATCAGCCCGCAGGGCTTGCCGATGGACATGGAAGCCCGATTCAGATCGGCAGGTATCGTTGCCGCGGTGTTCACACCGCGGGCGGAGGCGGGCAGAATGTGTAGTGGATGGACGAGACGCTGTTTAAACTACTACTGACAACAGATCTTCGAGTTTTGGTTTGGAGACGGCTCCGAGCAACGACCCCGCAGGCGTGCCGTTCTTGAACACTATGACGGTGGGAACCGAGCGGATACCAAACTTCATGGCTGCGGTCGGCGCATCCTGAATGTCCACGTAGCAGAACTTGGCCCGACCCTCGTAGCCGTCAATCATTCCATCGAGCGTGGCGCCGAGAGCCTTGCACGGCCCGCACCATGTGGCGCCGAAATCCACGAGCACCGGAAGGCTGGATTGCTCTACCTCGGAGGAAAAGTTTGCGTCGTTGACGATGATCATTTTGTCTGCCATGTCGAATTCCTCTCAAGGGCGGTTTGCAAGGTTACGATTCAGAATATCAATGTAGGCACCATGCACGATCGAAGTCAATCTGAGTTCCACGGTATTTGGGTATTGGGTACGGTGAAGTTTGCCGATTGGTGTCGCGCGATGATTTTGGTATCAATGCCATTGAGATGACGCGAATGAAGGTAACCATACGCACAATCGGGTGCCGGGCGAATCAGGCTGACAGCGCAACGCTGGGGCGTTGCCTGGATCCGTCGTCGGTTACGATCGTTGACGGGTTCGCCGGGGCGGATGTTGTCGTGATCAACACGTGTTGTGTCACTGCCGAGGCAGAACGCGACTGCCGCAAGATGGCCCGGCGGGCATTGAGGGAGGCTCCGGGATCCAGGGTGGTGCTGACCGGTTGCGCGGTGACGGCCATCGAGAATTTTGGAAAGGACATCGAAGGAGATGTGGAGGTTCGAGGTGGTGGGGATGTCCCCATGGAGGAGCTGGCCGCCTGGATAAACGGGAAGAAGGAGATTGGACCGGACAGGGACATTCAAAGTTTCAGCGGAGCCGGCAGGTCGAGGGCGCTGCTCAAGGTACAGAACGGCTGCGATCATCACTGTGCCTACTGCGTGGTTCCGGCGGCACGCGGGCCGGAGCGCTCCATGCCGATGGACGAGGTGCTGGATAACGTGGACAGGATCGCCTCTTCGGGATATCGGGAGTTGGTGCTCACCGGCGTGCAAATGGGTGCGTGGGGTCGCGACCTGCCGCACGGGCACTCCCTGGCGAAGCTCGTCGAAGCTGTCGCGGACAGGTTCGACGTCGGTCGCATAAGGCTCAGCTCGCTGGAGCCCTGGTCGGTGGGGGAAGATCTGATCGACGTGATGGCCGGACACGGGCGAATATGCCCTCACCTGCACATCCCAATGCAGTCCGGAGACGATGGGATCCTCGAGGCCATGGGGCGGGGATACACATCGGCGGATCTTGTCCGGGTGATCGAACGCGCGAGGGCGGTCATCCCGGATCTTGCGGTGGGCACGGACGTCCTTTGCGGATTTCCCGGCGAGACCGATGCGGCCTTTGACAATACGCTCGCCTTGTTGCGGGAAATCAAGCCGTTTCACGTTCACGCGTTTCCATATTCGAGTAGACCGGGGACGCGGGCCGCGACCATGTCGGGGCAGCAATCGCGGCAGGTGGCAAGGGAGCGTGTTCGCGTGGTGCTAGGACTCGGTGAGGAAATGTTCACCGGCTTCGTGGAGGGACAGATCGGCAAGGTGCGGGAGGTTATCGTGGAGGGCCGGCGTTCCGGGGAGATCAATGGTCTCACTGACAACTTCATTCAGGTTGCGCTTTCCGGGGGCGACCCGAGCCCCGGCGCCCTTGTCACCGGCCGCCTCACAAACCTACCACCTGGCGAACACCACCGTGACCACCACCGAGTCGTCGTCCTGCTCGACCGCCAGGCCCATGTGGGTGAACTCTCGTGACATTGTGTTCAGTCGGTGGGACGGGCTGCGCATGAGGTTGCGATGGGCTATGACTACGTCGTGACTGCGGGCGACGTTTTCTGCGCTCGACGACGGCGCAAGACCCCGGGCGGAAAGACGATCTTCCAGCGCGGTTCCGTCGGGCGATCGATGGCCGAAGTAGCTCAGCGCCACCATGTCCTTGTTGTGGGATCGGGCGACGGACTCCAGTCGATTATCGATGACGAGGGCCGGCAGGTTCGCCTTTTTTCTGGCAGAGTTGATCATCTGCGCCAGGATCTCCTCCGGAGGGCGGAGATCACCCGCCATCGCTCCGGAAGGAACGATGATCGGACGCAGGTCGGGATCCACGTCCACGTACAGGGGAAGCAACACCGCGGTCTCCGGGCCGCAGTCGTTTACTGTTTGCAGCTCCAGCTCGTGGCGGCCGGGCCTGTCGAAGAAGACGCGTACCTCGAAGTCGTCGGATCCCGGAATTTGAGTGGTAGCGAGCTTCCGGACAGACCCGTCTGGCAGTCCCAGGAAAGAGGAGGAGACCCGCATGTCTTCGACGACCACGCGTCCTCGAACGGTAAGTACATGGCCGATCAGTGGAGTGACGGGCACCGGATCGATGTCTATGGCGCGTCTGACGCCTATCCAGACGGCGATGGTGCGATCTTTGACGGAGGCGAGGCCGAGGCCGCAGTGGGTCCAGTCATTGGGATGACTGATGACGTGGCGTTCGAGCGCCTTCTCACCGCCATTGCTTATATCAATGACGAACGGCGCCAGGGCGTAGTCGAATCCGCCCAGATACTCGAGGGAAAACCGGAGGTGATCGATGTCTCCACCTGGTCCCAATCCGCTGGCCAGAAGATCCCGGGCGTGTTTCCGCGCCACCGACACGAGCCTCGGGTCGAGCGTGCACGTCGATACGCGGGACGAGAGGTTGCTCCAGATGATCTCCTCCGCTGGTTCCAGACGAACGGGGCCTTGCTTTCCTCCGTAATGGGAGGCTCTTATTTGAAAGGGCGTCGGGGAATCGTCCGGCGCCTGTGACTCTCTGACGGTTGGAAGCTCTCCCCCGCAGCCGAGCGCCATGATCATGACTGCGATTACGCGTTGAGCCCGCAACACTTTTTGTACTTTTTACCTGAGCCGCAAGGGCAGGGATCGTTGCGTCCGACCTTTGGCTGGTCGCGTTTTACGGTGGCCTGTTTCTTGCGCTCGGCGGGGCCGCCCTCCATCGAACCGCGACCCTCAATAGTTCGCGTGCTTCTTCTGGGCATGGAGATGCGTTGGGCGTCTTCCTTGTTCTCTATCTGCACGTGGAATGTCTTGGTGAGCACGTTCACCTTGATGTTCTGCATCATCTCGGTGAACATATCGTAACCCTCGCGCTTGTACTCCTGCTTGGGATCCCTGTTGCCGTAGCCCCGCAGCCCGATACCCGACCTGAGATGGTCCATCGCGGCCAGGTGATCCAGCCAGGCACGGTCGATCTCGCGAAGGTAGAAATGCCGAAAAGCGGTGACGAGCACGTCCTTGCCCATCTCCTCTTCCTTGCGGGCGATCAAATTCTCGACCTGATCGAAGAGCAAGGATGGAATGGCGTCCACGTTGGGCGCATCCTGCAATCCGGAGGGGGTGAACGCCAGCAGGCCGTTGACGGCCATGTTCAGTTCGTCGATGTGCCAGAGTTCCTCGTTTGCCCCGGAGCAATACTCCGCCACCAAATCCGAGATTGCTTCGTCCGCGTCGTCCAGGATCCGTTCGCGCTGCGCGGCCTGGGAATGGGGAACCACATCGAGAAGAATCTTGTAGATCTCCCCGGCGTCAGTGACATCGCTCAGATCCGGACGGATTCCGAAAAACGCGTAGATTTGCTGCTCGATGTTTTCCGGGCGTGTTTCAACAATGTCATCGATGGTGGGATCGGGGATGTTGCCGTCCGGTCCCGGCGGCGGCGGATCTCCAAGTACGCTGTGAACGATGACCACACGCTCCAGGGTCTGCGCCAGAAGCCGGGAGAACTCTTCTTCTTGCTCGGCCGGAACCTCGACCTCCACCATTTTTTTCTCGGCCTCGACGGAGCTGTTTGCCTTGCCGACATCGGCCAGCCCGACCTCGGTCATGTACTTGCCCTCGAGGACCTGTTTTCGCAGCGCGTAGATCGTTTTTCGCTGCTGGTTCATGACGTCGTCGTATTCGAGAAGGTGCTTCCTGGTGTCGAAGTTGCGGCTCTCAACTTTCTTTTGCGCGTTCTCGATGGAGCGGGAGACCATCTTGTGCTCGATGGGGATTCCGTCCTCCATCCCGAGCTTCGTCATGATCCCGCCGAGCCGTTCGGCGCCAAAGATGCGCAGGAGATCGTCCTCGAGCGACAGGAAGAAGCGGGACGATCCGGGATCGCCCTGGCGGCCGGCGCGCCCTCGCAGCTGGTTGTCGATCCGCCTGGACTCGTGGCGTTCAGTGCCCAGGATGTGGAGGCCGCCCGCAGACAGGACCACAGATCGCTCCAGCTCGCACTGGCGTTTGTACTCGGCGGCGAGTTTGCGATAGCCCGGTCCGTCTTCGTCCGGGTTGATGCGTCCGCGAGCCATCATCTCCGCGTTGCCTCCCAGAATGATATCCGTCCCGCGTCCCGCCATGTTGGTAGCCACGGTGACGGCGCTCTTTCGTCCGGCCTGGGCGACAACGAACGCTTCGCTCTCGTGCTGTTTGGCGTTCAGGACGTTATGCTCGATTCCCTTTCGCGAGAGGATCCGGTGTATCGCCTCCGACTTTTCCACGCTCACGGTGCCCACGAGGCACGGTTGGCCCCGCTCCCGGCAATCGAGGATCTCGTCGACGATGGCGGTGAACTTTTCGCGTTCGCTCTTGTAGATGACGTCCTGATTATCAGCCCTGACGCACGGCCAGTTTGTGGGGATGACCGTGACATCCAGGGAGTAGGTCTTCATGAACTCCTGGGCCTCTGTTTCCGCCGTACCGGTCATTCCCGAGAGTTTTTTGTAGAGCCGAAAGAGGTTCTGAAACGAGATCGTCGCCAGGGTGCGGTTCTCCTCCAGGATCGGGACGTTTTCCTTGGCCTCGACCGCCTGGTGGAGTCCGTCCGACCAGCGGCGTCCGGGCATGGTTCGTCCGGTAAACTCGTCGATGATGACGATCAACTGATCGTCGGAAACCATGTAATTGACGTCGCGTTTGTAGAGGTTGTGCGCCTTGAGTGCCTGGTTGATGTGGTGGAGAAAGTCGATGTTCTCCGGATCGAACAGGTTACCGATTTGCAGGGCCTTCTCCACGCGGTCCACGCCCTCCTCGGTCATGGTGACCGAGTGTCCTTTTTCGTCGACGATGAAGTCAGTCTCCTTGCGCAGTCGGGGGATAATGGAGTTGACGGACATGTACAGCTGGGACGATGCCTCCGGCTCGCCGGAGATGATGAGCGGCGTCCTGGCCTCGTCGATGAGGATGGAGTCTACCTCGTCCACAATGGCGTAGTTCAGGGCCTTTTGAACATAGTCGTAGATGCTGAACTTCATGTTGTCGCGCAGGTAGTCGAACCCGAACTCGTTGTTCTGCCCGTATGTGATGTGGGCCCGGTACGCGGCTTGCTTCTCTATTCGTCCCATGCCGTGCAGGGTGCTTCCAACGGAAAGCCCCAGGAAATTGTAGATATTTCCCATCCACTCGGCGTCCCTGCCCGCCAGGTAGTCGTTGACAGTGACGATGTGCACGCCCTTGCCCTCGAGACCGTTGAGATACGCCGGCGCGACAGCCACCAGGGTCTTGCCCTCGCCGGTCTTCATTTCCGAGATAGAGCCCTCGTGCAGGGTCACGGCGCCTATGAGCTGAACGTCGAACGGGCGAATGCCCAGGGTTCGGACGGAGGCCTCCCGCACGGTGGCGAAAGCCTCGGGGAGAATATCGTCGAGGGAAGCGCCGTTGTGGAGCATCTCCTGGAATTTTGGCGTCTGGGCGGCTAGCTGCGGATCGGACAGCTGCTGCATTCGGGGCTCCAGCGAAGAGATGCCCTCGATGATCGGCCGGATCTTTTTCATCCTTCGTTCGTGCGCGGTGCCTACCAGTTTTTTTATTACCTTGAGCATTGTAGTTTGAAGAGTCCCTTTAAATTGATCTCATCTAATCCCGGCGTTTCGCCGGATGGATGACAAGCTAATGCACGGATGCATGAAAATCAAGGTTCGAGGATTCTCGCGTTTTTTGCATTTTTTAGGAAACTTCTTCGCGAAACGGCCGATTAAAGGGGTGAAGAGAAAAAAAGGAGGCCCCCATGTCGAGGAGAAAGTTACGCGTTGAATTTGTGGACCCGGAGATGTTCATGAACGTGAAAGAGATCAGTGAGGATGAACTGGAAGACTACGGTCTGTACATGCAGGCCCACTCAATGATGCCGTACTACTATTTCTACGATCCAGCGTTCTGTGGCGGGGAGGTGAGGCGCGCCGCGGCGTTGGTCGGTGCAGCGAATCCCGAACGCGAGCAGCTGATGAGGGCCCTGGCCATCCTGGGTCATTCGCCTTGCCTGGAGGCCGTGACGGCCCTTCGCGCATACGGTGAATCAGAGCGGCCCCTGGCGGGGGTGGCGCGTCTGGCCCTGGACGAGTGCTCGACGATGTTCGCCAGGCTCGCGATCGATGACCTCGCAAGTTGACTGCGAGCGGCCTCCAAAAAAAACTATGGAAAAAACCTCGAATGTTTGCACACTAACAAGATATCGAAATAGAAAGAGCATTCGCGCAAAGGAGTTCCCATGTTTTATCAATGGACCCGATGGTTGTGTTCGGTCGCCGTGTTTGCTTTGTTCGCGGTTTCGTGTTCCAGCAACCCGCCCGGGTTTATTGGAGACACGGGAACTGATACCGATACGGACGGCGACACGGACGGCGACACGGACGGCGACACGGACAGTGACACGGACGGCGACACTGACAGCGACACGGACAGCGATACGGATAGCGACACGGACGGTGACAGTGATAGCGATTCGGACAGTGATTCCGACTCCGATACGGATACGGATTGCGTGAGCGAAGGTGGACAGTGCGTGTCGATGTCTTCCGATTGTCCAGTCGGGCTGTTCGGCACCGATGCGTATGCCTGTCTTTCCGGGCTGGACATGTGCTGTATGCCGTGCAGTGAATTCCTCAACGTCGGGGTGACCGGCCCCACTCCGGTTCCCGGCGATCTTGTCTGCATGCGTGTGTGGCCAGTAATTCCGACACCCACGGGGCCGGGTGTTCCAGCGGTTACTGCCGATATTGCAACGGCAATTATTCCTGTGGGAGACATCCAATCGGGCAATCAGGACGGCTGCACCACATATAACTTCTTTGTCGGAGGTGGATACATAGCCCTCGTCCAGAGAGGCAACTGCACGTTCTCGCAAAAGATCACCAATGCCTCCAGCGCTGGAGCGACGGCCATCATCATCTACAACAATACTTTTTCGGGCACTAATGATTTCGAGGGTGACGGGAGTATTCCGGCGGTTGCGATGGAGCAGAGCGACGGCAACTCTCTGTATACTTTTACTGCGAGCCACTTTCCGACGCCGATCCCCATGGGCGTCATTCATCCCGGGTTATAAACATCGCATCCGAACCCGCGCAGGATCTGTTTCTCGTTATTCCACTCTGTAGAGGCTGCCGTCGCCGGTCGAGCCGCACCACAGTTGACCGTTGTACTCGGTCATGCTGGCGGCGCCCTCGACGTTGATCCCGCCTTCGACCTCGATAGGGCCGAAGGTGTCCGGATCGGGCGCCTGCGCGATGAGGGTGAACTCGGTCTCGTCGGTCGATCCCCAGAGCCCGGTGTGGCTCAGCAGGTACAGGTTTCCGTCGAGTTCGGCGAAGTCCGAGACGAACTCCCCGGCCACCTCTTCCACCTCGGTCCAGATCTCGCCGTCGTCTGTGAAGGACACGTGAAGGCTGTCGGTGACGAAGGACCAGAAGAGCCGACCCTTGCCGGTCATATACCAGCGCCAGGTGGAGGCCTCGCCGTCGACCGCGTCGATTGGTGTGCCGTTGTTGTCGTCCACGTTGCCGTTCCACACCACGTAGTCGAAAGGCGTGCCGACTATCCGCTTGGCCACGTACAGCGAGCCGTTGAATTCGGTCATGAACTTGAGTCGTGATAACGACGTGGCCTCGACCTCGGTCCACGGTGACTCGCCGTTGTCCGGGGTGCGGCACAGCGACCCGGAGCCGCTCATCATCCCGTTGGAGCACAGCAGATCGCCGGCGTAATTGATGACGTCGAAGGTGTGCACCGAGCCGATTACGGTGGTCTTGGAGAACTGGTCGCCGTCGTCGCTGATGTACACGTAGCTCGGATCGTAACTGTTGGGGTCGCCGTCAGGGATGTAAAGGAAATCGTCGATCACCCTCAACCTGAGGAAGCCCTGGCTGGTGGGATCATCGATCACGGGAGTGAAGGCCTCGCCGTCCACGGTGTGGTAGACGATCGCGCCGAAGATCCCCAGCGGACTGATCGATGTGGTCAGGTACAGGCGGTCGCGAAAGACCGCCAGGTCGGTGATTACGGGTAGCGCGGCCTCGGGTGTGCCGACCCACACGAACCCCACGTCGGACATCAAGGGGCAGTCCCCCTGCTCCGTGCAATCGGCGTCCGGCGCTCCCGCATCGGTCCCCGCGTCGGTTGCTGTTTCGTCCCCATCGTTGCAGCCCGTTGTGGCTGTCGCCACCGCGATGCACAGGAGTAAAGCGGCTATTTCATTCCAGCTGGTCATTTTCCCCTCCTTTGACAAGGGTGCCAGACTCATTTTGATATGGCCAGACTCATTTTGGAGATTGGACACCATTACGGGTCAACCTGTACCATCCGCCCAATGAAGCGGGCGGACAAGGCACGGCGAATAATGGAGATCCTCGATGATCTCTACGCCCTGCCTCCCATTCCCCTTTCCCACCGGGACCCTTTTTCCCTGCTGGTGGCCACCGTCCTGAGCGCCCAGTGTACCGACAAGCGGGTCAATCAGGTTACCCCTGTTCTTTTTGAACGGGCCGCGACCCCCGGCGATATGGCTCGTGTTCCCGTCGAGGAGATAAGGGAGATCATCCACACATGCGGTCTTGCGCCGGCCAAATCCAGGGCCATTCACGGGCTGTCCGAAACCATCGAGCGAGAGCACGAAGGAGAAGTGCCGCGAACCTTCGAGGAGTTAGAGGCACTTGCAGGGGTCGGCCACAAGACCGCGTCGGTGGTCATGGCACAGGCGTTCGGAGTGCCCGCGTTTCCGGTGGACACCCACATTCACAGGCTCGCGGCGAGGTGGGGGCTGTCCTCGGGGAAATCGGTGACGAAGACAGAGGCGGATCTCAAGAAGGTGTTTCCAAGGGAGAAATGGAATGTCCTTCATCTACAGATCATCTACTTCGGAAGAGAACACTGCCCGGC
>JAUVDV010000132.1 GCA_030595125.1 Deltaproteobacteria bacterium
GCGGGAGGCCATGGGGCGATACGACCGCACGTTCTCCACCACGGCGAATCTCATCAGCCACATGCTCAGGGCTGCCGGGGAGGTTGAACTCGCGACGCGGGTCAGGCCCTCGACCCGCAAGCCCGGCCAGACCATCGAGGACTCCAAGGAAGAAACCGGCTCCGAGCCCGCCCAATAACCCGCTCTTCGCGCGTAACTCCCGAGAAATACACCGGATATCGCCGTTTTCCCAATGCAACTCGCGGCCGAGACCGCCGCAAACGCAATTTGCACTGTGCAACTCGACCGCCCGGCGCCAAAATTAAAGAATTGCACTGTGCAACTCGTTCGCCCGGCGTTAAAAACGCAGAATTGCACTGTGCAACTCGCTCACTATGCGCTCGGCGCCAAGATTTGCACTGAGAAACTTGCTCGTCAGGCGCCCGGCACGAAGATTTGCACTGTGCAAAGAGGATCAGTTTTCGAGTTGCTCAAGCTGGGCTTCGACTTCGGTGCGGTCGATGGCTTCGGAGGGTGCGATCTCCAGGTATTTTTTAAAAGAAGCTATTGCGTCGGCGCGCCGGCCCGTGGCCTGCTGTGCGAGTCCGAGGCGGTAGAGCGCTTCGGGAAGCCATGGGGGTTTGTTCTCGACGTTGTCAGTGAGTTTTACGGCCATCGCAAAGTGCTTGATGGCTGTGTTGTTGCCGCCGATTCTCAGCCGGGCGAGAGCCAGCTTGAAATGCAGCCTGGCGTCATCTGGGATTTCTTTGATGGCCCTCTGATAATAGGACATGGCCGAGCGCAGATCCGCCAACTCCTCGAACGCCTCTCCGATCAGTCCGTAGGCTTCGGCCAACTTGGGGTCCAGCTTGAGAGCCTTGTCGAGCATCTTGATGGAGTCCATGGCACTCCCAGAGCGCAGCTTGGCCTCGCCGATGCGGAGGTATGTTTCGGGCATATCGGGATCGAGTTCCATGGCACGGTTGATTTCCTTGTAGGCCGAGGGCATGTCCCTCAACTCCATCAGGGCCATGCCGTAACGCAGGTGATAGATCGGATTATGTTCCTGGAGTTCCATTGCTGTCTTGAGGTAAGGCGCCGCCTCGGCCGGGCTGTCCTGCGAGCGGAGGAAATCGCCCATGTAGAAATTGGCTTCCGCAGATTTTGGGTCGGCCCCGAGTGCCTCACCGATCAGTTTTTTGGCGCGCTCGATGTCTCCGTTGAGGTGAGAGGCTGCGGCCAGTCGTATCTTTGCGCCGACGTCATCGGGGTTTCTGGCAAGCGCCTTTTCGTATGAAGCGAGCGCCTCGCCGACGTTGCCGGAGATCTCCATGAGAAGACCCTGTTCGAGAGCGAGACCCGGATAATTTTTGCTTCGGGCGGCCACCTCATCTAGCGCGGCACTTGCGTCCTCGTTGGCCCCCATCTTTCGGTACATTTGCGCCATCCTGAAGTGCGCGCGGATATTGTCGGGCTCCAGAGTCAGCGCTTCGCTGAGGGAAACGATTGCTGTCGGGAAGTCTCCCCGGCCGGCGTATCCCTCAGCCAGGGTAAGCTTGACTAGGGCCGAGTCGGGGATGACGCTGGATGCTTCGTCCAGTGTCTTCATGGCCTCCGCGTCGCGTCCGGTCTTCATTAAAAGCTCCGAGAGGCCCACGTAGGGTTCGATGAAGGTCTTGTCGAGGGCGATGGCCGTCCCGAATTCCTTTTGCGCGTTCTGGTTATTCTTGAGCGCCATTTCGACCCGCCCCATGAGGTTATGAATCTCGGAGTTGTTCGGGTGATCTGGCAATAGCTCGACGAGGAGCGCCTTGGCGTCCGCAAGGAGCACCTGGCGTATCATGGTGTCGGCCTGCCCGAGAAGTGCCCGAAGATTGCTCGGATCCTCGGATCTGGCCTTGGTGAAGTAAGAGGAGGCTTCGGGTAGATCGTCGTGTTGCAACGCCAGCAGACCGCGTCCGACCAGCAAGACAACGTCCTTTGGGTTGAGGCCCTGCGCGATGGCGAACTCCCCGGCCGAACGGACGTACTTCCGATCAATGAAGTGCAGTCGTCCAAGAAGACTGTGGGCACGCGCTCGCTGAATATCCGTAATTGTATTGAGGGCCGTTGCGTGCACGCCGGTCAACAGGTTGTTGATCCTGGTTTTGTCGCGATCTTTTTCCTCGATCAGAACGGTAGCGAGGGCAAGCTTCGAGTCAGTGTGCTTGCCATGGGTTTTAACCTGTTTTTCGAGTGCGCTCGTAGCTTCGGCGATTCTGCGAAGGCCGATAAGACTTCGGGTCACCAGGTAACCGGCTCGAGCGGACGGTTCCTTCTTCAACAGTTGGTTGGCCTTTTCGAGGGCTCCGGCGAAATCGCCCTCGTACAGGTGGGCCTCGACAAGGAGCGCGAGCATGTTGGAGTCGAGCCTCTTCTTTTTCTTGCAGGATTGTATCACCTTGGGAATCTTGAGCGCGATGAGGTCCATGGAAGTGGTCGCGAGGTCCGCATAAGGCGAGTCCGATTTATCCAGGTTTATCTTTCCCAGAAGCCTGGTGGTCGCCTTGTGATGATCTTTATCAATGCCGAAACGGATCTGATGGGCGTTGTGCAAGAAAACGCTCATGAGTTTGAGGTCTTCGTTGTCCGGCAGCTCCTTTCGCGCGATTCGCAAGTCATCGAGGGCCTTGTCGAGATCGGCAAGTGTGTCGCCGCGAAGACGCTTGTCGATCTTGCCCTTGAGCTGCTTTACCATTTGTCCCGAGGCGGCACTTGGCAACATCTTTGTGATGGCGTCGACGCCAAAGGGACCCAATGGAGTGAAATGGAGTCCGGCGCCGCCGATTCCCAATAGCACGACGACCGCCAGGAGAGCTAACCTGCCCCGCCTGCTCTGCCGTTCGTAGCGGCGGCGTCCCTCGAACTTCGCCCCTCCCTTTTTCTGGGGGTCGCCGGCGCCGTCGGGGGCTTCGTCGATGACAGACCCCCTGGTGAGGTGCTCATGCGGGCTTTCTGCGAGATCGATGGAATCCGAATCTGTACCTTGACCCTTTGTGGATGCTCCAAACGCATCGAACTCTTCGCCAATATCAGGCTGTGATCCGGCGACGTCAGGTTCTTCGCCCAGATCGATCTGTCCGAAATCGGTAGAACCGCTCGAGGCCACGCGCTCCACATGGGGTGAGGGCGCGGGGAGGCTGGTGATGCCTTCTGTTGGCTCGGGGAGGTCCGTGAACGCTTCGCTGGGAGAAGGTAGATCTGTAACGCCCTGCGTCGGGCTGGGCAGATCGGTAACGCCTCGCGCCGGGCTCGGTAGATCGACTGCGCCCGATGGAGTCGGCAGGTCAATATCGCCAAACGGATCCGCTGGATTCGGGGTCGGAATATCGCCCTGAGGGCCGCCCATCGTGCCTGGAAGGTCGATGTCTCCGAAGAAATCGTCCGTTGCCATTGGGGCTGGTAGATCCGCGCCAGCCGGTGCCGGAAGGTCCACATCCGCCGGCGTCGGAAGGTCGATGTCCCCGAAGGAGAAGGAGTCGTCCACGTCCACCGCTTTGGGAGCTGGTAGGTCCGCGCCAGCCGGTGCCGGAAGGTCCACATCCGCCGGCGTCGAAAGGTCGATGTCCCCGAAGGAGAAGGAGTCGTCCACCGCTTTTGGGGCTGGTAGGTCCGCGCCAGCCGGTGCCGGAAGGTCCACACCCGCCGGTGCCGGAAGGTCGATGTCCCCGAAGGAGAAGGAGTCGTCCACCGCTTTGGGAGCGGGTAGGTCTGCATGGCCGCCCAGGACGGCCGGGAGACTGGAAGAAATCGATCCCTCCGAGTCGGGCCTGGAAACCTTTTTGGATTGAGCTGGTTTCTTCGGTAACACGGAGGTAGTGCTGTTTCGGGGTGATAACGAGTCCCTGCTCTCCGCCGTCGTGCCGTCACGGTTTACCTTGAACGAGCACGAGCATTTGGGACAGCGCATTCGCTGGCCATTTTCCGGAATGCGTCGTTCATCCAGTTTGTAAGAATTTTGGCAGCCTGGACATGCTACGTTCATGGTTGCGTATACCTCCGGTTCCCTGGGCGCCGGGATCGACAGTCGAATCCCGTGGGAAATCAATGCTATCCAAACGCGCGTTCTTCGGCAAGCTCGCGACGGAATATATGGGAGGGATATTCAAAAATGGTATGATCGTCTTGATAGATGGAAGTGGGCAAAGATGATCGGTGTCAAATACCTTCTACTGAGCCTGGTGCCGGCGGCCGTCGTCGCAGGCTGCTCCAACGGCTCGTCGGGCGGCATCGACGGTGGGACGACCGACACGGATGCGGACACCGACACGGATACCGATACGGACACCGACACTGGGGAAGAGTGGTGTCCGGAACTGGAGACCTCCTGCGAGGCGCCGGAGGCGCTGGAGATCTGTGACGTCGTCAAGCTGAACGCGCCGAGGCTGATCTTCCCGCTGTCTGGGAGGCATATTAGGGATCGTCGACCACAGATCATCTGGGAGGAGGCGCCGGGCGTGACGCAGTATCGCCTGGAGATCGCGCGGGACCGCGCGTTCACCGATGTGGTGTACCGCTCAACCGACTACCAGCCTTTCGGAACGGACCGATTCGAGCACATCGTGAGTTGCGATCTCGACTGCGGGGTGCACTTCTTCCGCGTCAAGTCGGTGACCGCGCCCGAGTGCGAGACGGGAGCTTCGTCGTACACGTGGGAGATGTTCGTGGGAATGGCCCCCGGCGACCTCGACCGCGACGGCGTACCGGACATCATGTACTGGAAGCTAATCGAGCCGGGGGGGGAAATGCAGCCGTACCTGGTGCAGGGCTGGGCGTTCTTCGACCTGGATGAAAAAGGAGGACAGGTAGCCGAGGCAGAGAAGGTAGTGGAGTTTGAGGTTGAAGGGAGCACAATCGCGGTCAGAGACTCGGCATACCTGGGAGACGTAAACGCTGACGGCTCCGCGGACGTCAGCGTAGGAGTTCTTGCTGTAGATGCCCCATATGAATTTGAAACCGCAATAATAGAAACGTATGTATTCAGTAAATTGAGGTCGGGAGCCTTGCAAGGAAAGGACGATGCGATTCGGTTGTTTCAAGGAGACATGGGACAGCTTTTTAATGTGTCGTTTTTCTCTAACCGTTATTCAGATTTCAATGGCGATGGTTTTTCAGACATAGCCATTTCGTTTTACGAGGACTATGGGGATCCGGGATTCACGGATACCTTGCTAGTATATTATGGAACATCCGACGAAAGCATGGTGTCGGACATGTCATCCGCCGACGTGGTTGTTCCGTGCCCTGTGGGGTGTGATGCAGACACGAGTTTCGGCCGGCCAATTAGTCAAATAGACGTAAACGGAGACGGTTTTTCGGACATGCCAACTCGCCTGAACGATTACAATATTGGAATACCCGATGCGGGGTCAGGCAACTCTGTTATCGTTTTCGGTGCGGCGGATCCGGGTGACACCATAGACGTTCTTTCTTCCTCGGCGATCATTGCATCCGACGCTTTGACAATGACATTGTCTTCATGGGAGCTATGGCATAGCCCTATAGATACTACGCTTCAGTCAATGGGGGACGTCAATTTCGACGGCTACCCGGAGCTGTGCAGATCCATTGGCGCGATCGACACCAATCAGTCACCGTTGGTCGATACCGGCGGATTTGTGATTCTTAACGATTTATCGGGGCCGGGCCAGCACCTGATCTCCGACGTGATGGACACCGTCATTGTCGGGGATTTCGAGACCCACACGGACCAGTGGGATACAGAGCGTGTAATCGGCGCAAATGGAGGAGGCGATATCGACGGCGACCTGATAGATGATTTGATTGTTCTTTCTCAAATGAGTGACCCTTATGACCCCGCTTATCCGGGCCATTTATTTTATTTTAATGGAAACAATGATTGGGAAAGTTTTATTAATTTATCCGATGCAGATGAGATTGAAATCGGTTCTGACGATTCGACTTTCCGGATGATTGCCGATATTGATGGTGATGGAATAAATGACTTCTGGTTTGACGATATCTCTGGGTACTATGGGATTCTGTTGTCGGCAACAGGAGAGAGAATTGATCTTGATGTCGATTTTTCGGGGGCGGTGGACCTTTGCGGCCCGGTGCTCCTCGAGATTTACTGAGTTGTGAAAACAGGAAGAGAAACCGAGAAACCTGAGGTTTCGATGAGAACGTTGAGCATTTTGTTTGCTCCTTACACACGCGGCAAACAGCTCGTAGATCATCAGCTATTGTTGTAGAATGAATATAGATTAAGGAGAGATGACCATGGCGACAAGCGAAGCAAGGGTACTGGAGATCGGCTTGACCACAAAGCAGATCATCGACGCTGTAAAGCGCATGAAAAAAGAGGACCGCCTGGAATTCGTCGAAGATCTATTGGCTTCAACGAGCCCGGAGTATCTGGAGAGTATCCGCGAAGCACGGGATGACCATAGAGTCGGCGATGTCAAAACACTAGACGAGATATTCGGAGAATGAGTGACTTCCGCGTGCTCGTCACTCGCCGTGCCGAGCGCGACCTTTCTTCCCTGGACAAAGCAGCGCTGAAGAGAATCGGCAAGTCGCTCAAGCAGCTTCAAGACGATCCTCTCCGGCGCGCGAAGAAACTGACTTCGTCCGACCTTGGCCAGTATCGCCTCCGAGTGGGAGATTGGCGAATAATTTTCGATTTGAATGGACGAGAAGTCATCGTGCTCAGAATCGGCCATCGGCGGGAAATCTACCGTCGTCGGTGAAAGTCAAACCACAAGCGAACCGGCTCAGGGAAGCAGAGCGTCGGCGATCTCTTCGGCGCGGTCGGTCTTCTCCCAGGTGAAGTTTTTCCCGGTCCTGCCGAAGTGGCCGTAGGCCGCGGTGGCCTGGTAGATTGGCCGGAGCAGGTCGAGCTGCTCAATGATGGCGGCGGGGCGCATGTCGAAGTTCTTCTGGACAAATCGGGAGATCTTCGCGTCGTCCACGACGCCGGTGCCGAAAGTCTGCACCATCACCGAGACCGGCGCAGCCACGCCGATGGCGTACGCAAGCTGGATCTGGCACCGCTTCGCCAGCTTGGCGGCGACGATGTTCTTTGCCACGTAGCGGGCATAGTAAGCCGCGGAACGATCTACCTTGGAGGGATCCTTGCCGGAGAAGGCCCCGCCTCCGTGGGATCCCATTCCGCCGTACGTGTCCACGATGATCTTTCGGCCTGTGAGACCCGCGTCGGCATAGGGCCCGCCGTGAACGAAACGCCCTGTGGGATTGACGAGCAGGCGGGTTCTCTTGGTCAAGAGCTTCTTTGGAATGGTTTTTGTTATGAGGTTTTCGCGGATCCACGAGGTCAGGACCTTGTGGGAGACATCCTCCGTGTGCTGCGTGGATACGACGATGGTGTCGATGGCGACAGGCGCGTCGTCCTTGTAGCGTACGGAAACCTGGCTCTTGGCGTCGGGCCGCAGGAAGTCGCATGCCTTGGCCTTGCGCAACTTTGAGAGGTTTTTCATCAGCTTGTGAGACAGCGAGATGGGCATGGGCATCAGCTCCCTGGTCTCGTCGCACGCAAATCCGAACATCATTCCCTGGTCGCCCGCGCCCTGTGCCTTGTGCATTCCCGTGCCCTTGGAGACGCCCTGGGAAATGTCGGGAGACTGTTTTTCAATTGCCGAAATCACGGCGCATGTATCGGCGTCGAAACCCATGGAGGAATCCGTGTATCCGATCCCCCGGATGGTCTTGCGGACGACCTCGGGCATATTGACCCAGGTCCTGGTGGTGATCTCGCCCGAGATCACGGCCATGCCGGTTTTTACCATGGTTTCCACGGCGACCCTCGATGTGGGATCGTCCTTGAGGCACGCGTCCAGGATGGCGTCGGAGATCTGATCGCACACCTTGTCGGGGTGGCCCTCGGAAACGGATTCGGATGTGAAGAGGTACTCGCTCATTGCCGCAACTCCTTTTTCAAAACAACGAATATGAGTTGCTAAGCCCGACGGGACTCCTTGTCAACTTTTGTCTGAGGGGGATTCTTAAACCAGTACGCGCTCGATCTTTGCGCCGAGTTTCTTGAGGCGGTTGTCGATGTCCTCGTAGCCGCGATCGATTTGCCGGATGTTGTGAATTATGGACCGCCCTTTTGCCTTGAGAGAGGCGATGAGGAGCGCCATGCCCGCGCGAATGTCCGGACTGGATAGCTCCTGGCCGTACAGGGCGGCCGGCCCGATGACCACGGCCCGGTGAGGATCGCACAGCACGATCTTGGCGCCCATGGTAACCAGCGAGTCGGTGAAGAAGAGGCGGCTCTCGAACATCTTTTCGTAGATGAGGACGGTGCCCTTGCACTGGGTTGCGGTGACCAGCAGGATGGAGGTGAGGTCGGCGGGAAATCCGGGCCACGGCGCATCGTCGATGCGGGGTATGGCGCCGCCGAGATCACACATTATCTCCATATGCTGGTTGGAGGGGACCGTGAGTGTGGTCCCCTCGAGTATGGTTTCGACCCCCAGCCTTCCAAATCCGTTGCGGATCATCCGCATGTTCGGAGGCTCCACATCCTTGATGACTATTTCGCCGCCGGTCACCGCCGCGAGGCCGATGAAGCTTCCGATCTCGATATGGTCGCTCATGATGCGGTGTTCGCACCCGGTCAACGAGGACGTGCCCTTGATATGCAGAACGTTACTTCCGACGCCGGATATCCTTGCGCCCATGGACTGGAGCATGTTGCACAGGCCCTGGACATGAGGTTCGCACGCGGCGTTATAGATCATGGAATCGCCGTCTGCGGCGGCCGCTGCCATGAGCGCGTTTTCCGTGGCCATGACCGACGCCTCGTCGAGGTAGATTTCAGCGCCCTTGAGACCATCGGGGGCGGACAGGTGATAGGACTTGCTTAGCACCACCTGGGCGCCGAGAGTTTCGAGGGCAAGTATGTGGGTGTCGAGACGCCGCCGTCCGATACGATCGCCGCCCGGACGCGGAAGAGTCAGATGACCGCGTCGCGCCAGGAGCGGACCCGCCAGGAGAAACGACGCGCGGATCTTTGCGCACAGGATCTGGTCTGGTTCCGTGTCGCCGATCCCGGAAGGATCTATGCGCAGGCTACCATCGTCATGGGAGTCGACCTGCGCTCCGAGGCTCTTGAGGATTTTGATTATTGTGTTGATGTCACCGATGTGCGGCACGTTGCGTAGTGTGACCGGCGACGTGGCCAGCAGGCATGCCGCCAGCACGGGAAGCGCCTCGTTCTTGTTTCCCGAGGGAGTTATTTCTCCACAGAGCGGAACTCCTCCCTCTACGATAAAGCTACCCATCATCCATCAACTTTCTCCCCTTAAAACACCTGGACAATCGCACAGATGAGAACGCCATTACAACCAGAATCCTTGACGGGTTGCGCCTGCCGTGGATAATTGAGGATACGCGGACCATATTGGAAGTGAAACACACGCTTCCGGTTGCAGCGGGGCGGGAGGGAGCGATAGACCCGAACAGTGCTCGGGGGTCGCTCTTGATCGATCGTCCGAGCTGATGCAACCGGAGGTGTCTCATGACAGTTGTTCTCACAGGAAACGATCTGACCATCGAACAGATCTGGGCCGTCGCTCGCAACGGAGAGAAGGTGGAGCTCCACCCGGACGCGCTCGAGCGCATCAAGGTGTGCCGCACGTTCATCGAGGATCGCATAGCCGCCGGGGAGATCATGTACGGGGTGAACACCGGCATCGGGGAGTTCTCCGAGGTGGTGCTCAATGACGATCAGGTAAAGGATTTTCAAAAGTACCTCATCTACAATCATGCTGCGGGTATCGGCGAACCATGCCCCATCGATCACGTGCGCGGCGCCATGCTCCTGCGCGCAAATGTTCACGCCAACGGGCACTCGGGATGTCGCCCGGAGATCACGGGCACCCTCCTGGCCATGCTCAACAAGGGGGTCACTCCGGTGGTGTGCGAAAAGGGATCCGTGGGCGCCTGCGGAGATCTCGCGCCCATGAGCCAGATCGCGCTGCTCATGATGGGCGAGGGCGAAGCCTTCTACGGGGGGGAGAGACTGCCCGGAGACAGGGCCCTCGCAAAGGCCGGCATCCCGATTCCCGGTCTTCAGGCACGTGACGGGCTGGCCGTCATCAACGGTTCAAACCTGATCTGCTCAATGGGTTGTCTCACCGTGTGGGACGTGGAGCGTTTGCTCAAGCAGGCCGAGATCGCCGCCGCCATGAGCCTGGAGTCGCTAAAGGCAAACATGAAGCCCTACGACGCGCGTCTCCACGAACTGCGCGGGTTCAGGGGAGCAGTGACCTGCGCCCGCAACCTTCGCAAGGTAGTAGACGGCTCCGATCTCGTCACGGGCAAGGAGAAGGTCAAGGTTCAGGACGCCTACAGCATGCGCTCAACCCCGCAGGTGATCGGCGCGGCGAGAGATCAACTCCGCTGGACCCGAAGCCAGATGGAGATCGAGGCCAACGGAGTGGGCGACAATCCGATCTTTCTACCCGAGGACAAGATAGTGCTCACCGGCGCGAACTTTCAGGGAACGCCCATCAGCCTGCCACTGGACAGCCTTGGCGCCGCCGTGACAATGGTCTGCGTCATGTCGGAGCGCCGTCTGAACCGCCTCACGAATCCGGCGCTCAGCGTGGGGCTCCC
>JAUVDV010000147.1 GCA_030595125.1 Deltaproteobacteria bacterium
GAAAGCGGAAATCAAAAGACCGACGCTCGCAAATCTGCTGCGGTCCCCATCTCCCTGACAACCAGCGGTGGTGTTTCACTCGGTGGATATCAGGCCGGGTATCTCTACTACCTGACCGAGGTTATCAAACGAAACCCGGACGTGTTCGATCCGCGCGTGCTGACGGGCTCGTCGGCGGGAACGATCAACTCGATGATCGCGGTCATCTCCATGGGCAACGAGCCGAATGACGATCCCACGAAGAGTCTCTTTTACAAGTTCTGGACCGAGATTCACTACGCGGACCTCCTGGATGTCGAGAACGCGCCGGTCCTGGCCCTGTCATCGAGAAGGGTGATGGAGGATCTGGCGGATCAGATGGAGAAGGTCTGGGTGCGGGGCCTGGACAAGAATCTGGACATCGTGATGGGAGCCACCGCCACGCGCGTAAAGAGTCGGTCGGTGGGCCTGAGCGAAGAGTTCTCCGTTCCGAGGCAGGAAGAGAAGTTCGTATTTCGCATACGCGGAAGGGGGCGTGGGCGTGCACCCATGGTCACCAACTACGTGGATCAATCGCGCGGGATCGAGCATCCGCTGTTGCCCTTTTCCGACCCGTCCAACGCAGGTCTGGACGCGGCGCGTTCCGATTTCGATGTGATCAGGCAGATCATGTTCGCGTCGTCGGCCTTTCCTCTGGCGTTTCCGCCCCAGGAGGTCGACTTCTGCATGTCCAGTCCCCGGACGACGTCTGCAGATGAACTGCAAGCGTTCAGAGACTGCCCGAAGGCAAAGTATTCCGAGATGTTCGTCGATGGCAGCATGTTCGACAGAAATCCCCTCGGACTCGCCCACCGCACCGCGAGATCGGGCCTGGAGATAATCGATGGCAGGTTGAACTGGAAGGACAAGCCCGATACCCGTACGGGGCACCTTCCCGAGAACTTCTTCTTCATCTACCTGGATGCAGGCCACACTTCCTATCCTCCGTCCCCCGAGGAGAGCGTGGTTTCGGGCAAGGTGGAGGCGCTGTTCCCGACCTTCGGCGCCTACTCCCAGGGGTTTGTGAGGGCCGCACAGGCCAAGGAGCTCTACACTCTGGTGGACGAAAACCCGAAGATCAGGGGCCGGGTCGAGTTCACCACTCGCGATCTCCCTGCCGCGAGCGGACAGCTGGCCAACTTCTTTGGCTTCTTCGACAGGAAGTTTCGAACCTACGATTTCTACCTGGGCATGCACGACGCGCGACGCTACATGATGAACAAGGTTCTGCCGCGTGTGAACAAGATGACCGGCGAGGAGAAGCGCATCGACCTGCCCGAGGATTCGGCAGAGCGTTCGACGACGAAGTCCTGGCAGCCGTTCTTTTGTCTTCGAGCCATAATCGATAGGGAGAAGGGGTACGCGGGTTCGTGCGACGGCGCCCATCTGGAGGATTTTCGGATCCTTCTACAGGTTTCGCTTGATCGAGTTTACGATCATTGCCGACGGTTGCCCGCAGACGAGACCATCGATCACGTTCACTGCAAGATGGCCATCGACAAGGACAATCCACCGGTTGTCCTGAAAAATACGGACGACGTGGATGAGGGCGCCTGGAAGCGGGTGGAGGACGAGTCCGAGTTTCAACATACCATGAGGTTGTTGAAGGAATATGGTTTCTGGTTTGAGGATATCGGCCTCGATCGAGATGAGGGGTGGTTGGCCATGTCGAGGATGAGAGAGGAACTCCTCAGCCGGATGGACGAGTTTGCCAAGAAGTTGCCGTTCGGGGAGCGGGTCCTCCTTCGCGCCCTCGGCAAGCCCGCCGTGAACTTCTTCATGTATCAGCCGCCCAAGGCGATGATCTATCTCGGTGGCGGAAAGGGTGCGGAGCTCGGCCTCAGCGTTACGAGCGGCCTGTTGCGGACGCGATGGCTAAGGTTCAATATGGCGTTGCAGATGCAGGGGTTGTTTCAGGCGCTTTCCCTGGCGCCCAACGTCTTTGCGATAACACCGCTGGTGGGCCTGATGATAGAGATTCCACAGCTGAGCGGCCCGGTTTTCCAGTGGCGGATCGGCGGACGGGTGGGTTTCCAGCTCAGCACGGCGGACAGGTTCTACCGCGACTCGTGCGACCTGGGCTCGTTCGAGTCGGACTCGGCGAGGTGCTCGGCTCCGGTGGGCCAATTAGTGGTGGTCTTCAGTTTCTACGAGCGGATAAGGATCCAGGGCGGGCTCGAGTGGTTTCCGTATTTCATGAAGCCCATGAGCGCGCACGACAAAGGCAAGTTCAATGGCATGCTGCAGATCGGGTGGCAGTGGATCTCACCGTTCTAGGATCTTCTTCAGGTTGTTTGGAACGGCGAACGCCGCCTTGTGAATGTCGCGGTTGTAGTACTTCGCGGTCTTTTCCACCAACTTTGCGCGCTCTTCCACGATGGCCAGGTGATCGTGCCTGTCCGACGCCAGTGTCCAGCTCCATTGATCCGACGCGTACAGAGGCGCCGGGCCGAAGTAGGGCGCGACCCGTGGGAATACTTTCCCAAGAGCCCTGATGGTGTCGACAAACAATTCCTGCTGGAGAATGGGCGACCCGGTCTGAAGAGCAAAGACGCCGTCCAAAGTGAGGAGTCGCTTGCAGTCGGCGTAGAACTCTGCGTTGAAGAGCCCTTCTGCAGGCCCGACGGGATCGCATCCGTCCAGGAAGATGATGTCGAATGGTTCCAGGTCTTTGCTTTTTACGTATGCAATTCCATCGCCGATGATGAGATCGAGCCGGGGGTCGCTCCACGCAGTCGAGAGGGTGGGCATGTGTGCCCTGCAAGCCTCCACCACAACGGGATCGATCTCCACAATTACTACGCTTCGCACTCCGGGATGCCGCAGGATCTCGCGGGCGGTGCCGCCGTCCCCGCCGCCGATGATCAGCACTCGGGCCATTCGTGCGGCGGTGGTCATGGCGGGCTGGACCAGCATCTCGTGATAGAAGTGCTCTTCCTTCTCGCCGGTCATGAAGATGCCGTCGATGACCAGGACCGGTCCGTAGTGGACGGTGTCGAGGATCTCAATCTTCTGGAAGTCGCTCTTTGCGCTAAACAGGACGTCGCGGACAAGAACCCCGTAACGGGTTTTGCCTTCGAAGGTTTCGTCGTACCAGGAGCTCATGGATAGTTCAATGGCGGCGCGCGGCGCCGGGATGGGACCGCGTATGTTTGCGGACTGCCATGGAGTCGCTAGCTCCTTCTATGCCCCTGTCCACGAACATCACCTCGGCGTATTTTGCGCCGAGCTCCCTTGACAGGTACTCGTGGGCTAGCTCTGGCTCGCAGTCCCCGCAGGTGTAGAAATCGACGGCGACGTAGCCGTGCTCGGGCCAGGTGTGGATGCAGAGATGGGATTCCTCGAGCACCACGACACCGGTGACACCCTGGGGAGTGAACGGGTGGAAGACCGAGGCAACGATGGTGCTTCCGGCCTCCACCGCCGCCTGACGCAAGGCTTTACTGATAAGATCAATATCGTTGAGCAGCGTACTTTCGCAGCCGCGATATTCCGCGAGGAGATGTCTTCCGAATGGTTTCAATTCAGATTTTGAATATAAGAAAACCCGGGTCGGTTCAATCCCTTTTGTTGGGGCTGACCAAGTCCCGCCTGGATCCGATGGTTGCGGAATCAGTTTCGGATGCAGGTGAGTTATAGGTTTCGGGTTCCTCATGCACGGAAGAGCAAAGAGGCTCTTTTTTTTTTGCATAGAAGAGCGACAGACACAGCCTCCTGAGCTGGGAAACCCGCCTCAGTCGCATGGTCACGGCTTGCGGTGACATATCGATCACGGTCAGCCCTCTTCCTTAAATAAATCCAACATGATTTCATGTTTAGCTTATGCAAGAACCTCTACTGTGGCAAACCGCGCGGAAAGTAATGGGCAATCATTCACGAAATGTAGATCGTTTTGAGTGACCGTACTACGATGTCTCGTTGTGAGCGGTGAAGAAAAAATAGTTCTGGCTTCCAGGTCTCCGAGGCGGCGTCGCATGTTCCAGGAAATGGGCATCGCGTTTGAGGTCATGCCGGCCGATCTGGACGAGCGGATGCTCGATGGCGAGACGCCGGTCGAGTTTGCCGTGCGAGCGACGACAGAAAAGTGGTTGGAAACGGCAACCCGGTTGGAGCGGGACGGTCGGACGCCATGGGTGGTATCGGCGGATACCATCGTTGTTCTGGACGATTCGGTGATGACCAAACCGAGGGATCGTGAAGATGCCACGCGGATGCTGCGGGAGCTATCGGGCAGGACTCACACGGTGGTGACGGGATGGATGGTCGGGAGGTTGCAGGACAAGCCGGTTGCGCGACATACTCGGACCTCGGTAACCTTCCACGAACTCACCGACGAGCAGATCGACGGCTACGTGAGCACCGGGGAGGGCTTGGACAAGGCGGGCTCCTACGCCATTCAGGAGATCGGAGCATTTCTGGTGAAACGAATCGAAGGAGATTACTTCAACGTGGTGGGGCTGCCGATCTCGCTGGTGGTGAGAGCCCTCATTGAACTTGGCGCGCTCGCGCCGGATTTTCCGGGACGATGACCAATATTACCGAGAATCTTCAAGCTGTGAGGAAGAGCATTAGAGATGCGGCCGCAAGCTGCGACAGGGATCCGGGATCGGTGACGCTGGTGGCGGTGTCCAAGCGCCATTCCACGGAGGCCATCAGAACGGCCTACGCGGCCGGCCAGCGGGATTTTGGAGAGAACTACGCGCAGGAGCAGCGCGACAAGGCCGTGGAACTCGCGGATCTGGACGGAATTCGCTGGCACTTCATCGGGCACCTGCAGCGCAACAAGGCCAAGCACGTGACCCCGAGCTGCGCGCTGGTGGAGACCGTGGACTCCGTGCGGCTGGTCGATGAGCTATCCAGGCAGGCGGTCAGGTTGGATCGCGTGGTGTCATGTCTCGTCCAGGTGAACGTGGGCGAGGAAGAACAGAAGTTTGGGTGTGACAGCGAGGAGGTCGAAGAAATCCTGGCAGCGGTGGAGGAAGCTGATGGACTCGCGCTCGAAGGGTTGATGACCATCCCTCCGTGGGATCTGGAGCCACAGGAGACCCGCGTCCATTTTTCCGCGCTGGCGCAGCTTCGCGAGCGTCACGGCGGTCGGGCGCGGTTGCCACATTTGTCCATGGGGATGAGCCACGATTTTCAGGTGGCCATCGAGGAGGGGGCGACAATGGTTCGAGTGGGAACCGCCATCTTCGGGCCAAGAGCCTGATGGCGATGGTCACGATGGAGAGGGGTTTTTCAATGGTGAATCGGCGATGGACGTTGGTGCTCGTGGCGATAATCGCCGCAAGCTGCGTCAAGCAGGAGACGGCGGGCAGGACCGTTACGTTGGATGGTCCGGGTCCCGAGGAACCGGTAGAGCCAGAAACGGCGCCGGTGGAAGCGGTGAAGGAAGCACAAGCTCATCCGGAGTCCCCGGTCAAGCCGATGGAGATTGCAACGTCACCAGAGCTGGAGCCCTCAGAAACCATGGCGCTCATGAAGATCATGGTTCAGGACACAGAGGGTAACCCCGTTCCCGGGACTGTCGCGACGATCCGGTACGAGGGAGGGGATGTGGTTCTGTCGGGCGTGTCGGACGAGACAGGAATTGTCCGGGGGCTGATACCGGTGGGGGCCACGTATCTGGTGAGGTTTATTTCATTGGATTCGGAGAGGGTGGAGGTCAATCACGAGATCGATGTGCCGAGGGAAGGCTACCTGGATCTGGATCTGAAACTGACCTACCTGCCGTCCCAGTCGAGAACTTTCATTCTCCATGGTGTGCTCTTTAATTCAGGGAAGGCCACGCTGAAAGAGGAGTCTTATACGCGTTTGAGCGACTTGCTGGAGTACATGACCGCCAAGGAATCGGTGGTCATCGAGCTGGCGGGACACACGGACAGCATGGGCAGCGGCGCCGCGAACCAGAGGCTTTCGGAGGCCAGGGCGGTGGAGGTGAAGCGGTACCTTGTGAGCAGGGGGATCGAGGCGAGAAGAATCAATGCCGTCGGGTACGGGGAGACCCAGCCGATCGCCGACAATGATACCGCAGAGGGGCGGCGGGAGAACCGACGGACGGTGGTAACGGTACTTCAGGAGTGAACAAACAAACCAAGGGGGAAGAGATGAAACACGTAATATTGATCGCATTGGTCGCGTTGTTCTGTGGCTGGGGAATGGGGTGTGATGATGGTGGCGGATCGAGTGACGGGGATGCCGACTCGGATTCTGATTCGGACAGCGATTCAGACGGAGATAGCGACACTGACTCCGACACCGATTCAGACACCGACTCGGACACCGACTCGGACACCGATAGCGATTCGGACGGCGACGCAGACATTCACGAGTTCTGCACCGTGGCCTGTGACGTGTGCTTCATGGGTAATGCGTCCTGGCAATCCGAGCCGATCGACCAGTGCATCCCCGAGTGCGAGGCCGATTTCGACGACTGCTCTGCGGCCGATATCCCAGCGATCCTCGAATGCACCGGCGGGTCCGAGTGCCCCGAGGGCATGATGGGCTTCGCCACTTGCATCTCCCCATACACCTGCCTCGTGTCCTCTGAGTAGGAGATCCGCATGAGTGTCGGACTCTTTTTCCATGAGCAACAATAGTCGCCGGGAAAAATGTGTTACCCTGAAAAGCAGGACAAAGCCGGCAAGAGGCTGGGGTAGAAAACGATGAAGACAAGCGACGACTACAACTCCAAGTACGCAATCTGGGCCCGTGCTCCGATAGTCCACCCGATGCCCGAGTTCACCGGCGTGCCGCCGTTCGAACCGCAGAAGTTCGTTTCCTACGAGGATTTCAACCGGTGGAAGAGCGAGTTGCTGGTGGAGATCGCGCGCTCAGGAGGGCTCAAATGGACGAAGTGATCCGCCTGTTCAACGAGAACCGGGTCCGCTACTTGCTCATCGGCGGGCAGGCCATGCGCCTGGAGGGAATGCCGCGTTTCTCCATGGACTGGGATATTTACGTGCCGCCGACCGATGGAGAGAACTTCGCCAGGATCAATGATCTACTCGAAGAAGAGATCGATCTTCCCGTGCTGCCGCGCGGCCCCGGGGGAGAGAACTTCGTCCAGACTTACCAGACAAAGTGGGGCATTCTGCAATTCCACCTCGGGGGGCCGGGTCTGCCCCGGTTCGCCGAGGCAGAGGAGCGCTCGGTTACCCGCGAGAACGAGATCGGGACCCCTGTCGCCTGCATGAGCACCGAGGATATGCTGGCTTCCAAGCGGGCCGCGAACCGCCCCGCCGATCAGGCGGACATCGTGTTCCTCGAAGCCAAGCTCGCCGGCTCCGGTGAGTGAAGCGGGATTTGTTCGGCCCGGCTTTGCTTGACCAAACTAAAACCTGAGAACGGATCTCCCTCCAGTCCCCGCCGGTGGGTCTATTCCGAGGGCGTCGAGGGCGGTGGCGAATACATCCGTGATCCGCAGGCCGTCGAGGTGTCCGCGCGGTTTGTTTTTGCCTCCCCGCATCACGAAGATCCCGTCCGGATCGTGGTTGGCGTCGTCGGGTCCCGTGTCGTTGACGGCGGTGTGGATCGCGCCGTGTCCGACGGTTCCCGC
>JAUVDV010000020.1 GCA_030595125.1 Deltaproteobacteria bacterium
GATATTGTTTCAGAATGTCTGCCACCGCCTGCCGCTCCAGATCTCAGCACACTGAAAACCCGCACACCGCGACAAGGCGACACTTCAAGGGCTCGACGAAAAAGATCTCTGTTTTTCGCCGCCTTAAGTTGACAGCGGTAGTCTCCGTACCCGCCCGTGCTCTCGAAATATCCATTTATCCATCCGTTTCCATCCATTTAGTTTGACTATTTGCGGGTAAATGGATAATTATGGATGGTGTAATGGAGGTCGAGATGGACCCATTGTTGAAAACGCAGATTACGCCCGAGCTGCTCAAGGCCATCGGCGAGATCGATGAATTCAAGGGACGATGGGAGGCACTCGCCAATCTGGTTCCGGAACGCTTGTCGGCGTTAAAGCGCATCGCGACAATTGAATCGGTGGGATCGTCGACGCGAATCGAAGGCGTCAAACTTGACGATGACGAAATAGAGAGGCTCCTGGCCGGGCTCGACATCAGTTCTTTTCGATCCCGCGACGAGGAAGAGGTGGCTGGCTATGCCGAGCTGATGGAGATGATCTTCGAGTCATTTGCCGATATCCCGCTTACCGAAAACACCATCCGCCAGCTTCACGGCATTCTGCTCAGGTACTCGAACAAGGATGTGCGTCACCGGGGCAATTACAAGACACTGTCCAATTCCGTGGAGGCCTTCGATGGGGAGGGTCGCAGCATTGGCGTGATCTTCGAAACGGCTACGCCCTTTGACACGCCCCGGTTGATGGAGGCGCTGGTGCTCTGGACCAACGAAGCCATGGAAGAGGGCAGGCATCACCCCTTGTTGATCATCGCTGTGTTTGTGGTGCGCTTCCTGGCGATTCACCCGTTTCAGGACGGCAACGGTCGCCTGTCGCGTGCGCTTACCACACTGCTGCTTCTTCGGGCCGGGTACAATTACGTGCCGTATAGCTCGCTCGAAAGGATCGTGGAGGACAGCAAGGATGAATACTACAAGTCGCTGAGGAGCGCACAGGCTACCCTGGACAGGGACGAGTCTGCGCTCATCGACTGGCTCACTTTCTTTGTGCGCGCTCTGCATCGGCAAAAGGAAGTCCTCGACCGAAAAGTCGAGAAGGAAAAGCTCATGGCGCCGCTGGCGCCGCTTTCGGAAAAAATCTTGAGCATCGTGCGCGAGCACGGACGGGTCACGGTGCGTGAGGCGGCGGCCATCACGCAGGCAAACCGAAATACGATCAAGGATCACCTCAGGCAACTGGTCAACGCAGGGCGTCTGGTCAGGCGAGGTCAGAGCAGGGGAACATGGTATGAGAAGGCATAGCGTGCGGTTTTATTAAGCCGTGGTCTTGAACTCTTTTCCCACCCAGCCCTTGGCCAGGAAGAGGATCACCGTAGATGTCATGGCGATGCACGCGTAGATGAGCCACATGGTCTCGGTGTTCATGTCGCCTTCCATGGGGCAGAAATTCTCCAGGAACAAGCCCGAGTAAATCGGAACGATGGCCTTGGTCAGGAACCAGGGGATCTGGGCGACGCCGATGTAGGCGCCGGTGCGGCCCTCGGGAGCGATCTCAGCCGCGTACTGGAGGAAGCGCGGCTGCCACATGGCCTCACCCACGGTCATGACCACCAGATACCCCGCCAATGTCCAGAAGTTAGGGCCAAAGGCGAGAAAGAAGGTGGGAGCTGCCATCACCAGCGTTCCAATGATCATCATGTTGTACACGTTTCGCTTGCGGGTCATCGCCGCAACGATGGGCACCAGGATGAAAATGAGTAACGGATTGAAGTTCACCGCTGCCTCGAAGTTTGCGCCGATCCATAGACTCAGCTGCCTGGAAATCTCCCCTTTCTTCGCAGCTTCCGCTGACGCCGTAAGATAATCGAAATTCCGTATCGAGCTTTTGGCTTCTTTGACCCGTGCGGTCGTCTCCTTGTCAAGCGTCTCGCCTTCCTGCGGCGTAATCTTCGAGACCTCTCGGATGTGCTTCTTTGCCTCGCACGCGCCCTTCGTTCCTTTGAATGACTCAACGACCTTTTCCAGACCCTCGATCTCACCCTCTTTGGCCTTCTCAAACGCCGAATTCGCCTCATCCGACTCCGAGGCTACCTCGCAAACCTCAACGGCAACAGGTGGACGGAATGCACGCTCCGTGTACTGGGGCAAAGTCAACCAGTTGTGAGCGAAAAGAGTTTGAACTGGAATAAGCGCAAAGATAAAAAAGGTGAACTTGAGATCCGCCAATGGATGGTTCTTCAGCCATTTCCCCAAATTGAATTTTTCTTTTGGTACCTCTTTCTTCTCTTCTTTTTCCTTTTCGCCACCTTCCCTGGAGGTCTCCGATTTTGCCTTTGCGATCGCTTCCTTGACTGTCTTGGAGGTCAGAACAAAAAACGTGAGGATGATCGCGACGACCGTAATGCTTGTGTAGACACCGTAGGCGCCGTTGATTCCGACAGCCTTGCGAACCGGCGAGAAGAACGACGGCAGCCATCCGCCCAGGTTCATGAGCGCGTACAGCATGGCGTAGCCCATGGCCGCGGTTTTCGGTGTGGTGAAAACACGTACCGCGCCGTATGCGGCGGGCTGAAAGAGCCCGTATCCGATTATAATGAACAGGATTCCAAACAGAGTGAACAGGTGGAGCGCGCCCCACATCCCGCTCTCCAGGCCCAGGTAGGTCCCGCTCGCAATGATCGAACGGCCCACCAGCATCAGGAGAAGCGCGAGCAAGATGGCTCGCCGTGGTCCCAGCTTGTCGGCTCGTCCTCCGAGAACGACCATGGCAACGGTGATACCCACGGTGAGGAATCCGACGAAGGGCGACGCCTGGGTGTCGGTGAGGCCCACGTGTTCGTTGAAGTACATGGCCAGGTAGCCGAGCATTCCGAAGTAGACGAAACCCTCCAGGACATAAGCCAGGTTCACGCCCCACAGGGCTCTGGGCGCGCGGATGAAATCCTTGAACGGCTGGATGATTTCGTTCAGCGGGCTCTTTTGCTCTTGTTCTTTGTTGTTTTCGTCGTTCATCGCATCTCCCGGTAGGTGCTCAGGTTGAACCAGCGTCACTCTAGCAGAAAAAGGTGAAGGGGGGTCAAGGGCTCGCTATTCGCCGAATGCTTTCTCCCACACGCGCACCTGGTTGCGGCCGCCCTCCTTGGCCGCGTAGAGCGCCGCGTCGGCGCGTTTGAGCAGATCGTCCTGGGATCTGGCGTGTATCGGCAGGGTGGCCACGCCCATGGAGATGGTACACCTCAGATCACCCTTGTCCGTGTGGAAGACCTGGCCCTCCAGGTCCCTTCGGATCTTCTCGGCCAGCTTGACGGCGCCCGAAGTGCCGGTGCCCGCGCAGATTACCGTGAACTCCTCGCCCCCGTAGCGTGCGGGCAGATCCGTGTCGCGAACCACATTGCGGCGCAGGATATCGCCGAAGGCCTTGAGAACCTGGTCGCCCACCGGATGGCCGAATGTATCGTTCACGTTCTTGAACTTGTCCACGTCGCAGAGGATCACCGACGTTTCGGTGTTGAAGCGGGTGGACTGGGCAGTCTGGCGGTTCAGCTCCTCCTGGAAGATCCGGCGATTGGGCAGGCTGGTGAGCCCGTCGGTGGTCGCCATTTCCTCGAGATGTTTGACCATCATCGCGTTTTGAAGAGCGGTGCCCAGCTGATTGATCATCACCTGGATCGTCGTGCGAATATTGTCGGTGTACGCGGTGGGCGCGGCTGTGGCCAGGGTGAGGGTTCCGAGCATCTCCTCTCCGGCGATGAGCGGCAGCACCAGTACGGACCGCATCCTTCCGAAGACCTTCTGCGTCTTCTTGCTGAAGATCACCTGCTGTTTGGGGTCGAAGACGCCCTTGTAAGGTAGATAGTGGCGGTTCTTCTGAACCGAGGACGCCAGGCTTCCGTTGTCGCCGATTACCTCGCCCTCCAGCGCGATAGTGTCTTCGCCGATAGCCTTTGCGACTACCTGGCGACCCTTTTCGTCGAGGGTTGTGATGGCGGCGATGTCATAGTTTGCGATCCTGCCGGCAGCTTGCAGTGCCGCGTCGATCACCTCGTCCTGGGCCAGGGCTCTGGTGAGGGATTCGGACGCGTCGAGGAGCTTTCCCTGCTCGAACTTGGCCCGCCGGAGTTGCGAGAAGATACGTTCGTTGGAGATGATCTGCAGGATGCTCTCGACCGCGGCGTTGAGGTTCTCCTTCTCCACATCCCCGAACGGACGGTTATTATTGCGGTCGGCGCACAGGACACCGCGAAGAGATTCCCCCTCGATGATCGGCACACCTAGGAAATCGGTGACGGCGCTTTCGCCTTCGTAGTACGGAATTCCGGAATATCCGGGGCGCAGGCCCTTGAGACAGACGGGCGCCTGGTTGCGGAGCACGGCCCCGATCACGCCTTCGCCGCGATCGACCTTTCGCGAAGAGATGTCGGTTGCATCGGTCACGCACTCCAGTCGACGGAGGGTGTCTCCGTTTCCCTCGATCCACATGAGGAGGCAGGTATGCAGTCCCATGGTGCGCTTGAGCAAGTCCACGTGGTGGTACATCGATCTCCTCACCTCGCCCACGGTGCAGTGAGACAGGCGGGCCTCCTCCTTTGCGCGGTTGCCCGTCTTTCTGCGATCGCTCGCGGCCGAGGTGAGCCTGAAGTCGCGCGCGTCGTCATCCATGTCGCTCCTGGTGTTCTCTATCTGGCGGCGTGCCGCCCGGCGCATCCGGGAGATCTCCGTGCGGGTGAAGACCAGGTTTATCAGCGCGAAACACACTACGAAGACGGCGTTCAGGAGGCCCCGGATCAGGTCGGCATTGGAGGCGCCCATAGCGGCGAGAGACATCTCCAGGCCTATGGTCAGGGCCACCAGCGCGAAGCCGACCCACTGTTGTGTGTAGACCACCAGAAAGGCCACGAGCACGAACACCAGGGGTTGCAGCGGTGAGCCGAATCCCCCTGCCACTTGCAGGAATGCGTGGACGGCGACAACGAGGAGCATTCCGATTTCAAGTTCCTCGCGGCCGGTGATCGCATGGGTTTTCGATTTGCCCGAGCGAAGATAGCGGTGAACCTTGAGGCCGAAAACCAGGGCCCACAATCCGATCGCGAAAATCGCCGGGATCTTGAGAGAGGAGTGCGACATGTTGGTGAACAACCCCGCGACTACCGCAGCGGCGAAGGCTCCCGAAAACAGGAAAGTTCCCGTTATCCGCCAGCCCCTGCGAATGCCGTAGATTGTGTGTTCAAGTGTCGACAATGTGATGACTCCGATCTCCAACGTACCTATCGGAAGTCGATCCGACAAAATAATGGCTAAAAGACGTACCACTGATGAGATGGGATACGGCGGGTTGGGCGGATCAATGCTGGATCGGTAAAAAGCTCCTCTGATTTCAGGCGTAAAAAGCTAAAAATTCTAGTTTGTAGAAAATATGGGCTAGTAATTGCCATGAAAGTGGCTAAAATATTCTACAGGGGAGAACTCGGGGTGTGGCCTCGGGTAAAAAAGGGGAGGGAGACCATGACTCTTCACCATAAGTTGAAGTACGCGCGAAAGAGGGCCAATTTTACCCTGGCTACCGTTTCAGAGCGTGCCCAGATAGGACAGAGTTCTATTTCGGAGTTTGAAAATGACAAGCGCGAACCGAGCGTGAGTCAGCTTGTCAAGCTGGCCAACGTTTATCAACGTCCAGTTGAGTTCTTCATGTCGGATTCGCCAATACCAAGGGAAGTTGTACTGTGGAGAGAGAAGCCCACGGAGGCTCCGGAGGAGGTGGAAACACGGTTTCTCAAGCTTTGTAGGCAATACGCGAATCTGGAAAAATGGAGCGGGGAGAAGATACAGGCAGATCTTCCTTCGGCGAAGGGCGTGCCGGCTTCTTTCGAATATGGCGATGCCGAGGCATTGGCGAAAAAGGTCAGAGACAGGCTGCGATTGGGAGATGCTCCAGGCCAGGTTCTTATTCGAGTGCTTGAGGAAACCTGTGGAGTGAAAGTTTTTCATTTGGATTTTGAGCCGAGCGGCACGGCCGCTTGTACGTCAAGCGATGACACCGGAGCTGCGATTCTATTGAACGTAAATAGCAAGCGATGGAGGAGGAATTTCGATCTGGCCCACGAGCTATTCCATCTTCTGACGTGGGCGGTTTTCCGAAACGACGACGATATGACCGCTGTAGAGGCTTCCAAAAAAGAAGAAAAGCTGGCGACATGCTTTGCCAGGAACCTGCTTATGCCAATTGATGCGCTGAGAACAGCAGTGAATGCGCGGCGTATGGAAGATGGGATAACCACCGCCGACCTGTTTGACATTGCGAGGCAGTTTGATGTGTCTGTCGAAGCTCTGATCTGGCAACTTCGCTTCGCATACAATGTTCCCGAAGAGAAGTGCAATAAGATGATTGCCGATTCAAAATCCTGGGCGTCGTCATACGAAGAACGAGTTAGCGACAGGCCGCCACCCGAGTATCCCTCTCGCTACCGGTCATTGGCGAAACGAGCCCTTCGGAATGGCGAAATCTCGTTAGGCAAGTTTGCGGAGTACATTGACATCACGAGAAAAGCTGCGCGCAAGTACGTGTCTGAAGAAGGCGAGGACGCTGGTGAAATTCAACTTACTGCTTCTTGACGCGAACATCATCATCTACCTTTTCGAATTGAATCTGTGGGATGCCCTGGTCGACAGGTGCGGCATCTACCTGGCGAGAACCGTAATGGACGAATCAGCCTTCTGGGATGCTGACGACGGGTCTCGTAATGACATCGATTGGTCTGACTACACGGGCAGGGTTACCGTATTTGATGTGCCTGTTTCAAAGTTGAAGGCTTTTCACGACCGATTCGAACAAATCTATTTGGAGAAACTCGATCCTGGTGAATCTGAGGCACTGGCATATCTTGTGGAAGCAGATGATGAAGACTGTCTTATTAGCTCGGCAGACAAGGTAGTATTTCGCGTGCTGGGTAACTTGGGACTCGGAGAGCAAGGAATTTCCCTCGAAGAAATTTTTGACAAACTCGGTATGAAGCGCCGTGTTGAGCGGCAGTTTTCCAGGAAGTTTCGAGAAGAATGGACACGGAAGGGGTTTGAAGAAAAGCTCCATGGATACGGAGCAACAGACGAATAGCATCTTCTATGTCCGTATTGGGGGGATAGGATGATGGTCCCGGATCTTACGAGTCGTGGTATCATCCCGGCATGCGTTTATTTGTCATATTGGCCGTATTCGGGTTCCTGGCGGGGGAGTGCTCACAGGAGGAGACCCCGCCGCCGCCCATCAAGCAGGCGCCCGGCCATATGGCGGCCTTGCGTATTCACGTGCAAAACGCCACCGCGCGAGCGGCCAGCGAGGCCAAGGAGGACGTCTGTGCCAACACCATCTACTTGCGGGGCGCCGTTCAGCGGTCGCTGGTGAGGGCCGGGTACCGGGTGGTGGTGAGCGCCGACGAGTCCAGGGACCTGACCGCCAGGGTGAGCGCCGACTGGCCATGGGACAAGCCGGGGACGGCGACCCTCAGTTTCATTGATGCCAGCGGCACGGTGGTAGATCAGATCTCCGGCCTGGTGGTGTTCGACAGCAAGCACAACCTGGACGAGCGATCCGCAGTGGCGTTGGTGGAGGCGATGAAACACTCGCCCAGGCTGGCGAGCTTTGCCCGGGCAGCCAGGGTCGCCCGGTCATCCAGGCCCGGAAAGACGCCTCCGAAAAGCCCCGAAAAAAGGTTGCGCCGGTTCGCTCCCTTATTTTGCGGAAAGGTGTTGGCGGGGGACAGGGCCTTCATGGGCACCCACATTCGGATTCCCCTGGCGGTTCAGACAATCACCGCCGAGAACTACGGCAACCCCAGAGTCGCCAGGAGTTCGGTGACAACGTTGGAGGGAGTCGCGGAGCTAAAACCCTGTCAGCACTTGATGGGTCTCGATCCCGCGCAGACCGAACCCGGGATGCCGCCGCCCACCATTCGCAAGACCGCGGCCAATCGATACGAGGTGACAACAATGATAGGTCAATTCGACGCGGTGCTGGAGTTCATGGACACCGAAGGGGCGTTCATCCTGGTGGGCTACCGGGAGCAATAAGAACTGATCAAAAGAACCCGAGCTTGACGCTCATCATCTTTTCTATCTTGGGAATGGCTCGCTTGGTGGCGAAGACGAACACGTTGTCGCCCGGCATTATCACGTCATCGCCGTCGGGGATGATTGTCTCTCCATCCCTCATGAGCGCGCCCACGATTGCGCCTTCGGGGAACCGTACATCCTTGAGGGGTTTTCCGACTGCTTCGGACGTGTCGAGGGCTTCGAACTCTATGGCTTCGGCTTGCCCGGCGTCACCGTAAGGGATGACGGCCTTTACCTTGCCCTTGCGGGCGTGGTGAAGCATGGTGCCGATGGCCAGGGCGCGCGGAGAGACGACGGCATCGATGCCGGCGTTTTCAATAATCGGGATATACGCGAGCTTGTTTGTGAGGGCGATTACCCGATGAGCGCCGAGCCTCTTTGCGTTCAGCGCCGCCATGACGTTTGTTTCTTCTTCCGGAAGCGCCGCGATGAAGACGTCGCAATCTCGAATGTTTTCCTCGAGAAGGAGGCTCTCGTCCGTGGGGCTGCCCTGGAGCACCAGCACATTGTCGAACCCCTCCGCCAGCTCGAGCGCCCTGTGATGATCTGACTCTATGAGCTTGACGTTCCTGCGCCCCGCTGCCTCAAGACGTTTCGCAAGGAGGGCTCCGATACCGGTACCGCCGGCGATGGTAATCCTCTTGGCGGGTCGCCAGGCCATCTCGAAGAGCTTTGCCGTCTCTTCCAGATCTGCCGGGTGGACCACGACATAGAGCGTATCGCCGCTCCTCAAATCGTCGGTTCCGCGTGGAACCGTAGTCTCACCCGCTCTCACGCGAGTGGTTGCCAGGATCCTGAGATCCGGCGCCTTTGCACGGAGCTGCACGAAGGTCAGTCCATCGAGCGGAGATCCGTTGGGCAGGCGTATACCCACCAGCCGGAGATCTTTTCCGCACAGGGCGACGTCGGAGGCGATGGGAACATCGAGGATGTCGGTGATACGATCGGCTGCAACGAGTTCAGGGTTGATGGGATGGTCCACCTGGAAACCGCCTTTTCCGAGAACCGTGCAGTCCTCGAGAAAGGATTTCTCACGAATGCGGGCAACCTTTATGGCGAGGGGCGCCTTCATCCCCGCGATGGCACTGGCCACCATATTGACCTCGTCGGAATCGGTAACAGCCACAACAATATCTGCGGACTCCACACCCGCATCGCCGAGGACACATGGAGTGGAACCCGACCCGCAGACGGTCTGTATGTCGTACCTGTCCCGCAACGCCTTGAGCTTTTCCTCGCGCAGGTCGATTACCACCACGTCTGCGTGCTCTGTGGCCATTGCGCCTGTAATGGCCGACCCCACCTGGCCGGCGCCGATGACGATGATACGCATTGCTATGCCCTGCTACATCTTGAGGAGTTCTTTGACCTTGGAGATTACCTGGGGAGCCTGGATTGGTTTTGTGATGTAAGAGTTGGCGCCCAGCAGAAGGGCGCGCTGACGATCTTCCTCCGCGCCTTCCGTGGTTATTATCATGATGGGCACGTCCTTGTGGATCGCGTCGGAACGAATGCGCTTGACCAACTTGAGACCATCCATGATCGGCATGTTGATATCGGTGATTACGATGTCAAAGCGTCCCTGGGCCAGCTTCTTGAGGCCGTCGACGCCGTCATCGGCTTCCACTACAGAAAGGTTTTTGATTCTCGACAGGGCGAAGGTGATGAGTTGCCTCATCATTGGTGAATCCTCCACGACCAGACAAGTATATTCAGCCATCCTTGGGGTCCTCCGTGGCTCCTAAAGGCGTTTGTATTCGTTCAAGCTGGCGGCAATGCCGCCGGTCTTGGAAAAAAGCCCGGCGCCGACAATAGCCGATGCCGAGTGTAACGCCAGAAGTTTGAACAGTTCATAATCTATCTCAACAAATTTTTCTTTTTGCTCCAGGAGCTCAAATATCACTATCACGCCCACGGTCTCGTTTCCGAGGACCATGGGAATGCACGCGAGGGGTTCGTCGCCCCCCCGACTGATGGATGGGTCTCCCACATGGCTGACCTGTGTGGCCGCCGACTCTCCGATGATGCCCTGGTTCCAGGGAACGGTGGTTCCCTTGACACTGTCGCAATGAAACGCGTGAACCGGGATCAGCAGATCCGTACCGTCGGCGGGTTGCCGCAGGAAAATGGCGAAGCTGGCCGCGCCCACGAATTGCATGAGCATCTGATCGAGGACGCTCAATACCCCTTCGGGTTGAAGTGTGCCGTGGAGTTGAAAAGATGCCACGTAGAGATTGGCCATGCCGTCGAGTTCGGCCTCGACCACCGCGTACCGGTCGATGTAGTTGCGGTTTTCGTTGTCGGCGTCTTTCATGCGTGTTCGCAGCTTGTGTTTATCTTCTTCGAGTTTTTCAATTGTGGTCAGCAAATCCCTGATCGCGTCGTCGGAAGCCAGGTGAGTCTGCAGGTTGGCGTTCTCATCTGAGAGGTTGGACACTCTTTTGCGCAGGGAGTCGATTTCGCCGAGGAGCTCCGTCGTGAAATGTGCGCCTCTCTTGAAGAAGTTGTCGAGAAACTCTTCGCGCTTGGCGGTCAGGTTCAGCGGGTCTTCGGATTTGCCCTCTCGTTTGTTGTCTTCCGCCATATGGATTCCTTTTTAAAACGTACCTTGAACCTGTAAACCTATCATGTAATCCGAGGGCGGATCAATCGCGACCAGACCTGGATGTATCATCTCTTCGCAGGCCGAGGGTCTTGATCTTTTTGTGTAGATTGGTTCGTTCGATGCCGAGAACCTGCGCCGTTCTGGAGATATTCCACTCGTTCTCCTCGAGGGTATCGAGCACGAACCTGCGCTCCGTCGCGTCCCTGAAATCCCTCAGGGTCGGTCGGGGTCCCTGAAATTTGGGCGCCACGGGCGCCGGCCGGACCCCGGCGATGCTTTCGGGTAGATCCGCCAGCCCGATTGTCTCGCCGCTCATTATGACGAGCCGCTCGGCGATATTCTTGAGCTCGCGCACATTGCCGGGCCAGGAATACGAGGTGAGCCGGCCAAGAGCGTCGTCGCTCACGATTTTTTTTGTGTATCCGTTTTCCTTGCAGAAATCCGCGATGAACGATTTGAGCAAGAGGGGCACGTCGGAGAGCCGATCACGCAACGGCGGAGTGTGGATCGGGACCACATTGAGTCTGAAGAAAAGATCTTCGCGGAAGGCGCCCTCGCCGATTGCGGCCTCGAGGTCGCGGTTGGTTGCAGCGAGAACGCGAACGTCCACTGTGCTGGTTCGCTGGCCGCCCACCCTGGTGACCTCGCCGGATTGCAGGAAGCGCAGCACCTTGGCCTGTGCCGAGAGGCTCATGTCCCCGATCTCATCGAGGAAGAGAGTTCCATCGTTCGCAAGTTCGAACTGGCCCGGTTTGCGACCGTGCGCTCCCGTGAAGGCGCCCTTCTCGTATCCGAAGAGCTCGCTCTCGATGAGCTCATTGGGTATCGCGGCGCAGTTGACCTTGATGAAAGTGTTGTTTTTTCTCGGGGACATGGCGTGCAACGCACGTGCGATCAGTTCCTTTCCGGTACCTGATTCGCCGGTGATGAGCACGCGGCTCTTTGTGGGCGCCACCTTTGCGAGCTGTTTGATGATGTTCTTCATCGCGGACGATTCTCCGAGCATTTCGTGACGCTCGTCGACCGCAGCGCGAAGCTCTTTTACTTCGTTGGCCAGCCGGGTCTGCTTGAGGCAGTTGGCGACTCTGATGAGGATCCCGTTTCTGTCCAGGGGCTTTTCGAAGAAGTCGGTCGCTCCGTGCTTCACGGTGTCCACGGCTTCGGCAAGCGATGCGTGGCCGGAGATCATGATGACCGGGATCTCCCGGTAATCGGTGTTGCCCTTACGGATCTTTTGGAGCGCCTCGACGCCGTTCATCCCCGGGAGCTTGATGTCCAGGATCACGAGATCCGATGGCTCCGAATCAAGGTGCTTGAGCCCTTCCTCCGCCGTGGCGAAGGCGTTGACCTCATACCCCTCGCCCTCAAGAACGAGGCCAAGAGTTCGTCTGATATTTTTTTCATCGTCGATGATCACGATGCTTGGAGGTAGCATCAGGTTTCCTCCTCATTCTTCAATAAATGCCTTGTGAAAAGCAGTGACTGCGCTGTCCAGGAGTTGTTCGCTCGTGATGAAGGATATGCGAAAGCCCGACGTGGACAGGGCGTGAACCGGTGCGCCCAGATCGTGGAGGATGCGGGTAGCCTTCATCACATTTGCAGTGTCCCTGTTGATGCCGACACCAATGAGGGACAGGGCGCCCAGATCGTCGTCTATCTCCAGATTGTCGCCCCCTGCCTCGATCAGGCGCGCCCGCGTTTTGGGCCAGTCGGACAGGGAAGAGGTGGAGACGACGAAAGACCCGCGCGCCCACGATTCTGGCCCGTTCGGGCACTGGAACCGGAGTTCCTTGATGTTGGTCAGTCCGGATTCGGCCGCATCGATGATATCCCAAAAATCTTCGGTCACAGCCTTCCCGAGAAAGGTCACGAGGGACACCTTGCGCTCGGAGACTACCGCCCGCACACCGTGGTGCTCTGCCGGGATGTCCTTGCGCACCACCGTTTCTTCCCGTCCCCGGGTGAAAGAGGACCTGGCGTAGATGGCTATTCCCGCCCTCTTGGCAAACTCCACGGCGTCGGCCTTGAGCACTTTGGCGCCGGCGACGGCCATCTCCTGCATCTCCTCGTAGGAGACCTCGGCGAGATGCCGGGCGTTCTTTACCAGGTTGGGATCGGAGGAATAAACGCCGTCCACGTCCGAGTATATCTCGCAGCGCTCGGCGCCGAGCGCTGCCGCCAGGGCGACTGCGGTAGTGTCGGATCCGCCGCGACCCAGGGTGGTTATTTCCCGTTTGTAGCTGACCCCCTGGAAGCCGGCGACAATGACCACTTTTCCGGCGGCAAGCTCGTCCTCCACCCGCACGGGTCGGACCTCGATGATCCTGGCGTCCGAGTGGCGGTCGTTGGTGAGAATCCCGCACTGGGAACCGGTCAGGGAAATTGCCTTGTATCCCAGATCGGTGATGGCGATGGAGAGCAGGGACGAGGTGATTCTCTCTCCCGCTGTCAGGAGCATGTCCATCTCGCGCCTCGGTGGGTTCGGCGCAACCTCCACGGCCATGGCCAGGAGGTCGTTGGTGGTCTTTCCCATGGCGGAGACAACGACGACGATGTCGTCGCCCGCTTCCTTGCAAGCGCAAACCTGTTTTGCAACCTTGCGGATCATGTCGATATTCGCAACCGAAGAGCCGCCGTATTTTTGGACAATGACCGGCATAACGATCCGGAAAGCTACCACACCCTTTTTAAAATGTCGCGGAGTCCGGATACATGCTATTTGATCGGTCATGGAACTCATGAAAAGACGTGACTTCCTGACCATCACCTCCACGGCCGGCGCGGCGGTGCTGGCGGGTTGCGCGATGAGGTGCCCTCCGGTTCAGACGGGGACAGGCGCTGCGGCGCCGACGGATCCCCCGGACTCGGACGCGCTCGCGGAGTGGAAGTGGCCGGACGAGGAGCGTTCCCTGCTGGAGGTGCAAGGGCCGGACTTCGAGGTGGTGGTGCGAGGATGCTCCGATACGGACGTGCTCAGGCTCAGGGCGCGTACTGTGCCGGCCCGGCTCGATCTCACCGACGTGGCGGCGCGAATGGCCCGGACCATGGTCGATGCGAGCGGGGTGGGAATTGCGGGGCCGCAGGTCGGGCTTTCCCTCCGAGTGGCCACGTTGATGCTCGATTACAAGACCGACAAGCCGCACACTATTTTTGTGAGAAACCCGGTCATCATCGAGCGTTCGGACGAGACCGTCGACGGCTACGAGGGGTGCCTCAGCATTCCCGGTGTGGGCGGCAAGGTGCGGCGCAACAGCTGGATCAAGGTGACGTACGAAAACGAGGAGGGCGAGAAAATCACAACCGAGGCGCACAAGCACAACGCGGTGCTGTGGCAACACGAGATCGATCACCTCGACGGAGTCCTTTACGTGGACAGGTTGCTAGGGGAGTTGATGTCCATGGAGGAGGTCAGAATCAAGCGCAAGGAGCTGGACGAACTTCCTCCGGAGGGCTCCCACATCATCCCCGGTTCCGAGCGATTGTCCATCCGTGGGCGTCTCAATAGTATATGGCCAGGCATCCATCGCAGCTGATCCTGGTCGGCCTCGTGATGCTCATCCCCTCCGTGAGCATCGCCGCCGAAGCTTCGCGCCACCTCTTCCTCACAGTCGCGCCCATCAACCTGGGGAGATTCACCTTTTTCGATGACGGGGATCAGGCGTACGAACCGAACCTGCGTACGGCTATCGGGCTGACCGTCGGTTTTGAAAAGAGGATTCCGCAACACCTCACCATCGGCGCCAGGTTTCAGTATCTCCACACAATGGCTCCTTACGATGTGGGTTACTCCGAGTATGTTGAAGAGGGAATGCGAGGGTACGCTGACCTTCTACGGCCATCGTTCACCGTGGGCGGTCGCTGGTCCTCGCGGGAAGAAAATCTGGATTTTACGGTCACCGCGTTGCTGGGCCCCACGTTCGCCCTGTTCGAGGATACGGGCATGGCCGGCGCTCATGTGGCCGCGAGTGGCGGCGCAATCTTCTGGTTGAATCGGATGGTGGGTCTCCGTGTTGGGGTCGCGCTGGTTTTTGATTACCTGCGCGCCTACAAGGCCACCGGGTGGGCGTCGAGCAACTTTGAGGACGCTCGGGCAACCACACTGTTCTTCCTCGCCGACGTGGGCGTGGAAGTTCGGTTCTGACCCGGAACAACGGAGACCTTGACAATGCGTGGCGGTCACTTGATGATTCCCTCAATTATAAGTAGATCAAGGTAGCAAATTGGCGAAACAACACCTTCTTATAGTCGACTCCGATCCAAAGAGCCTCAGGGTTCTGGAGGTAAGCCTCAAGAAGGCCGGCTTCAGCGTCACAAAAGCCGTAAACGGCGCGGACGCCATAGAAAAGATACATATCTCCATTCCGGATCTTGTCATCTCCGATACCAACATGCCGGAAATGGACGGCTTCGATCTCAATACCAAGATCAGGGAGAATCCCGAGTGGTCGGACATTCCCTTGATTTTCCTCACAGCGCAGAAGTCCATCGAAGACAAGATCCGTGGGCTCGAGCAGGGGGTCGAGGACTACCTTACCAAGCCGATCTTCATCAGAGAAATCCTGGCTCGCGTGGGGTTGGTGCTCCAGAGGAGACAGCGGGAGCGGTTGGAGAATCGCGGGTCCAAGACCAAGTTCTCTGGAGACCTAGAAGATATGGGGATCATCGACCTGATCCAGACCATTGATATCAGCAGGAAGTCCGGGGTCATCCACCTGGTGCGAGAGGACGACAAGGGCGAGATCTTTTTTCGGGACGGCAAGGTCATTGACGCGGAGACGAACAATCGCAAGGCGGAAGACGCGGTCTACCGGATGCTTGTCTGGTCACGCGGAACCTTCGAGATCGAGTTTGTCAATGTAGACCGCAAGGACAACATCACACTGTCCACTCAGGGTCTCCTGATGGAGGGGATGCGACGCCTCGACGAATGGGGCCGCCTGCTCGAGCAGTTGCCGCCGCTCGTTTCGGTTTTTGACGTGGACGATGAAATGCTGGCCGATCGGTTGAGTGAGATCCCTGACGAGATCAATACCTTGCTCAAGCACTTCGATGGAAAACGCTCCCTGATGAGCGTCGTGGACTGTTGCTCTCTGGGTGATCTCGAAGCGCTGACTGTGATCTCCAAACTCTATTTTGAGGGTCTGATTTGCGAGGGCGGGCCCGATCCACTCGATGACGACCTGAAAGACACAATGGTCTTTCCGAGTTTCGAAGAAACGGAAGACGAAGATTACGATGACGAGAATCTTCCGGGCGAAGAGGAGAGCGGCCTCAAGGAACTCCCCCTTCCCCCGGCAGGCGGCGACAGAGCCCCCTCACCGGTAGTCGAGGAGATCGTGGAAGAGGCGGCCTCGCCCACCTTGAAGCTCCCGAGGATCGAAGCGGTTTCCAAGCCCGACAAATCCTCGATGGGCGCGCGGGGTGCGGGTTTCATCGCCGCGATTTCCCAGGTACCCCCCGATCCCGCGGAGCCTGTACAGGCGCCTATCGTATCCGCTCCACAGACTCCGGCAAAAATTGCCAGGGTAATGCTCACGCAAAAAGCCGTGCCGGTCAGTCCTTCGGACAGGCCCACCAAGACACCTCGTCCGATCGAAAAACAGCCTGTAGAAATGCAGTACGAGGAGGCGCAGGCGGATGAGCGCGCCAGGATCAAGGAAGCGCTCGATGCGGCAGCACCGCCGCCATCTCCAGATCAAATAGATGCTCCACCCGGTAACGGAGAGGAGCAGTACTATCACGGTGAGACCTATGCCAGGGAGTTCCAGGACGGCGTTGCTCCTTCGCCTTTGCCCGAGCCGACACCCGAACCGGCACCCGAACCGGCACCTGAACCGGCACCTGAACCGGAACCTTCACCTTTGCCCGAACCGAAGCCTTCGCCTTTGCCCGAGCCGGAACACGAACCGACACCCGAACCGGAGTCCGAGGAGGAAGAACGCGACGATTCGGACGAATACGAAGAGGGTGACGGCGACTCATGGGTGCCCGCGCAGAGATCCGCATCCGGTCCCAGGCGGTTTATCATCGCTTTTTTCGTGATAGCGGCCCTCGCGGGCGGCGCCTACGGAATCATGAAATTGGGGATAATCGGTGGCGTAAAAGACTTTGACGATGCGCCCATTCTTCAACCCGACCTTGTCAAGAAGAAGGCCGGCGCGGGATCTTCGGCCGAGACCCAGCCTCTGGTTGCAACAGCGCCTGAGGCCATCGAGCCCGTCGCCGAGCCGGTAGAGGAGCCCATTGCCGAGCCGGTGGAGGAGCCCGTTGCCGAGCCGGTGGAGGAACCCGTCGCCGAGCCGGTGGAGGAACCCGTCACCGAGCCGGCAGCAGCAGTGGATCCCGGCGCTTACGAGGATCTCCTGGCACAGGCAAAGAGGAAACCCCGCAAGAAGAAAGTGGAGTTGCTCAAGCAGGCCATCGTGGCCAACCCTCAAGGCGACGTGGCGCTCGCCGAGCTGGCCGTCATCTTCATGGAAGGCAAGAAGACCAGGGCAGAAGCCCTCGACTATGGTCAGCGGGCGGTCGCAGCCAACCCGGATAACGCTCAGGCCTGGCTGGCCATCGGGTATATCTATCAGCTCGAGAACAATCGGGCTCAATCCAAAGATGCATATAGAAAATGCGCCAAGTGCAGCGGTCCCAAGATGTACGTGAGAGATTGCAAGCTCATGGCGCGGTAAGCTTTCGGCGTGGAGATACCATTGTGATATGAATGGAGCAGCGATCCGCGGGGAGTGATCGCATCAGAGAGGTGCTCCATGAAAAAAGCAGTCTCCTTTTTCAAGACAACTATCATCGGCGGTCTGGTAGTAATCCTGCCGGCCACCATCATCTTCGGCGTGTTCAGCTGGTTGTACGGGAAGATCACCGCGTTGATCGGTCCGCTGACCAACTTGTTGTTGGCCAAGTCTGAGATATGGAAGTTTTTTGCCGACCTGATTGTGATCGTGACGATCATCGTCTTCTGCTTTTTGCTCGGCGTGCTGGTCAAGACCGGCGTCGGCCGGTTTGTTCAGACAAAACTTGAGGCCAAGCTGTCTCGCTTTGCGCCCGGTTACAAACTGGTCAAGGAGACGGTGCTGCAATTTCTGGGAAAGAAAAAGTCACCGTTCTCACGGGTGGCCATCGTGCAACTCTACGGCAGCGACACCCTGGCGACAGCCTTCATCACGGACGAGCACGACAACGGGATGTTCTCCGTGTTTGTGCCAACCGGCCCCAATCCAACCTCGGGTCAGATATTCCATCTCGATGGGAAATATGTTCACGCGGTTTCGATCGGAGTGGAGGATGCCATGAGGTCCATCATATCTTGTGGAGCGGGTTCCGGAGCAATAGTCGCCCTGCGCGACAAGTCCGGTTGAAATTATGGGGAGAAATCATGTCGATTTACAGGGTAATCACAATGCATCGGCTGTGCGCGGTGGCCGGTTGCCTCGGGCTGCTTTTTTTCTTTTCTTGCTGTGACGATGAGCCCAGCAACGTGGAATGCGAGCAGAGCTGCGCGGGGAATTATGCCGACGCGGTCGATTCCTGCGAAGAGAACGCGGCGACCTGCATGGGGGACTGTTCGAGCCCCGATGACACATCTTGCATGTGGGATTGCGAAGACTACGAGTTCGAATGCAATATGGCGATGATCATGTGCATGTCAGGGTGCCCCTGCCTCGAGGCCTCACAGCACTGCGTATTGGGCTGCGACAGCGAAGACATGGATTGTCTGACGGCCTGTTCGAGCGACTACGTGGATTGCGCCGGCGTCGACTCCGCATACAACTGTGTCAATCTCTGCTCGCCGGTGAAGAGCGGTTGTGTATGGGACTGCGAGGACAACTTTACGGACATGCCCGGATATCTGGATTGCAGAGCCGAGTGCCATCATACGTTCAGGGAGTGTCTCAACGATTGCGTGTGACACCTCGTTGGATTAGGCAGATGAATGACTGGAACGCCGGGCAAGTGATATATGATGGGTATTGATTTTAGGAGCAGCCCAGGCCATGCGTAAAAATGCCCGTATAGCAGTTACTGGAGTAGGAGCTGTCAGCGCGGTGGGTTCCAACAACGCTGCCTTCCTCAATGCACTCTCCACCGGAACTTCCAACTTTGGTCCTAGCATCCGTCATGAGTTGGATTTCGATTCGGTTGTTTGCGAAGCGAGTGAAGAGTGTTTCAGGGAACACGGACATGACGAATTGGATAGTCCCACGGGACGGCTTTGCCTGGCCGCCGCTCACGAGTGCATTACCAATGCACACCCTTCGGACGCGGGGAAACCGGACGGCCTCATCCTCGGCACAAGCACTGGCGGACAGGCTATGAGCGAGGCAGCAATTCTGGCTCTTGTTGATGGTAAAAGTCTCCCTTCTTACAACTATCGCGGCCAAGGAAGCATTGCTTCTCCCGCACGTTTAGTGGCACGAGATCTGGACATCCGGGGACCGGTGCAAACCCTCTCTACCGCCTGCACCTCAGCGGCGAACGCCATCGCAATGGCAATCACATGGCTTTGCAGTGGAAGGTGCAATAGGGTTCTGGCAGGCGGAGGCGACGCCCTCTGCTACACAACACTAACCATCTTTCACTTGCTGGAACTAACCGGCCCAACCATGTGCACGCCTTTCCATCAAGACCGCAAAGGCATGACATTGGCTGATGGCGCCGGATTTCTACTTTTGGAACGCTTGGATGACGTGGTTGCGCGAAATCAGATTCCCATTGCCGAACTCTACGGCGCCGGCATGAGCAGTGACGCATATCACATGACCGCCCCTTCCGAAGACGGAGCCGGCGCAGAACTGGCCATGCGAAGGGCATTGATTTCGGCGGGCATTGAACCTGGAGATATTGATCATATCAACGCCCACGGAACCGGCACCAGTCTCAACGACAAAGCAGAAGCCCGCGCCATCAACCGTGTCTTCGGCAAAGACGTACCCGTCATGTCGTGTAAAGGCCTGACTGGACATGCGATCGGTGGCGCTGGAGGGATCGAAGCGATTGCTTCTATCTACTCCGTTATGGAAGGTCGTGCTTTTGTCAATGTCGGCGCATCAGAACCGGCATCCGATTGTCCTGTCTCATTGGTTCCAGCCGGCGGCCTACAACTGGGAGGGTCTCCGGTCATTATTTCAAACTCGTTTGCATTTGGCGGAAACAACACATCTCTGGTCTTCGGTACTCCAAGGGAGGTCCGCTGATGACACTATTTATTCACGGTATCGGGCATATCTGCGCTGGTATCGATGAACCTCATAACAAGTCGACCAAGCGTCTGGAGGAGATCCACATCTCCAAATGGGCAAAGGGATCCGTTCGGCGAAGAATGGGAAGACCGGCGCAAATGGCCTTTGTCGCAGCAAAACGGGCTCTCGAAAACGCCCGTCTTGATAACTCCGACCAAATAGCAATCGTGACTGCTTCGTCACTCGGGGATACCTCTGTTGGATTGGACACGCTTTCGGTACACAGAAGAACTATGGAGCGCAAACTCCGAACATGGCTCCTGCCAAATGCAACACACAATGCCCCCGCCGGACACCTGTCAATAGCGCTCAAGAGCACCAGTCCTTCCCTGACGGTGAGCCACGGTTGGCTAAGCGCCGAGTCAGCTATTTCGGCCGCACATGATCTGATCGTTTCTGACACCTCAAGGTACGTCCTGGTCGTTGTCGGCGATGAAGCAGATCCCGAGTGGGGGGACCTCCTGCGGACATGGGGCGCAAATGAATGGGCCGACAGACTTGACGATGAACGGTTTCAGGAGGGCGCTGTCGCTCTGGTACTTGGCGGACAACCCGGAGAAAACGCTCTCGGGCGTATCCACAGTTTTGTCGAGCGGTGTGAAACCGAACCAATTGCGCTCAAGGGCGCCATGATGCGCCATCGTATTGACCACAGTTCTTCAACCGAAGTGAGGATCAGGGCCAATGCGGGAGACCGGGATCTATTGCTTTCTTCTGCCGAAGCACTTGAACGTTCAGAAAACGAGATCCACATGGAAGAGGCAGGCGCCGGCACTTCGCAAACAGGTCCTCTTGCAATCCTTGCGAAGCACGTTGAAAACGACAATTCTTCTGATCTTCTCTTCATCTCCCGCGAGATGGACGATCTGGCCGTTTTGCACTGGAGCCGCTGATTCTCAGCGAAACCGAACTGACGACTCGAGGGGAAAAGAGGTCAATGCCCAAGGAGGATGCGCTCTATTTGATCTTCCCCTCGACAACGTCGATTTCTTCACCGATGCGGTCGAGGACTTCGGCATTTGGCGCATCAAGCAGGTTAGCTGGCTGTCGTTTTGCTCAAGTAGTACTCGTAATTGCCTTCGAAAACCTGCATCCGGCCATGGTCGATTTCAAAAACCCTGCCCACGAGTGATCTCAGGAAATGCCTGTCATGACTCACCATAACCACGGTACCAGTGAATCTCTGCAACGCATTTAAAAGGATCATTCGTGACTGAATATCCAAATGGTTTGTGGGCTCGTCAAGAATGAGAAGATTGAGTGGTCGCCCCAAAAGAGTCGCCAGGACAACACGGCTTTTCTCACCGCCGGAGAGAGTTTCAATTTTTTTGTCCGCGGTTTCTCCCTGAAAAAGAAATGCCCCACAGAGACTGCGAATTATGCCGTTGGTCGCGAGGGGCATCACCTCCTGCACAGTTTCGAAGATTGTCTTTTTGAGACTGAGAAGCTCCATGGCATCCTGGCTGAAATAGCCGACGTTAACGTTTGCGCCGATGACAATTTCACCATCGGTTGGTTCGGTCTGGCCTGCAAGAACCTTTAAAAAAGTTGACTTGCCTGCGCCGTTGATTCCCACGACAGCAATCTTTTCTTGTCTGCGTATCAGTCCTGACAGGCCGCTGAAAACCAACGCCCCCCCGCCATCCGAAAGCGTCCATTCCTTCTTCAGGTTTTTAATTTTTACGACGTCATCTCCACTGCGAGGAGGCTCGTTGAACTGAAAACGAACAACTTTTTCCTCGGCTGGGATCTCGATGCGTTCAATTTTATCCAGCTTCTTGATGCGCGATTGCACCTGGGCGGCGTGTGAAACTCGGGCGGCAAACCGCGCTATGAATGCCTCGTCTTTGGCCAGCATCTCCTGCTGCCGCCGATGGCTCGCAATAAGCTGCTCGCGCCGGATCTCACGCTCCTTGAGATAGAAGTCATAGTTGCCGCTATACGTGGTGATAGTTTTGTTTGCCAACTCCACAATGCGCGTAACCGATCTGTTCATGAAATCCCGGTCATGGCTGGTCATCAGGAGCGCACCTTTAAACTCCTGTGATAGCCATTCCTCAAGCCAGAGAATTGATTCTATATCCAGATGATTTGTTGGTTCATCCAGCAAAAGAACATCTGGATTCAACGCGAGAATGCGAGCCAGCGCAATGCGCATTCTCCATCCGCCGCTGAACGATTCCACAGAACGACCATAATCAGTTGGTCCTATGCCAAGACCTGTAAGAACAGTTTGAGCTCTGTTTTCCAGGTCGTAACCACCACCGTGTTCAAACGCGTCGACGGCCACGCCGTACTTCTCCAGCAATGACGTCATCTCGTGGTCATCCAGTGGTTCACTCATGGCCTTTTCCATGGATTTGATTTCTTTGCCGAGAGAAACCACCTTTTCAGCAACAGCGACTACTTCCTCCAGTGCGCTACGTCCCTTCATGTCGTAGACGTTTTGAGAAAAGTAACCGACGACGGTCCGTTTTCCCTTGCTTATCTCGCCTGTATCTGACCTCTCAAGGCCGGCTAAAAGCCTGAAAATGGTGGTTTTTCCGCTGCCGTTGGCGCCGACAAGACCGGTGCGGCTGCCCGGGGGGATTTGAAATCCGGAGTTTCGGAAAAGAATCTGATCACCATGCTGAACCGCAATATTTGAAGCGTGAATCATCGCTGGTACTCGATGGGGTACTCGATGGGGTCAGGCCTGACCCCAAATGCCTACTTGATCTTCCCCTCGACAATGTCGATTTCTTCACCGAGGCGATCGAGGATTTCAGCATAGTCGTTCAGTCCCACAAATACTTTCCCGTTGATGAAGAAGGTGGGCGTTCCGTCGACGCCGTATCGCATGCCCTCGAGCTTGTCCTTTTCGATGAACTTCATCACCTTAGGGTCCTTCATGTCCGCCTTGAACTTTGCGATGTCCATCCCGACCTGTTGCGCGTAATTGAGGATATCGTCGTCATCGAGATCGGAGCGATTGGCGTACATCAAGCTGTACATCTGCCAGAACTTGCCCTGCTTCATCGATGCTACACCTGCCAGCGCCGATGCGACTCCTTTGGAGTGGCTGCGCACCGGGAAGAACTTGTAATAATGCACCACCTTGCCGCCGAACTTCTTATCGAGTTTCTTGAGCTTGGGGGCAAGATACGCGCAAAAAGGGCACTGAAAGCACGCGTACTCCACGATAACCACCTTGGCCGCCTTGCCCCCCATGCTTGGATGACCTGACAGGTTTGGGCTGAAAGTCTCCTGCGGAAACGCCGATTCCACGCGCTTGGCGATGCCCCTCTTTATGAAGTCGTCCTGCTTCTTCTTTCTTACCATTCGCACAACGAAACCCGCGTGGCGACGCGCCGTCTGGTCTCCTTTGGCCATGCACACGGCAATAGTGCCCGTGCATCCGCGAGTGTTCTTCAGGCGGTTCAGGTTGTCTTTGACCCGCTGTTTCTGTTCCGCGTTCAACTTGCCGGGATTGGCCCCGACTACTTTGTCCCAGGCGATATCGTCAGCGGAGGCGACTGCGGATCCCAGGACGAAAGCGGTGAAGAGAACCGGAAAAACAATCTTGCTGCTACGCATTTTGTCTTCTCCTTGCCAGCAGATGGTCCAGAGTGAACCGATCCGGGCGCATGTAGACGATGGCGGCTCCGAGCACCAGGAAGATAGCGTCTCTCACGATCAGGTTGGCATCCATTTCCTCTCCCGCCTCTGCGGAAGCGAAGCAGCCGCATTGCAGGTGCAGATCCGCCGCAAGGGCCATCGCTATGGCCACGATGAACATGACGTTCATCCCGCAGGTCAAGAGCGCCGACGCCCGTGTGAGGAACCCGACGATGAGGAGCAAGCCGACGACCAGTTCCACCCAGGGCAGGATGATTGTCTGCAGATTCACCAGGCTCAGAGGAAGAATCTGATACGTGGCCACCTGAAGCCCGAACTCGTACGGATTGTATATCTTGTGGATGCACGCCCAGATGAACGTGACGGCCAGGGCCAATCTGATGGCGGTGCTCACACCATCCTTGATCAAGTCTTTATGAATGGCCATCAGTTTGCTCCTACGCTTTCTTTGACCGTCTTGATGCCCGTTTTCTTCAATTCCTCCATCCCTCCCTCGAGGTGTTTTACGCCCTTGATTTCTGATTCCACGAGTTGCAGAGCCAGCGGCTTTGCGAAATCTACCTTCTGCTGTGGGGACGCGGGATCCTGGAAAACTCCGTAAACGATGATCCTCGTGGCTTTTTTGGCCGAGGTCTGTTCCTTGATCATGGCGATGTCTTGCTCGGACGCGCCGAAAAGGGCCGAATACGGAATGTTGATCGCCCCGTCCACATGCTCCTGTGCATATGCCTCGATGGGTCTCGCGTCCACGTACAGAACCACCTCGTGCGCGGATCCCAGGAGATCGGCAGCGCTTGCCGCCTCCGAATCGGCCTCGGAATCCCTGCACGGCGCAAAGATATCGTACTCTACGTCCGTGATCAGCGGTATCCCGTCGGGTCGGGCCAGGTTGGTCGCGACGGCCACCCCGGCGGACGCGGCCGTTACGATCGCCGCCTGAAGAATGACAACTAGAACAGTTCTGAGCATTTGCTACCTCCTGTCGACGCCTCTACGATATTTCCTTACATATCCGACCGCAAGCCCAAGTTCCAAAGCTCAAGATTTTGAAATTGTCGAGAATATGTAATGATAAGTATACGAGATACATCATGTCGCCAGAATCAAACATCGGTCGGGTCCTAGGGAACAAATATGAAATTGTTCGTGTTCTGGGCGTAGGTGGCATGGGCGCGGTGTTCGAGGTCCGTCACCGCCTCATCAACCGACGGTTCGCTGTCAAGTTGCTCCACGCGGAGTACGCCTCTGACGAGGACGTGGTGGAGCGGTTCAAGCGGGAGGCCACCAACACCGCCGCCATCGGCCACGACAACATCGTGGAAATTACCGACATGGGTATGAGCGACACTGGCGAACTCTACATCGTGATGGAGTTCCTCGCCGGCCGCGATCTATTCAAGGTTCTGGAGGAATGCAGTGTGATGGAGACCGACAAGGCCTGTCACATCGTACTCCAGGTCCTCTCGGCGTTGGAAGCGGCTCACAAGCAGGGAATCGTTCACCGGGATCTCAAACCCGGCAATATTTTCATCATAGATCGCAACGGTGAGGATTTCGTCAAGCTGGTGGATTTCGGAATCTCCAAGGTGCGCGCTACCGAAGGCGGGTCTCAAAAAGGCCTGACCCGTACAGGCCAACTCCTTGGCACGCCTTCGTACATGTCCCCCGAGCAGGCCCGGGGAGATTCGGACATCACCTCCGGCACCGACATCTATTCGATGGGGGTCATCCTGTTCGAAGCGCTCACCGGAGAGCGACCGTTCGAGGCCGATGGCTACGTGAATCTGTTGATGAAGATCCTCCTGGAGGAGAACCCTGATCCCCTGTCCGTCAACCCCGATATGGATCCCGAGCTCGCCGCGATCATTCTCAAGGCAATGGCAAAGGACCCTGCCGACCGCTACGAAAATGCAACCGAGTTCATACGCGCCATCTTGCCGTATTCGCCGAACACGTCCGAGATCATCGGCTACGACGTTGAACAGCTACGCGATCAGGCAGCCGATGTCGGTCCGGCCGGTTTGACCGGAACGCCGGGTCCCGGCCGCCTCATGACCACCCCTCTGGAGCTGTCCGACACCAGGGGCGGGCAACCTCGTGGCGGTGGAAAAAAGTCGCTCGCTGTGGGCATCTTCGTCGTGGCGGCGCTCGCTGTCATGGGCGCGTTGTTTTTTGGGCCTGACGGAAAGGGCGGCGATGAGATTCGTGCTCCCTCGAAACCTTCAGAACCTGCTCCGATAACTATTCCAGGGAAACAAGAGACTCCGGCTTCAGCGACACCCGTGGAGACGCCTGTGGAGGCCCCGGTGGAAACCGAGGCTCCGGAGGAATCGCCACAGGCCGAGCCGCAGACCGCGAAGAGAAAGAAGATCAAGCTGCGTATCGGCGTTAGCCCGTCAGGCGCCGAGATCTTCCTCGACGGTAAGAGCATTGGTGTGGGATCCACCGATCTCGTCCTGCGCACCGACGACGACGAGCATGTGATCGAGGTCACTGCATCAAACCACGTCGGGGAGAAGAAGAAGATCTCCCTGAAGGACCACAAGACCCTCGTGTTCAAGCTGAAAAAGATGAAATCGGAGACTCCCAAAGATTCCAAGAAAGTAACTATTACCGAGGTGGACGAACCTGCGGCTCCCAAGCCCGCAGCGCCGGAGCCCAAACCCGATCCCGTCCCCGCAGAAAAACAGAAACGGGAGATCGACGAAGCCGAACCCTGGTAAAATAAGCGCGTGGCATGATCGTTTTTTGAATGGGGGCCAGGGACGATGAGCAAAATACATATCTTTTTATTGACGGTCGCCGTCGTATGTCCCGTCGGCTGCTCGCACGTTTCCTCCATTGGAGACGGTGGGATGACCGATACCGACACCGGTACCAGCCCGATCGAGTGCAATCTTGGAAATCACGACGGCCATTTCACGATCAGCGCACAATCGAGTGTCTCTACCCTCGCGGGATACACATCGATCTCGGGAGATCTGGAAATCTCCTGTCCTTCGTGCACCGACTTGAGCGAGTTGATTTGCCTTACATCTGTGGGTTTGAGCTTGACAATTGTTGGCCCCGAACTGACCGATCTGGACGGCCTTGGTGCCCTCACGTCGGTGGGTGGGGACCTGTCCATCTACAATAACGCCGCCCTGATAAACCTGGACGGTCTGAGCGGGATCACGTCGGTGGGCGGGGACTTGAGTATCTATGGCAACGATGTCCTCACCAATCTGGACGGTCTGAGCGGGATCACCGCAATAGACGGGGACCTGGGGATTGAAGACAACGATGCTCTCACCAACCTGGACGGACTGAGCGGGATCACCTCGGTGGGTTCGGATATATTAATCATCAGTAACGCTGCCCTCACCAACCTGGACGGTTTGAGCGATATCACCTCGGTGGGTGAGCGGTTGTATATCGATAGTAACGCTGCTCTCACCAACCTGGACGGTCTGAACGGGATCACCCTGGTAGTCGGTGGGTTGTTCATCTACTATAACGCCGCCCTGACAAATCTGGACGGGCTGGGCGGGATCACCGCAGTAAACGGGAACCTGGAAATCAGAGCTAACGATGTCCTCGCCAACGTGGACGGGTTGAACACCCTGACTTCGGTGGGTGGGGATTTGAGTATCCGTGAGAACGCTGCCCTGACCAACCTTGACGGGCTGGGCGCTCTCACCTCGGTGGACGGCCTGATCATATTCGGAAACGACACCCTCACCGACCTGGACGGTCTGAGCGGCATCATCGGTCCGGTAGGCAGCTCCAATATTTTCGAGAACGACCCCTTTATCGACCTGGACTGGTTGGATGTGGTCACCCCGGGCGGGTTGGAAATTAGCACGAACGCCGCGCTCACCAACCTGGACGGTCTGAATGGCATCACCGCGGTGGGTTGGGATTTGCGCATTTCCGGTAACGCCGCGCTCACCAACCTGGACGGGTTGAACGCCGTCACATCGGCGGGTGGCGATTACCTGGGCCTTGCAGACAACGATGTCCTGCCCGACTGCGAGGTGTGCGATCTACTGGATCAGCTCACTACCGTCCCCAATTCGATAGAAGTCCACGACAACCTCGACGACTCATGCACCCCCGTTCCGGATGGCTGTCCGTAGACGTCAGTCGTCAAACCTTACTGCTTTTCCCCCAGCTTGCTCATGTCCGCTCCCACGGCGCGAAGGAGCGCGATCAGGGATGCCTGGGCCTCGAACTGTTTTGAGGCGAGATTGATTTCGGCCTCGGAGTTGGTTCGCCTCGCGTCGGTGATCGCCAGGGATGAACCCGTTCCCATCCTGTACTCCGTCTCCACGAGTATCAGCGTCTCACTTGCGAGTTCGGCCTGCTCCGAGGCGGTCTCGATCTTTGAAATCGCGGTCATGTAGTTCCTTCGAGCCGTGCGGATCTCCAGCGCCGCTCCCGACCTGGCATCCTCTGACTCGATCTTTGCCTTTGCGACGGAGGCCCGCCTGGCGTCGAGGTCCGCATATCTGGTCTGGTTATAGATCGGAATAGACAGAACCAGGTATGCCGCCCACCGGGTGGTGTCCGGATCTCCCATGTCACTGGTCTCGGTGAACTGATGTGATAGCTGCCAGGACGCGTTGAGGGACGGGAGAAACTGCATCCAGGAAACGGTGAGCTGCTTCTCGTACAGGTCCACGAGGGCCCCTTTGATGCGCAGATCCTCCCGGTTTTTTTCGCCGCGTTCGACCAACGCCTCATCGCTATCGTCTGGGGCTACCTCGCCCTGCACCACATCCACGGGTGTTGCAAGCCCGCTGATTCCGGTGAGGCGACCGAGCGTATCCCGCGAGTTGTCGTACATGCCGAGCGCCGAGATCATCTGTTCCCTGATCCTCACCACGTCGCCCTTCGCGCGGATCACGTCGAGCCGTTTTCCGACACCGGAAACCAGGCGGGTTTTTGACACCTCCAGGTGGCGCGCGGCGGATTGAACCTGCCCCACCTGAACATCGATCAGACGTTTTGCGGTGAGGGCCTGGTAGTAGGACTGGACAACCATCATGAGCAGCGCCTGGCGCGCGTTGGCGACCGTCAGCTCCGCCAGATCCAACCCCGCTCTGCCGACGCCGATGCCAGCCCAGGCCATCGGGCTGACGATGGGCATCTTGACCTCGATGGCGCCGCCGAGGCTGTTCTGGTGCCGGGTGGTCAGGGGGTTGCCACCGAAGTTGACGGTGTCCGGGTGGTCCAGGTGCGTCAAGGTCATGGAAGCGCTGGCCGCGGGAAACAACGTGGCCCAGGCCCTGTAGAGTTCTGCGTCGGCGCTCGCGATCTCCGTGCGAATGGCCTCCAGGGAGAGGTTGCGCTCGTCGGTCATTCGAATGGCTTCCTCCAGGGTGACCGCTTCTCCGGGCTCGATCGAGGCAAACTCAAAGAGAGCCGGGAATTCCGCCGCCGACACCGACGGGTTGCCGTTTGCCGGCGTGGGTGGACCTTCCGGGGGAGCGCCGGGATCGCCCTGAGCCGCGACCCCCATGGGCGCAGTCATGAGCATGGCAACAAGTGTAAACCTCTTGATGAAAATCATGACGCCTCCTCTCTACTCCCACCCTCGCGCCAATCTCGGAACTTATCTCTGAAAGTCTCGGTCATGACGTAGAGTGACGGGACTATGAGCAGGATGATCAATGTGGAGAAAAGCACCCCGAAGCCCAGGCTCACAGCCATGGGGATGAGAATGCGCGCCTGGACCGAGGTCTCCAGGATCATGGGTGACAGACCGCCGAAAGTGGTGAGCGACGTGAGGACTATGGGTCTGAACCGTTGCTTTGCGGCAGCCTCCCCAGCCTCGAGGGCGGACATGCCTTCGTTTCGGAATCGGTTCGCCGCAGTGACCAGAACAAGGGAGTCGTTGACAACCACGCCGGACAGGGCCACCAGCCCCATCCAGCTTACCATGCTCAGATCGATACCCATGAGGAAGTGGCCGAGTATGGCGCCCACCGCGCCGAACGGAATGGCGATCATGACAACGGTGATCGGCTGTATGTAGCTCTTGAGAGGTATCGCTATCAGGATGAACATCACCAGCAAGGCCATGGTGTAGCCCACTATCAGGAAGTCGAAGAAATCCGCCATGCTCTTCTGACGTCCGCCCTTTTCGACAACCAGGCCCGGGTACCTGGCCTGGAGTTTTGGCAGAAACTTTTTGTACATGGCGGCCATCACCTCGTTCGCGTTGGCCTCGTCCTCCACCACCTGCGCCTTCACGGAGATGGTCCGCTTGCCGTCAGTGCGCCGGATGGTTGTGTACGCGCGTCCGTGGGTCACCTCTGCCGCCGCTCGCAGGGGCATCTCCCCGCCGCTGGGAGTGCGGACGATCATCTCCTGAAGATTGGACAAAGATTCCCGCTCCCCACGAGGCAGCTTGACCAGAACCTTGATCTCATTCCTGCCCCGCTGCTGGCGCAACGCCTCGGTGCCATAGAAAGCACCCCTCACCTGGCCCGCGAGATCCAGGGAGGTCAATCCCGCGGCGATCCCATCATCGGAGAGCTTGAAGTCAATCTGGGGTTTTCCTCTTTCGATCCCTTCGTCCACGTCGATTACGCCCTTGATGGTGCCAAAATATTCAGCCAGATCAATTGCCGCGGACTCGAGCATTTTGTGATCCCGGTGGGTGAGACGCATGTCAATGGGCGGTGTCTCCCTACCACGACCGGTACTGGCATTGAACTCCAGGGTCTCCAGCCCCGGAACCTCGCCCAGCTCCTTCCTCCACTCGTCGGCGAAGGTGTGGGAGCCGATGTCCCGTTCGTCACTCGGGACCAGGAACACTCCTACAGTTGCGACGTGCGTCCCCTGCTCATTGGTTCCGCGCACCCGGGCCGAGCCCACCACCGAGAAGATACCCAGGCTGATCTCGTCACCCCCGTTCTCGTCGATCACCCGGTGGCCCGTATCGACGAGGCGCTGGACGAGCGCTTCGGTCTCCTCCACCGGCGATCCGAAGGGCAGACTGGCATTCACGAACACCCAGTCGGATTCCTCCTTTGGAAAGTCGATGCTCTTTATCCACCTGCCGGCTATCAGCCCGAAGGTGGCTATGAGAATGGCCACGCCGATGGCCAGGGTGATTCCCCGGTTGCGAAGGGCCCTGCGTACGACCGGTCCGTAAATGTTGCTGATGAATCGCTCCACCGCTGCGGAGAAGGGCGCCTGTACAAGGAGAATCAGGAACAGAAGCCACGCGAGCATTCTCAAAAGAAGGATGAGCGGCAGCAATACCACGGTTGCAAAGATATCGAAGTACCAGGCCACTCCCGATCGCTTTTGTGGAAAGACGTGCTTCTTGAGAAAAGCCCGGACCCTTGGCATCAGCGCCCCTGCCTTTACGTGCGCCAGGTGGGCGGGCAGGACGAAGAACGACTCGACGAGCGAGAGCGCCAGCACGATGATGGTAACCACCGGTATGGCCATCATGAACTTGCCTCGCACGCCGGGGATGAAGAGCAACGGAGAAAAGGCCGCGATGGAAGTGGCGATGGAGAAGAACACGGGCACTGACATTTCTTTTGCGCCCAGGATAGCCGCCTTGAGTGGAGCCACGCCGTTTTGTCTGTGCCGAAATGCGTTTTCTCCCACAACGATAGCGTCGTCCACAACCAGTCCGAGGGTTACGATAAAGGCGAACATGGAGATCATATTCAGAGAGATCCCCAGCGCCGGCAAAAACAGGAAGGAGCCCAGAAATGAGATCGGGATGCCCATGGTGACCCAGAAGGCCAGGCGCGGCTCCAGGAAGAGACCCAGGATGACAAGCACTAGCGCGAGACCGATGGCCGCGTTGCGTAGCATCAGGTCGAGTCGTTCCTGGTACATCTTGGAGAAGTCCATCCAGGTGGTCGCCTCCACCCCGGGGGGCAGGGACTCCTTCAGTTCGACCACCATCTCCTTGGCGGCGTCCGCCACGTCCGTGGGCGACTGATCCCCCACCGAGAAGACCTTGATGAAAACGCAGGGCACACCCTCGAACCGGGCGGTGAGATCGACCTCTGCAAAGCCGTCCTTGATCTCGGCGACATCACCCAGGGTGACCGTGCTGCCGTTGTCGTCGACTATCATCGGGACGTCGGCGAAGTCTATGCCCAGATCCCGCCGCTCCGCCGTGCGAAGCATAACCTCGCCGCCTTTGGTCTTTACCGCTCCGGCGGGAATCTCCAGGGCCGTGCGGCGTATCTTATCGGCTATTCCCGGGAGGGTCAGGTTGTAGGCCCGCAAGGTGTCGTGGGGTACTTCAACCGCTATCTCCAGGGGCAGCACTCCGTCCATCTCCACGTAGGAAATGTCCGGATGAGTGAGGAGCCTGTCCCGCACCTGCTCGCTCATCTCGTACAGGACCTTCTCGTCCTGATCTCCATACAGGACGAGCCAGATGGCCTCTCTCTTGATCTCGGGAGATGTGACTATGGGGCGCTCGGCTTCTTGTGGAAAGGTGGTGATCCTGTCGATCTGGTTTTTCACATCGGACAGCACCTTGTTCTTGTCGGCGCTGGTCTCCAGCTCGATGGTGACCATGCCCATCCCTTCCTGGGCCTTTCCTCTGACTTCCTTGACGTCGTCCAGGGATCTTACCGTTTCCTCGATGGCGAGAACTATACCCTGCTCCACCTCCTCCGGACTGGCTCCCGGGTAGGGTACGGACACAACTATAATGTCCAGCTCGGTGGTCGGAAAAACCTCCTGTCGGATACGAAACGCCATGATGATACCGCCGACGATTAGCGCGACCATTATCAGGTTGGCGGCCACGGGATTTTGGGCCATCCACGAAACGGATCCTCTGGCGAGATCTCCCCGGGTCATTTCACAACCTTCGCCATCGGGGGCTCGGCTGTCTTGTCCGGCCCGGCGTCACCCGCGTGTCCGTTGGTCTCGAGCTTGATCTTCATGCCATCCACGGGAGCGGCGATGTGACTTGTCACCACCTGATCACCGGCCAAAAGCCCGTCGCGGATGTACACCTTCTCGCCGGTGACCCAGGCCACCTCGACCCGTGCGATCTCCAGCTTGCCGCCGCGATTGATCCAGACTTTGTTTTTGTCGCGCATGGAAAGACGGGAAACGAGAATGACGTCCGTTAGCATGGGACCCTCGATCTCCACATTAACGTATGCGCCGATCAACAGGGGAAGGTCGAAGTCGGTGGAGTCCGGATTCGTCGCTACGGGATCGATTAACTCCACCAGAAGCCGCGCCATTTTGCCCTTCATGTCCAGGTCGCCGAGCAACCTCTTGACCCGGCCTTCGCGAACGACGGTTTTGTCGTGCGCCACCTTGTGAATCACCGAGGCAGGGGAGCCTTCTTTTGCGCCGTTTATGCCGGGGATCTTTATCCACGGGAGCCGGTCCACCGGTACGGAAACGCGCACCCAGTACGTGTCGCTGTCTACCAGGGTGGCGATCCTTGCCCCCGGCATCAGCACCTGTCCCTTGTCCACGAACTCTTCGAGTATCGTTCCGTTGAACGGCGCCTTGACTACTGTTCGATTGCGGGACAGCCGGGCCTTTTCCAGCCCCGACTTTGCCGATGAAAGTGACGCCTGCGCGGTCTCCAGCTGAATCTCACGGAGGGCCAGCTTTTTTCCCTCCTCGGTGGGCTGCACCTCGTCCTTGATGAGATCCCATTCCTTTCTCGCTACCGCCCCGCGGGCCTTTTCCGTTGCCAGCTCCATCTCGGCCCTGCGCACGCCGGCCTGCTGCTGCTTGAGCATCAGGTTGTAGTCTCTGGGATCGATCCGGAGGATCCGCTCGCCGGACTTGAAATGCCCCCCGGGTATCAGCTTGGGGCTCTGGTAGACCACCTTGCCCGTCACCTCGGGAAAGAGGGTCACGCTCCTGGAGGGCATCACGGTCCCCATGGCTTTGATTGCGACCCGCTCCCCTATCGCCCTGGCCTCCTCCACGGTGACGACCACCGCGTTGTCCGGTGGGGGTTTCTTTTCCGGATCGGTCTTCGCCGATGCCAGCAACTTGAATGTTGCGACCCCGGCGCCGATGATGGCCAGGGCCAACAGGAACTTGAGGAATACTTTCATCTCTCGAGCTTCTTTCTATGGTCGTCCCAGCGATTGATCATCGCGGGAAACTCCTGCCCCATGAACGTGTAGAACTCCTTCATCAATTCCAGGCGCTCCCGCTGCTGAGGCCTGGCTCCCTCCAGGATTTCCAGCCCATGGGCGGCGAGGGTCTTCATCTGGATGATGCCCTTGATCTTTCGCTGTATTAGCTCGGGCCAGGAGGTGGTGGTGAACTTGAAGTAAGTGGCGCGTTCCCCTGGGATGGTGATCCGCTTGATGAAACCCATCTGGTCGAGCAGCCTGGTCACCGTGCTGATGGATCCCTTTGATGCCTTCAGTTTCTCCGCGAGCTGGGCGGAGGTCTGGTGCTCCGGATCGCAGATGAGCAGCCAACCAAGGATCCTTCCCGCCATGCCGCCGAGTCCGAAGTTGTCGAACAAGACACCAAACTCCTCAACGAATTCCATCTCCCTGTTCGCCAACGTTGTCCCCTTTTTTTTCATTACGTTTCTCCGCCGGTTTTATTTCCACGGTGGAGTAATATGTGCGGTTCCGAATGTTCAGTCAAGACAGAACTTTCAGAAACTTTCCTGATTTCCTGTATTTTTTGAATGCAGATCGACCAGAGTGGCTCCCCAGCTGCCCGAGCCGTGGCCGCCAAGCCGATAGGATTCGACGAAATCGAGTCGGTCCAGGGCCGCGTGGACCATTCTTCGCACCACGCCCACGCCCTTGCCGTGAATTATCCTGACCTGAAGAATTCCGCGATCTCTGCATTCCTCCAGGTAGTCAGGCACCAGGCTTTTCACATCCCGGGGGTGGAAGGAGTGCAGGTCCAGCACACCGTCGATGGGGACCTCTACGGTTTCGGGTTCCAGCTCGGGATCCTGCTCGTCATCATTGTGCTCATCGAGGAAAATAGACATGCTTTTTCAATAGCGTATTCTTGTTTTTTTTACGGTGCCCGAGAATCGAATGCGGCCTTCAGGGCTCGATCGAAGGTCTTGATTTTCTTTACGCGTCGTCGCTCGCACATGGCCAGATGCAGAAGATCTCTTGCTCCCAGCTCTCGTCGCACATCGATCAGGAGTTTCGCGACCAGGACGTCGTCCGCAGTAACATCCCAGATTGTAGGAATGCATGCCTTGATCAGCGTGAACGCCGAGTCCAGCGTGTGACTGCGGTCCACCGAGACGTATACATGCATTAACTCTTGCAGGATTTCGGCGGACGTACACAAGGGAGTTGCCGGGTTTTCCATGCTCGATTCGAAAAACTTCCGGGCCTCGGCTTTCAGTGGATGAGATCGTCCCACCGCGTACATGACAACATTGGTGTCCACAAAAATCATGTATTGGTGGTTCCGCTGCTCGAAGAAGTTGCGATGATATGTTTTTGCTCGGACCAATCCGGTTCGCTTCCTTCTTCTTGTGCATCGCACTGGTCAAAGAACTGCCTGAGTCCGCCGATGTCGCAAGGAGCTGCCGTCTCAGATTCTTCAAGAGCCAGAAACGCACATTTCTTCAGCCAGGAACTGAGGGACATGCTGGCCCTCTGCGCGGCAGCTCGGAACCTTTGTCTTTCGTGTTCTTCTACAATCACCTGGATTCGACCACCCATTACACACCTCCATTACACAAGTGTAATTTAAGTACACACCGGCCGATTGTCAATGTAATATCCGTCAGTTTGTCGGGAGAAAGACCCGGCCGATGAAGAGCCAGGCCGGAAGAACCGTTCCGCCCTCGCCCTCGAAATACTCCGTGATGAACGCCGGACCGCTGTTGCCGGTGGTGTTGTCGGGATCCTCGGGATCCGGGCAGGAGCTCCCCGAGTTGTTGCAACCGTAGTAGCGCAATCCCACCCTCTGTCCGCCGTCCTCAATCCAGTTGACGAAGATGACCGCGTGTCCGGATCCGGTGGACCGGGACAGATTGACGTAGTCTCCCGCAAGCACCTCGTCCCAGTTCTCCTCGTAGATGTTCTCGCCGATACCGACGGTCTCGAACGCATCGGCGGAGCTCGCGTAGGACGCCACCCCGAAACCCTGCCACCATTGATAGAAATCGCCGATGTCCACCGAGTCCACGGTCAGCACGTCGCCGCCGTATTCGAACAGGACGGATTCATCGAGACCGTGATCGTCCAGCCAGAGCCGATAGGCCGCCAGGAAGATCTCGAGTGTGTGCCCGGAGCAGAAGCAATCGCCACCTCCGTCGAAGAGGAATTCATCCCCGTAGTAGCCGTCGTGGATCTGTCCCCACATGTCTCCGCACCAGGGTTCGCCCCAGCAGTACGGATAGGTCCCGTCCTTGGGATACATGGTCCAGTCGTTGATCGTGCGAATGGTGTACTCATTGAACCCGGGCTGCGGCCCGATCAGGCAGGAGAGATCCAGCGGAATAAAGCTTATCTGATCCTCGGCAACCTCCTCGCCGTCGGCGTCGTAGCCTTTGAGGGAAATGTCTCTGGGATAGTTGACCGCGGAGAATTCGTAGGTGAGGCTCTCCGAGCCGACCGGAACAGGATCGTCCTGCAGGGGCCACTCGTCGTCGGCGAAGAACGCCACGGATACGACGCTGCCGCCGCCGTCGAACTCGAAGGTCACCGGGTTGGGCGCCTCCGCCCCTTCGCCCGGGTAGATTATGGAAACCCAGGGCGAATCCGCATCCGAGTCGGAGTCGGAATCCGAATCACCGTCGGTGCTTCCATCGGTGTCAACTATCTTCGTGGTCGTTTCCTCCGTAGTGCAACCGAGGAGAACCAGAGCCGCCACCAAAATATAAGTGTTTTTCACGGGAAAATGCTCCTTATGAATGCGTACGTACTGGAATGATGGTATCATTTTTTTAGCTGTGCATCACGCCGGGCGACACCAAAGTAAGTGGTACAGCTTGATATAGTGCTCTTATGTAGAGAATTGATTTTATGAAGTTCAACAAGATATTTTCAATGATGTTGCTATCAGTTGCTGTTTTCGCGCTCGGTTGCAACGTGAAGCTTCCCGGTTACATCAATCCATACGACGAAGGGTCGGATTCCGACTCCGACTCGGATAGCGATTCGGATTCGGACAGCGATTCGGATTCGGATACGGATACCAGCACCGATATCGACACGGACACCGAGTACGACTGCGACAATCTTCCCACCGGGCCGCTGTCGCTCACCACTATAGGGGGCGGAAACGTCATCGCATCCGAGGATCTCGCCTTCGACGCGGAGGGCAACGTGGTGGGCTCCGACGATTCGGCGATCTTCAAATCAACCTACACGGGAACGGGAAACGATGTTCCATTCGTGCCCAACATCCACTTTCGTGCCGGCATGCGCATGCTTCCCGACGGAAACTTGATCGTGTGCAACAATAACGCCGGCACCCTGGTCCGGATCGAGGGGGACGGCGCACAGCACACAATCCTGTCGGGATTGCAGTACCCCAACGGGATCACCATCGGCATGGACGGGTTCATCTACTTCACCGAGCACGACGCGGGGCAGGTCAAAAGGGTCGATCCCTACTCCGGGGCTTTCACCGTACTTGCGAGCGGCATGGACAATCCCAACGGCATCACCTTCAACGAGGACTACACCGCGCTGTACATCGGAGAATTCTGCGCGGGCGCAGAGATCTGGAAGCTGCCCATCGACGGGGATGGAAACCCGGGCACCATGGAGGTTTGGGCGACCCTCCCCTCAGACAGAAACTGTCTGGACGGGATGGGTGTGGACATATGCGGCAACGTCTACGTGTGTGATTACGGGCATTCCATCATCTACCGGATCTCATCGGACGGACAAGACGTTGTCCACCTGATAGATCCTGGAGGCGGGACGTATATGCCCAACTTCCAGTGGGGGGTTGGATTCGCGGGCTGGAAGTCCAATTCCATTTACATACCCGAAGGCTGGCAGCACTACCTTCGCGAGGTCGATATCGGCGTCCCGGGCAAGCCCCGTGTCTATCCGTGAGGACGCGATGATCCTTCGAATCACGGTGATTTTTACGCTGATCGCGACGGTCCTGGTTGCGGGGTCATGTTCCGAGGAAAAAGTATGGGAATGTGTGATCACCGACGCCGACCCCGATTTTTCGCAACAGATCGGTTGCCGACCTGATTTCGATCTCCTGGCCTCCCCGCCGGTCTCTACCGCCATCCCCGGCGCCCTTTCAGTGAAGGTGGTCGTCGACAGGGTCGATGATTTCAACCTCTATTTTCAAAACAGCGTGAAGTACCAGATTCATCACGATTTCACGTCTGCCCACCTGTCGGGAAACGGGCTGCCCCTCGTCCCGCTGCTCGGTCAGTTCAACATGACGGAGTACTACAGTCCGGACAGGCGGTTTCTTCTGGGAGCTATCGTGTACTACGAGGGCCCCGACATCTGGGCGTACGAGATCGCGCCGTACGACACCAGCTCGGCGGAGATGATCGAGACTGCTTTTTTCAAGATCAAGAAGAACTCCTATTTCGGCAAAAAGCTCTTCTTCCATCCCACTTCCGAAGCCGTGGAGGCGGTGGCGCAGGATCTGCCCGACTCCATACCCATCATCACCACCAATGAGCTGTTCGCCGGAATAGACTACCAGCCCCTCAACCTGGGTGAGAGTATGGGACTGCTGCGGTTTTTCCACGCGAGCGATCTGGAGACTAATTTTCTCTCCTTCCGCGACATCGTCGTGCTCGACGCGGTGCCCAACGACATTTCGGTGTGCCTGGGGATAATCACCCAGGAGTTTCAGACACCGCTGTCTCACATCAATGTGCTCTCCCAGAATCGCGGCACCCCCAACATGGGCCTGCGCGGCGCGTTCGATTCCGAAGAACTGCGATCACTGGAGAACAAGTGGGTAAAGATGACGGTCGGCGCATTTGAGTACTCGGTCACTGAAGTTACCAAGGAAGAAGCGGATCAGTGGTGGGAGGAAAACGCTCCGGACAAGGTGACCGTGCCCACCATGGATCTCAGTGTCACGGATCTGCGGGACATCGAGTGGGTCCTTCCGCCCAAGATGGTGATGTACGATCTGGGCGCCGCCCTCGCGAAGGCCATCCCGGCGTTCGGCGGCAAGGCGAGCCACTACGGAGCGTTCACGTACATGGACAAGTCGGTTTTGCAGTCTCCAAAAGCGTTTGCCGTGCCACTTTACTACTATCGTCAGTTCATGGAGCAAAACGGGTTCGACGTGCAGGTCGAGCAGATGCTCGCGGATTCCGATTTCCAAAACGACCCGGCGCAAAGGGCACTTGCGCTGGAGAACCTGCGAGATGCCATGAAGGCCGCGCCCGTGGACGCCGCGTTCGAGCAGATGCTCATCGACAAGCTCAACGCCGAGTATCCGGGTACGAGAATGAGGTTCAGGTCCAGCACCAACTGCGAGGATCTCGACGGGTTTACGGGGGCGGGGCTCTACACATCAAGGAGCGGCGATCCAAACGATGCTGCCTATCCGGTGCTCGACGCCGTGCGGACGGTATGGTCCAGCATCTGGTATTTCAGGGCCTTCGAGGAACGGGAGTACAGGCAAATCGAGCACGAGAGCGTCGGGATGGCGCTCCTGGTGCATCACTCGTTCCCCTACGAGGAGGCCAACGGCGTGGCCATCACCGCAAACCTCTTCGACTCCCTGTGTATGGAGCCCGGTTTTTACGTCAACGCGCAGTTCGGCGACGAGTCGGTGGTGCTACCGAATCCCGGAGTGACCAGCGACTCGTTTGTCCTTCATTACCAGATGCCGGGCCAGCCCATCGTCTACCTGTCCCACTCGAGCCTGGTGCCGCCGGGTCAGACCGTGCTCACCCGATCGCAGATCCTGGAGCTGGGCGCGGCGCTCGCCGAGATAAACAGCTACTTCTACGATCTTTACGGCCCGCTCTCGCCCAGTCATTTCTACGGCATGGACGTGGAGTTCAAATTCGACGACGACTGGGAGGGGAACGGCTCCGAACTCTGGATCAAGCAGGCCCGGCCTTACCCGGGCTGGGGAACGAACGGGAGTTAGTAGAATGACTAAATGGATGTTGGCGTTCGCGACAGTTCTTTCGTTCGCGCAGGGTTGCAACGGCGGCGATGACGACGGCGACGTTGTAGACACGGACACGCACCAGTTTTCGGTGGACGGGGAGTGCGGCTACGACGACCGGGTCGGCCTCTTCGAGATAAGCCACCACGAAATTTACTCGGCCGTATCCGGGAACGTCAAGGACAGTGTCAATCCCACCGAGGTGCCTCATCCGAAGGAATCTAACGACAATTGCATCTTGCTGGAGAAGATATACCCGCAATGCACCCCCGCCTGCGAACCGGGCTTCACCTGTGACACCGACGGCGAGTGCATCCCATTTCCCTCAACGCTGGACATGGGGACGATCACTGTCACGGGCCTCCTCGCGGATCTCGAAATCGATCCCAATTCCGTGGGGGACTACAGCGATACCAACGTCTCGCACCCGCCCTTCGAGGACGGCTCCGAGATCTCGCTGATCGTGCCGGGCGGCGACGGCGTCGATCTGTTCATTCTGAACGGATACGGCATGGAGGTTCTGGAAACTCCCGGCGACGAGTGGCTGATCGAGAGGGATGAAACCACTCTGGAAGTCACCGACGATCTCACCATCAACTGGACGCCATCGGGCGGCGAGGCCAGGATTCTTGTCACCCTCAACATCGATCAGCACGGCAACTCCCCGATCACCATGCGCTGCCTGTTCGACGACACCGGCACCGCCGTCATATCAAAGGATTTCCTGCAGATCTTCAACGAGTACCCGGTCTCCGGGGCGGGTAACGGCAACATCTATAGGATCACCTACGACTCGGTTCAAACCGTGAACGGTTGCGTGGAGCTCCAGGTGTACAGCAAGGTGCACGAGGACCTGACCGCGGAGCACCAGGACGAGACCGAACCACCGCCCTGAACGGCGCATCAGACAGTCTTGAGCCTACTTCTTTTTCCGAAAACGGTTTGCCACTTCGGGCGCTTCCATCATGGCGGTGCCCAGGATTCCGATGCCTTTTTTGAGGAGTTCGGCGGTGGTTTGTATCCTGCCTGCGGGGGGTGCCCCGACCTGCGGGAAACCGGCCTCGTCGGGCGTGAGGTCCTCCCAGTTGTGGAACAGGCGGCCCCAGTCGCTCTGCAGCGCTTCGAAGACTTGATCGTTGCCGTTTTGAGGGTACCAGTACAGGTCGTGGTAGACCACCGAGGCCAGGTACGACCAGGGCGCCAGCCAGGTCTTGAGAGACCACTCGATTGGCTTCTTGAGCTTGCCCCAGTAGATCTGATGCTGCATCTTTCCCGCGAACGTGAGTTCCTCTTTGGGGTTGGTGAAGTTCCAATTTTGCTCCGCAGCCTTTTTGTCGCCCACTATCTCGATCTCGGACGGATCGCCGCAGCCCAGGCCCTTCTCGTGGGCGATGCGGATGTACTTTAAATCGAGCGGATTGTACCCCATCATTTTGGCCGCCACCGCGTCTATGGCCACCTGATCCGACGACGCGAGGATGACGTTTTTGACATGAGGTCGCATACAGCGCGGGCCCGGTCCGTCACCGGCGAAGGTGCCGTCCATCACCGCGAAGATGCCGGGGTGTATCTTCTTCTGGATCATCAAGAGGTCGACGAGGGTCTCGTGGATTACCGGATGAGTCCAGTGACGGTGCTCGTTGAGGAGCCCTCCGAAGGCGTTCTTCATGGCCCCGGTCGTGGTGGTGAATATGTGATTCTTGACGGTGGGCAAGTGAATGATGTTCTCGCCGATGAACCGCTCTGGAATGCTGAAGCCTTTGGGGTACACCTCGTTGAGCACCAGAAATTCGTCGGCGAGGTCGCCCACCGCATCCCGGATGTGGATCCACTCCTCGCCCTCGTAGAGATGCACGTTGCGTAGCCCGTGATCCTCGATGACATTGATCTGCTTGTTCTCGCGCTCCCCGAGGTGAGAGTCGACCACTACGGTGCGGTTGTGACATCCGTGGATGAGATCGGGATCGTAGCCGTCCTTCTTCATGGCATTGATCACCGCGTCCAGTTGCCAGGGCGTGGTGGAGCACGCCGGGAAGAAGAAGTGCCAGCTGATATTGATCTTCAGACCGGTATCAGCGTCCTTTGTGATTACATCCTGGTAGCCTGCGAGGTTCATCAACTCGTGATAATCCGTGCGGACCGTGGCCGGCGTGGTTGTGAGTACAGCGACTTTTGATCGGGTCATGTTGGCTTCCCTTGTTTAATGAGCCTTCTCAAGGAAGAGTGATTACCGAGCTTACCAGGTATTTGTTGGAAAAGACGGCCATCATCGAGTTGTCGATCACCGCCGAAGTGGGTGAGCTGATGAATTGATCCGTAGAGGTGCGCCAGTTGTTGAGGTAATCGAAGTTTAGGGGGCTGCTGCCGTCTTCGCTGGACCACGCCGCCGGCAACGCGGGTGGTGAGGTATTGTCGAAGCCCGCGTCGGTATCGCAAACAGTCGGTTCCTCACCCGCCGCAGCCCAGCCGATGCAGATGTCTTCAACGTACCATTTGTCGGCGTTGGTTCCCTGATAATGGAAGGCGATGCGCACGTCCTGGCCTGACCAGGCGCTGATATCGCTCACCACACCTCGGGCCCACATGTTGTCGGCCGCAGTGTTGAGCATGGCGGCGCCGTCGGCGAGGACGGTCCATGAACCGTCTTCCGGATCCCCGGAGCTGTCCGGCCCTATCAGGAGATCATGCTGCTCGTAACCGGCCGCCTCCCAGTACTTCTCCCAGAAACTCAGGTTGAGGACCTGAATGAGTTCGCAATCGAACCCGTCGCCCGTGTAGCCGTCGTTGCAATCGCAATCGTAACCGTCCGGCGTGTCGGTGCACGTGGCGTTTTCATCGCAATCGTCCAGGCCTTCTTCACATTCATCGACTTCCGAATCCGAATCGGTGTCCGAATCGGAATCGGAATCCGAATCGGCGTCGGTGTCCGTGTCGGTGGTGCCGCCGTCCCCGATATAATGCGTCGGTGGTGATTCGCTTCCGCAGTTCACTGCGATGATCGCTGCCGAACAAGACAACAACACGAGAAAAAATTTACCATCCTTGATCATCGGTCCTCCCATAATAAAATCATCTGACCGTCGAAGGTAATTGTCTCACAAAACGAGCAATAGCTCCCTTAAAAAAGAATCGTCCACAAGAGTCCCTCGGAGAGAAAGCTCAGGCTTCCAGGCGCGTGACAGCCGCACGAGTTGTCGCCGGCTGACAATTCCCCTGATCCCGCATCAGGATCTGAATCGGAGTCCGAGTCCGAATCGGAGTCCGAGTCCGAATCGGCATCGGCGTCTCCTGTGCCGCACGGCTCGGATTGCCATGAATGATCGCAGCAGTAGCCCGAGTTGACCACGTTGCTGGCGTCTTCCGGATCGGGTGTGCCTTCGCAGATGCAGGGAACCTCCAGCTCCACGCTGTCCTCGCAGGGGGCGGGTCCTACGTAGTTGAGGCTTATGATCACGTTATCCACGTCCAGGATATTTGTTGTGTTGGCCGGGTTGTTGTGAATGTAGAGGTAAACACCGACCTTGTTGATGCGAAGCTCATCAGTAGTCCGCCAGGCTATCCCGTCCACGGTCAAGATCTTCTCTCCGTCAATCCAGAAGGCCTGCGATCCGTCCGTCTGGTTGGGTGTTCCCGGATGGATCGTCATTTCGAGAACATGCCAATCACCTCTCGTAATGAAAGCATCCGTTTGAGGTGAGAACATGTCTCCGTAGCAATCGTCCGGGCCCGGGTGCCCGCAGTCCATGTGCATCTCGTAATAGTATGAGTAGAAGCCCCATCTTCCGGGCCAGGGCAAGGATTGGTAGCTGGACCACGGCTCCAGGTTTGACGAGAACCTGTCATCTCCCACCGGTCTCTCCCCCGAGTGACCCATGCAAGCCCACGGGTAGTCATCCGGATGGCACGCGCCCATGCCGCCGAGGTGCATGAAGTTTCCCTGATGAAAATCGGCGTTGAAGCGTACGTACCGCCTGAAAAAAAGGTCGTCCCAGCTAACTACATCTCCAAGAAACTTCTTGGGTCCCGAGGAGACGCCGCTGGTCAATTCTACGCTGGTATCGTTGACCACCTGAAGGCGCATGCACTGTGTTCCCTCCACCCCCGCCATGGTTTCGTCAATGAGATAAGTGCGATCCGGCGCGCCGTAGGTGTCGTTCCAGTAATCGCTCCAATATGTATCGGAGCCATCTGCGTCGCCCGCCTCGAAATCGTGGCAGAAGACCCACTCCGGGTGATCTCCGGCGAGTTCGCATTCCGTCGCGCCTGCCATCCTCGCGATCGAGACGATCAGGATCGCGGAAACCAACATTTTACGAGCGTTCATGTGTCTCCCCTTGCTCAAGTCGTGATGTGAGATCCGATTGCATTATAACACCCAAAATGTAAATGGTGCCCATGTCCGGCATTCCTTACATTGGAGAAATCATGTCTCTTCTGGCCGCCCTTTTCTGGGCGATCGGCGTGATCTTCTTCAAGCTCGCCGGCGAACGAATGCAGCCCCTGGCCCTCAATTTGTACAAGAACTGCGTGGCCATGGTCCTTCTGCCCATCACCATGCTAGTCGTCTCGCAGCCCTTTTTTCCCGAAGTTCCCCTCGAGTGGTGGCTTTTGATGGCGGGCTCCGGGGTGATCGGCATCGCCGTCGCGGACACAATGTTTTTCTTTTCCCTCGAGAAGCTGGGGGCCGGGCTGACTGCGGTTGTCGACACGAGCTATACCCCCCTGATGCTGGGCATGTCTTTCTTCTTCCTTTCGGAGGACATGGCGTCCAAGAGCCTGGTGGGAGCTGTCCTCATAATGGCCGCGCTCCTTGTGGGCTCGGCCGCGCGACCCGACAAGGGAAAGACCCGCCGGGACATCGTCACAGGAACCGTCGTGGGGATACTGGGGATCTTTCTCATGGCGATCAGCATAGTGATGATCAAGGGAATGCTGTCCCAAGTGTCCATTCTGTGGGCGACTACGGTCCGGATAGCCGCAGCGACCGTCGCGCTCATCCCTATAATGATACTTCATCCCAGAAGACGGATTCTCTTCACGTCGGTCCTTTCTTCGAAGACGTGGACCAGCGCCTTTCCCGCGGCCGTGTTCGGCACCTACCTGGCCATGATCGTCTGGCTCGGCGGGATGAAGTACATCGACGTGCACAGGTCGGCGCTGTTGAACCAGATGTCCGCCATCTTCATCTTCATTTTTGCAGTGGTTTTCCTGAAAGAACCCCTGACCAGACGCCGTCTGTTAGCCATCTCCCTCGCCGCCACCGGCGCATTCCTGGTGGCGTATTAGATTTAGGAGAAGAGTGGGGTCGTGTATGGATTTGTGCTTCCCAATTCTGTCAGGTATTGGCCTTTTCGAGGCGCTCCGCGACCCAGACTTTGATTATCGATTGGCGGGGCACGCCGAGGCGCTTTGCTTCTCTGTCGAGTGAATGAATCATCCAGACAGGGAAGTCGACATTTACCCTTTTTTGCTCCAGCTCGGGTCTGCGCGATTTGGAGAGGTCCAGGTGTTTTGTGATATCCTCGCCATCGTCGAACTTCTTATCGATTTTTTCAGCTTTCATACAATTCCACCTCCTCAGGTCTTGAACGACGAACCGAAATGATTCTTATCCTTTCGTCGCGATAGGTGATGATTCCCGACCAGTGTTTTTCCCAAATACGGGCCACCACAAGGAAACGCTCTTCATCTGTGGTTCTGACCGGAATCTCAATTAAATATTGGTCATCCCAGAGAGCTTGGGCTTCGGTAAAATCGATACCGTGTTTCTTCTTGTTCGTTTCGCTCTTTTCAGGATTAAATTCAAACTCCATGGTATACAAATTATACCATATGGGTATATTAAAACAACCAATATTATACCGCATGAGAATCGGATCAGAGTTGTGCGTTCTTTGCGAGGATCTTTTGATGGCACCCGGGGCAGACCGGCCCGCCGGGGTAGGGGACACCGCAGTATTTGCAAATCTGTAGCTTCGTGCTGGTGTTCTCGCGCAGCTCCATGGGGACCTCGTCCAGGCCTGTCCCCGTGCGGGTAGATTTGGTCCGTGCCCTGAGGGCCGAGAGACGATCCCCGATGATATCTGACACTGGTCGCGCGAGGGGAAAGTAGAGAAGGACGAAGACCACCAGGACCACCACTCCCGCGCTCGACGCCGGCAACCACCGGACGTCCGCGAACACATCGACCATCTGTAAATACACCTGCCAGGCGGCGTACCCTCCGATTCCCGCGCACAGTAGCTTCGCAACGTGTCTGGACATGACATTCCCCTCCCGATCGGGGCAGATGATATCAGAGCATGGGCATCGGAATCAAATCCGGCGGGCAAAGAATATCTCCCAGGATCAATACTCGATTTTCAACCCCAGGCTCGGGATGACGGGAAGGCCGTGAAAATAGGCCTTCTTGGAATAGTCGTAGCTGTAGCGGAACCCCTCCACATTTTTGTGATTGTACACGTTCTGCACGTCGATGTAGACCGCCACCTTGAGTATGTCCTCGACGAGGAGGTTCTTGTCCACCCTGAGATCGAGCTGGTGGAAGAGTGGCCGGCGGGTGGAGTTGACCTCTCCGTGGACGGGCCAGTAGATGTCCGAGTCGGCGTCGTACACGGACCCTGCGACCGGCGTGGACGGGTCCCCGCTCGCCAGCCTGAACCGCAGCCCTGCCTCCCAGCCTCGGCCCAGCACAACACTGGCCACTACCGTGAGTATGTGCGTCTGATCGTGATCGAACAGACGGGCGTCGTCGCCCGGGTGATCTACCCTGCTGCTCTTCATCAGGGTGTACGAGATCCAGCCGAAGAACCGATCCGTGGGATAGTGCTTGACCAGCACCTCCATGCCGTAGACCTCTCCTTCCCCCTCATTTGAGTAGATCTCCGGGACCTCCATACCGTCGCGCTCGACCATCCGGTCCGAGTCCACGACCATGTTCGAGATATCCTTGTAGAAGCCCTCCAGACCGACCTCTATGTTTGTGGAAATCTGTTGCTCCACACCCAGCCCGTAATGGATCGCGTTGATGTAGAGGAGGTCCGGGTTTCCGTACTCCTCGTTGGCCTGCGCCCCGTCCGGCGCCTGGTGAAACAGGCCGAACCCGGCCTTGAGGGTCGTCTTGTCGAAAATCTGGTACCGGGCGACGAAACGCGGATCGATCCCCACGTCATTGACCCGGGCAAAATAGTCCACCCGCAGGCCGTAGATGAGCCGCCACCGGGGGATCGCCGTCAACTCCAGCTCGCCGTACCAACCCGGCCGGTAGTAGAACACCTCGCCCTCGTCCTCCACCCACTCGGTGTTTGCTCCCATGGGATCCCACTGGGTTCCCTCCATGGGATAATCGCTCGGCGCCCTGAACTTCCACTTCGCCCAGCCCATCACCCCGTCGATACCGGTTCGCAGGATGAAGACTCTTCCGGGATCGATGACCAGTTCGTCGCGCAAGTGCAGCGGCAGATCACGCTCTTCGAACATGATGGACTCTCCCAGGCTTCCCTGGTTCATCTGGTATCCGAACCCCACGTTGACCGTGTTGGACAGGGTCCGGGAAAAGACGTGATTCCACCTCCCCTGGAGATTGTGAAACATGAGGCGGACATCGACGGCGCCGCCGAGGTTTGGGTTGTCCGCGACGTCGTCGCCCATGACAAAGACCAGCTTGTCGTCCGAGCCGTACAGGAACAGTCGCAGGTTGTCATTTCTGTCCGGGTGATAGTCCGCCGCGACCTGGTAGTCCCAGTATCTGGGAGCGGTCGTCAGCTCGAACCCGCCGTCCTTCGGGAGCACAGCGTTTAGAATCCCGTCGATGTAACTGCGCCTGGCCGCCACCGCGACGGACCAGTTTTCACCGATGGGCGTCTCCACAAGGGCGCCGACATCCCAGATGTCCGCGTCGACGTAGCCGTGAAAACGGTCGGTCTTCGGGGCGCGGGGGTATACGTCGACTATGCCGCCCGTGGCGCCCCCGTACCTGACGGAGTAGTTGCCCGGATAGAAATCGATCTGTTCGAGCAGGTCCGAGTTGATCACGGAGGTGAGCCCTCCGAAGTGGTAGAGCATGGGCATGGGGATGGAGTCGAAGAAGACCTCGGTGTCCTGCGGTGCGCTGCCACGAACGATGAGTGCGCCGGAGATCATAGGCGCCCGGGCCATCCCCGGTAGATTTTGCACGGCCCGCAGAGCGTCGCCCCCGGTGCCTGGTATCCGCGTGATCTCCCGTATGGTCACCTCCCGCCGCGTGACCTCGCGCAGGGGCTTGCGAGCCCGGATCACCGTTTCGTAGACAGGATCGTCAATCCCCTCGCCGACCTCTTCTTCAACCTCATCCAGGACCGGCGGCGCCTGGTCGACCTCGATCTCGTGCTCTGTCTCTTCGATGAAAAACGTATACCTGTACAGAACCCGCGCCGGGATCGGCTCGCTGTCCTTTGTGGCGGGGGAGAAGACGAATCCGTACATGGCCTCCCTTGCCAGCTCGTCGAATCCGTGCCCTGCGGCCTCCGTGATCTCCACCCGGGTCACCAGGCCGTTCTCGTCCACGTCGATCTGCGCCGTCACCACGCCCTCGATTCCGCTGTCAAATGCCTCCTGGGGGTAGTCGGCCCTCACGTACTCGATGAGGGATGGCGGGGTGAGCGTATCCTGCGCGAGCGCCGTCACAGGTTGGAGCAAGATGGCGAACGCAGCAAGATACAGTAGGTAGACGCGCATTACGCGCAAGAGAATATCACGAAAATGAGGTCAGATCGGCTCCGCCAGGAGATCGTGATCGCTATGACTCACGACGCGGGCGTCCACAATTTCACCAACCCGGGCATCGCTCGAAGCGAGATATGTCTTCCCGTCCACCTCCGGCGCCTGCCCCCGATGGCGACCCTCGAGGACGTATCCGAGATCGTCGGCCGAGCCCTCGACAAGCACGCGCACGATCTTGCCGATCATCTTTCGGCTGTTCTCTCGCGCGATCACACGCTGCACCTTCATCACTTTTCTGAAGCGATTGTACGAATCCCTGCCCGAAACCACCGGTTCTTTTTGAAAGGACGGAGTCCCCTCCTCGTCGCTGTACCGGAAAACTCCGAGGTGATCGAAGCGTGCCCATTTTACGAAATTCAGCAGCTCCTCGAAGTCGTTGGCGGTCTCACCGGGATGACCCACGAGCACCGTTGTTCGAAGGAAGATGTCGGGAACAATTTGCCTCGCTCGTTTTATCAGGCTCGTGAGCGTGCGCGGACCGTGCCCGCGCCGCATCCTTTTCAGCATTTTCGCAGCTGCGTGCTGAATGGGGATGTCCAGGTACGGAACCAGCTTTTCCAGATCTCTCATCGCGTGCAGCAGTTCGTCCGGAACCCCGTCCGGGTACAGGTAATGAACGCGAACCCAACGCAGCCCCTTCACCCGGTCCAGGGCGTGAACCAGGGTTACGATATCGCTGCCGTCGCCCAGGTCCGTGCCGTACGCGGATGTATCCTGCGAAACCAGATTTATCTCCACCACCCCCGCCTTCGCGAGCCTGGCCGCCTCGGCGACGATCTGCGCGACGGGCCGACTCCCCGCCTTTCCCCGGATCGCCGGAATCGCACAAAAAGCGCACTTCCGGGAGCAGCCGTCCGCCACCTTCACGTATGCCGACGGGGCGCCCGATTCCACAAATCTGGGGGTGTTCGGACCCTGAAGAAAATGACCCGGCGCGTTCACCTCGATCACGCGCCCCGAATCCGAAAGTATGGCTTCGAAATGTTCCGCTGCGGTGGTGCCGAGGACACAGTCGATCTCCGGCATCTCCCTCGCTACTTCGAGAGCGTATCGCTGGGAGAGGCAACCGGCTGCGATCAGTTTTTGACACCGACCGTCCGTGCGAAGACGGCCCATTTCGAGAAGGGCGTTCACTGATTCTTCCCTGGCGTCTGCGATGAACCCGCAGGTGTTGACCACTATTACGTCCGCGTCGGATGGATCGGGCACCAGGCGATAACCCTCTAGCGCCGCTATTCCCGCGAGCACCTCAGTGTCCACCCGGTTCTTTGGGCAACCGAGGGAGAGAAAGTGGATTGTGCGAGATTTCTTGTTCACTTGCCGTAAAGGTCTTCGCCGTTCCAGCAGAAGGTGCAGAGCTTTTCTCTCGGGAGGCCGATGGCCTCGATGAGGTCGGGAAGACGCTGGTACTTGCAGGTGGTGAGATCCAGGTGTTTCCCGATCCACTCCTCCATCGCGTGGTAGCGATCTGTGTTGGGGTTGGAGTATTCGTCCAGGTGCGCTCCCGCGTCGCCCTCGAGATCCTTGATCGCCCTTCGCGCGGCCAGATCGAGTTCGGATTTGGAACGCGAGAAGTTGAGGTACTTGCAGCTGAATACCAGCGGTGGGCAGGCGGGTCGCATGTGCAGTTCCAGGGCGCCGTACCCGAATAGCCGCTTGATGATGTCGCGCAGCTGGGTCCCCCTGACTATGGAGTCCTCGCAGAACAACAGGCGCTTGTCCTTGATCATCTCGGCGATGGGGATCAGCTTCATCTTTGCCACAAGATCGCGCACCTTTTGATCCTGGGGCATGAAGCTCCTGGGCCATGTGGGTGTGTACTTGACGAATGGACGGCGATAGGGAATTCCGGACTCGTTGGCGTAGCCGATGGCGTGACCGATGCCGGAATCTGGGATACCCGCGACCAAGTCGGCCTTCACGTCATCAGCCCTGGCGAGGGCCGCGCCGCATCGGTTTCGAACCTCCTCGGTGTTGATCCCCTCGTACGTGGACACGGGATATCCGTAGTAGACCCAGAGGAACGCGCAGATCTGCATGTCCTTTCCCGGGGGGGCAACCTGCTCCACGCCCTCCGCCGTGATGCGCACGATCTCGGAAGGGCCCAGGTTCTTGTCGATGGCGTAGCCCATGTTGGGCAGCGCGCATGTCTCCAGGGTGACAGCGTAGGCTCCATCCTTTTTGCCCACCACAATAGGGGTGCGGCCGAGTCGATCGCGAGCGGCGTAGATGGCGTCCTTGGTGAGCAGCAGCAGGGAGCATGATCCGACGATCGCGTTCTGGGCGGCGCGGATCCCATCCACGATGGTGGCCTCCAGATCGATGATTGACGCCACCAGTTCGGTGGGGTTGATCTCGTTGCCGCTGAGTTCAGAGAAGTGAGTCCCCCGGTGCTTGAGCGCCATCCGGGACAGCTCCTCGATGTTGTCTATTTTGCCCACGGTGACCAGAGCGTAGGAACCGTGGTGGGAACCTATCAACATGGGTTGATCCTCGTAGTCGCTGATCACTCCGATGCCCATGCGCCCGCTCAGCTTGGGCAGATCCTCTTCGAATTTGGACCGGAACGGCGCATTGGTGATGTCGTGGATGTTGCGCTTGAACCCGTGTTCTTTCTGCACAACGAGCCCGCCGCGTCGGGTTCCCAGATGGGAGTGATAGTCTGTCCCGTAGAAGAGATCGAGAATGCAATCATCTTTGGTGGCAACGCCGAACAATCCGCCCATGGTTTCCTCCGTGAATTAGAAAATTTACAGTTCGTGGTTTGCCGCATCGTTTTTCGACAATTTGCACTGTAGACCTTTTTGGTGCGCAGAAAAGGATTGAATGCAAGATATGCTCAAAAACATCATTCCCTTGCCCACGAGAGGCGCATTGAATAGTCTCAGGGTTCGGCGCCACCCTTTTTTCAGGAGAAGCACAATGGAACGTGAAACCTATCGCGAGCCGCTCGTCAGCCGCTACACCGGCCGCGCCATGCAGGAACTCTTCGGCGAGAACACCAAGTTCAGAACCTGGCGCCGTTGCTGGATAGCCCTCGCGGAGTCCCAGCGGGAGCTGGGCCTCGACTCCATTGTCGGCAAAGAGGCGATAGAGCAGATGAAGGCTCATACAGACGACATCAACTACGAGGTCGCCGAGGCAAAGGAGAAGGAACTCAGACACGATGTCATGGCTCACGTGCACGCCTTTGGAGCCCAGTGTCCGGCCGCTGCCGGGATCATTCACCTGGGGGCCACGTCACAGTTCGTGGTCTGCAACACCGACCTGATCCTGCACCGGGAAGCCCTCGCGCTCATTCACGCCGATCTCGTGAGAGTGATTCACCGGCTGGCCGCCACCGTGAAGCGCCACAAGGATCTCCCGGTCCTGGGAGCGACTCACTTTCAGCCCGCTCAGCCGACCACGTTGGGAAAACGACTCAGTGTCGCGCTGCAAGATCTCATCATGGATCTGGACGCCGTGGAGTGGGTCATGAATCAGGTCAAGGCCCGGGGCGCTAAGGGCACAACCGGAACACAGGCGTCATTTCTCAAGCTCTTTGACGGCGACGCGAAGAAAGTGAAACAGCTCGACGAAGCGGTAGCGGAAAAGCTCGGCTTCGCGGCGTCGTACCCTGTCACTGGTCAGACATATCCGCGCAAACTCGATACGAAGATCGCCGAAACACTGGCCGGCATCGGCGCGTCCGCGCACTGGATCGGCGTGAACATTCGCCTCATGTCCGGGCAAAAGGAGATGGACGAACCATTTGGCAAAAAGCAAGTTGGATCGTCCGCCATGGCGTACAAGCGCAACCCCATGCGATCCGAACGGATGTGTTCTCTCTCGCGCAAGTTGATGAATCTGCCCGCCGATTTTCACGCCACACACGCCAATCAGTGGATGGAGCGAACGCTCGACGACTCCGCCATCCGGCGCATGGATATTCCACAGTCCTACCTGCTTGCCGACGCGGTGCTCGGCCTTCTGCTGGACATCTGCGGGGGCCTGGTTCCCAACAGTTTTGCCATCGACGCGCGCCTGGCCGCAGATCTTCCATTCCTCGCCACCGAGGAGATCCTGATGGCGGCGGTGGAGAAGGGCGCCTCCCGCCAGGATGCCCACGAGGTTATTCGGGAGCACTCGATGGAGGTTGCGAGATTGGTCAAGGAGGAGGGAAAGCCCAACGATCTCCTCGACCGCCTCGCAGCGGATGAACGCATTCCCCTAGTCGCAAACGACCTTTCCGGGATAGCGCGGGATGCCTCCCGTTTCATCGGCAGGGCCGTCGAGCAGGTGGATGATTATCTCTCGGGAGTAGTCGAACCCCGCCTCGCCGACTACGCTGATATTCTAAAGCGTGAAGCCGAAAACCGGGTGAAGGTGTAGTGAAAGCAACTTCCGGATGGAGGAAGATCTTGCTCTGGGCGATCCTCATGCCCGCTGGAATCTACCTGATTGTCTGTGCGGCCATGTGGGCGTTCCAGAGTTCGTTCATCTACTTTCCCTCCCCGCACATGCAAGGCGATCCCGGCCTCATCGGCCTCGAGTACACAGACGAACACATGACCACCGAGGACGGCGTCGAGCTCCACGGCTGGTTCGTCCCCTCGTCGGAGAAGCGGCCAGTGGTGCTCTTTTGCCACGGAAACGCGGGAAACATCTCCGGGAGATTGGAGATGATCCGTCTTCTTCACGAGATTGATCTGAACGTCTTCATCTTCGACTACCGCGGATACGGCAAGAGCGCGGGCGCGCCGAGCGAGGAGGGAACGTACCTGGACGCGGACGCCGCCTGGGAACATCTTGTAAAGAAACGCGGCTTCTCTCCCGATCGGATCCTGGTGTTCGGCAGATCCCTCGGAAGCGCCGTCGTGTCGCACCTTGCGGCGCGGGAGAGGCCCGGCGCGGTAGTGCTCATGTCGGCGTTTACATCCATTCCGCAGGAGGGGCAGGAGGTCTATCCCTGGTTGCCGGTGAAGCTGCTCTCGAGGTTCTCCTATCCAACTCTCGACAACGTGAAAAAGATCTCATCGCCGATAATGGTGATCCACGGGCGCAACGACGAGATCATCTCCTTTGCCCACGGAGAGAAGATCTTTGCGGCCGCCAACGAGCCCAGACGGTTTCTCGAGATCGGCGGCGGGCACAACGACGCCCTGCACCATTCCGGAAACGATATTGAAAAAGCTCTTCGCGAATTTGTGAACGAGTACTATTAGATCTGTCAATTGTTGATTATGAAGGAAGAAATATGAAACAGGCTCTTATTCTTGCCGCGGGACGCGGTGCTCGTCTGGACCGCCGCGGAACTCCAAAACCACTGGTAGAGGTTGGCGGGCATCCCATCATTTTCAGGCAGATTGAACAGCTTCGGGATGTGGGCGTTTCGAAAGTCCACGTGGTTCTTGGATACGAGAAACGTCGAATAAGACGCGCCATCGCCGGGCGCCCGTGGGGCGAAAATATGGAGATCGAGTTCCATGAGAATCTCCAGTGGCAAAAAGGTTCGGGGTTCTCGGTACTGGCGGCGAGAAAGAGTCTGGATGAGCCGTTCCTGCTTCTGATGGGAGATCACATTTTTGACGACAAGCTGGTCACCACCATGGCGCGGGCGCAGCTTGCCCACAACGCAATGGTTTCGCTCGTGGACAGGGTTACCGTGGACAATCCTTCGTTCGAGTCCGCCCTGAAGGTAGAGATTGACTCGGGCAAGATCGTCGATGTGGACTGGAGCCTGGACAAGTGCGACGCGCTTGACGCGGGTTTCTTTGTCGCGACCCCAAAACTGTTTTCCGCTCTGGACCAGGCTCTCGCGTCCAAGGAGAACGTTGAACTCTACGAGGGACTGAAGGTGTTTGCTCAGGAGGGCAAGCTGGGGTTCGTGGCGATCGAAGACGGGAAGTGGGACGATGTGGACACGCCGGTCGATCTCGTGCGTGCCGAAGCAAGAATCCGCCTGGCCCGTAGAAAAGAGGTCGTCAAGCATGAGCGCTCGGGGTCAGGCCCGACCGAAAAGAGCAAGTCGAAGATCTACAACTACGTTCTGGGAAAACCAGAAACCGTCGAGATGATCGTTTCTCGAGGCGCTGTGGCGTCGCCGTTCAGGGAGAATCTCATCCCGGACGCAAATGCTTCATCGCCCATATTCGTGTTTACGGACACGACGGTCGCGAAGCTGTATGCAGAGAAGTTCACCGGCAAATTGAAGGGCAGCGGATACGACGTGCAGTTGATAACGCTGCCGGTGGGCGAAGAGGCAAAGACCCTCTTGAATTATGTGCACGTGGTCGACCGGGTACTGAGCAGAGGCGTGGATGAACGATCGGTGTTCATTTCGCTGGGCGGGGGCGTTGTGTGCAACGTGTGCGGTTTCGTGGCCTCGACAATATATAGGGGGCTCGATCTGGTGCACGTTCCCACAACTCTGATGGCACAGTGCGACGCGGCTATCAGCCACAAGCAGGCGATCAACGGCCAGCGCGGAAAGAACATGGTTGGCGCATACTACAACCCCCGAATGGTTGTTGTGGACGTCGAGACCCTGGTGACGCTGACCGACAGGCAGACACGGGACGGTCTCGCGGAGGTCGTCAAACACGGCCTGGGCCAGGACGCGCAGCTGGCGAAAACGCTGACCGAATACAACGGTAGCTTCAGGGACCTGGATTTCCTGGAGCAGGTCATCAAGCGCAACATCGAGCTGAAGTGTGAGCTGGTAAGGACAGATCCAAAAGAGCTGAGGGATGGGATGGTTCTGCAGTATGGTCACACAATCGGGCATCCCATTGAGCACTTGTCCGGATATTCGCTGTACCACGGTGAGTCTATTGCGATCGGGATGATGGTCGCCGCGCGGATCTCCAGGATACTCGGGGCGTGCTCCGACGAGTTGGTCTTGGCGCACGAGGATATGATCGCCAGGTACGGGCTGCCCACAAAGGTGCCCGCCGACATTCGCACGGACGATATTCTCGAGGCGCTGAAGTTCAACAAGAAGTACCTGGTAGAGGGGACGCGAATGGCGCTGGTGAGCGACGTGGGTCAACTGTGGAGCGTGGATGGAGATTATGCCATCCCGGTTGCGGACCAGGTGTTGATCGAGGCAATAGAGGCAACGCGAATCTGAAGGACAATATGATGGAAGAAAAAGCTGCAGTGGTAACGGGAGCAGGCACGGGGATAGGCCGCGAGGTGGTGTTGAAACTCATCGGCCGCGGGATGAAGGTCTTTGCGGTGGGAATAGACCTGGAGCCGTTACGCGAACTCGCAAAAGAGTGTGAAGAGAAAGGCGCCACGGTTGTGCCGGTTTGTGTCGATGTGGCCGACGGCGCTGCGCTCAAAAAGGCGCTTTCAAACACGGGGCCGGTCTCGGTGGTTGTCGCCAACGCGGGTATCTGCAAACAGGCCGCACTGGACGACCCGAACGCCGATCAGGTGTGGGCAGAGGTGATGTCCGTCAACGTGGACGGCGTCTGGAACACCTTCAGAGCGCTTTACGGGTCAATAGAAGAAAACGGTCGCGCGGTTGTCGTTTCTTCGGGACTTGGAAAGCTCGGCAGGGGCGGATACGGAGCCTACACCGCCTCCAAACATGCGGTGCTCGGCCTGGTCAAATGCTTCTCAAAGGAACTGGCGCCCCGAAAGATAACCGTAAACGCGGTTTGCCCCGGTTGGGTGGACACGCAGATGTCCAGGGGGGATATCGTCAGGACGGCACAAGAACTGGGCTCAACCCCCGAGCAGGTCAGGCAGGACGCGCTCGCGGGAATACCCCTTGAAAGATTTGTACAGCCGCAAGAAGTCGCCGCTCTCATCGAGTGGCTCGCCAGTGACAATGCGTCGGCAATTACCGGACAGGCGTACAATATCTCCTGTGGTGAGTTCTTTGCATGAACGCTCGCTTAAAAGCTGATCTCTCCAGATTGACCGCAGTAACCGTCGGACAGGTGACCCACGATCGTTACGGGGACAGGATAGTTCCCGGCGGGTGTGCGTTCTTTGGCGCCAGAACATTTCGGGGGTTGGGCGCTGTGAGCAGGCTGCTGACGACCGTCGGTGAAGACTTCAATTGTGAGAGCGGACTTGTCGGGCTCGATGTGAGGCGAGAGGTGAGCCCGGAGACAACGGTTTTTTCAAACCTCTATCCTCCCGGTGAGCCCAGGCTGCAGCTGGTTGAGTCCCGGTCGCAGAGAATTACGGAGAGCATGTATCCCGATGAATGGAAAAGGCCGGATCTGCTCTTCATCGCTCCGGTCATGGGGGAGATGGACGCAATTCCATGGGCTTCGATCGCGCGGGCCGGTTATACAACCGTCGGGCTTCAGGGGTTCATGAAGAAAGCGTCAGATGAGAGGAGGGATGGAAAGGCGGTTGTAGTCGCCCTGGACCATCCACTCGGTCTTGAGCTGTTAGAAGGTGTCGATGCGGTCTTTCTCAGCAAAGAGGACATTGAGCTGTTTGGAAGTGCCGATTTGTTGGAACAACTTCGATCCCGCGTGGGGGTTGTCGTCGTGACGCTGGGTGAGGCCGGCTGCGCGGTATACGAGGGCGAGAAAGAACGTCATCTCGGAGTTTACACCACGGACGCGGCGGATCCCACCGGCGCGGGAGACACCTTCGCGGCGGCGACGTCCCTCGCTCTTGCGGCCCGCTGGGATGTCATCGATGCCGCCAGGCTGGGCGCGGGTGCGGCTTCGGTTGTCGTAGAGGCGGATGGCGGAGAAACCCTGGACAGAGTCGGGGAGGGACTGGACCGAATGGACGCGATCTCCATGGTCGATCCCTGAGAGTTTCAGGCTAGCACAAGACCTTGCGGATGCGCTCGATGGCCCAGTCGAGGTCTTCCTCGGAGATAATCAGCGGCGGGGCGAAGCGGATGACCGACTCGTGGGTCTCCTTGCAGAGTATGCCCTCTTCCTTGAGTCGCTCGCAGAAGGGGCGCGCGGGGCCGGCCTCGTCCGTGAGATCCACGCCGATGAACAGGCCGCTTCCCCGGATCTCTTTCACGTGAGGGGAGTTCATTTCCACGATCTGCTGCTTGAAATACGCGCCGAGCTCGGCGGAGCGTTCGGTGAGTTTTTCGTCCAGTATGACGGCGATTGCGGCCCGTGCCACCGCGCAGGCCAGGGGCGATCCTCCGAAGGTGGAGCCGTGCTCGCCGGGGTTGAACACGCCGAGCACTTCTTTTTTTGATGCGACCGCGGACACCGGCAACACGCCGCCGGAGAGCGCCTTGCCCATAATGATCGCGTCCGGGATCACGCCCTCGTGATCTACGCAGAACATCTTGCCCGTACGTCCGAAGCCGGTCTGGATCTCATCGACCAGGAGCAGAACGTTGTTCCTTGTACAGATCTCGCGACACTTCTTGAGATAGCCCGCAGGAGGTATTACCACGCCGGCCTCGCCCTGGATGGGCTCCACGAGGAACGCGCAGGTGGAGGGGGTGATGGCCTTTTCCAGAGCGTCGGCGTCCCCGTACGGGATGATCTTGAAGCCAGGAGTGAGCGGGCCGAAGTCCTTCTTGTAGGATTCCTCGGACGAGAAGCTGATGACGGTAGTGGTGCGGCCGTGGAAGTTTCCCTCGCACACGATTATCTCGGCGGTGTCCGGCGCGATTCCCTTGACCGTATGACCCCACTTTCGAGCGGCCTTGACCGAAGTCTCCACGGCCTCCGCGCCTGTGTTCATGGGCAGTACCATGTCCATACCCGTGAGCTTTGCGATATCTCTGTACAGTTCGCCGAGCTGGTCGTTGTGGAACGCGCGGCTTGTGAGCGTGACGCGATCGGCCTGTTCCTTGAGAGCGCCGATGATGCGCGGGTGGCGGTGACCCTGGTTGAGTGCGGAGTACGCGCTGAGCATATCCATGTAGCGATTGCCTTCCGGGTCTTCTACCCAGCAACCTTCTGCCTTCGAGATGACGATGGGCAGGGGATGGTAGTTGCGGGCGCCGTACTTCTCGGTGACTTCAATTACTTCTTTGCTGGTAGTCATGTGAACCTCCGTTGACCTGCTTGTGGAACAGGTGCGACATGTCGACTTCGGGTCGATAGTATGGGCCCTGGGGATTTGTCAACCCCATCCCTTGACCGGCTCGGACCCGTGCTTATGTTGTTTAATGGAGGAAGCAACGCATGGCGAAACAAATGCAGGCACTGGCGGTAGTCAGCGATCTGGACCGATACATGGCCCAGATAAGCAAATACCCGGTGCTCTCCCGTGCACAGGAAACGGATCTGGCCCTGCGGTGGAGGGACACGGGCGACGTTGAGGCCGCCCACGCGCTGGTCACGGCCAACCTCCGTTTTGTGGTCAAGATTGCAAACGAATATCGAGGCTACGGCGCGCGGATCCTCGACCTTGTCCAGGAGGGAAGCGTCGGCCTCATGATGGCCGTCAAGAAGTTCGACCCGGACAAGGGCTATCGATTGATCACGTATGCCGTTTTCTGGATTCGATCATACATACATTCGTTTCTAATGAGCACCGCAAGAATGATCAAGATCGGGACCACCCGGGCCCACAGGAAGCTCTTCTTCAAGCTGCGATCCCTCAAGGGCAAGCTCTCTGCAAAGGGCATGACCGGCCGGGATCAGCAGCTCGATATCGCCAGCGAACAGCTCGAGGTGAACAGAGACGAGGTGGAGGAGATGGACCGGCACCTTGCCGGACGAGACGCATCCCTCGATATGCCCGTGGCCCAGACCGGTACTTCCCTCATCGATCTGATGCCGGCGGACCAGGAAAACCAGGAGGACATGTTCGCCCGCCTGGAAGTGGAAGCCCATCGCAGCGCAATGATCGAGTCGGCACTCGGAGATCTCAACGAGCGGGAGCGAGACATCGTGCGCAAGCGCCACCTCACGGATGATCCCGTACAATTGAAAGATATAGGCGCGCAGATGGGGATCACCAAGCAACGGGTGGCGCAGATAGAGCACCGGGCTTTAAAGAAACTGAAAGAAGCTCTCAAAGACGCCGCCTGATCCGCTTTCTCATCTTTCCCTCACATTGTGCACGATGTAATATTTCGCAAACAAAGTGGATTTTCGAAAGGACCGTGCATTGCCCCAAAAGGATGAAAAACGTTCCCGGTACGTGCAGGAGACTGCGGCCTTGCGAATCGAGGGCGACAGCGCATTGGAAGTGGAGATCCCGATTATCCGTGAGGCGACGGTTGAGCTACGCCTCAACGGCGAGCATTTCGCGGACGCCCGGTGCATGCCGTCTGATCTGGACAGGATGGCGGTGGGATACCTGGTGTCCGAGGGGATCCTCCGTCAGGCGGCGGAGCTCACATCGGTTCGTGTGGATGATGAAAAGGCTATTGTGGATGTGACCGCAAACGTGCCGGAGGATCGCCTGCGCGGGGCGCAGGACCACATGAAGCCGGCCGGTCCGGAGATGACCATGGACGCGCAAAGAGTGATGGCTCTTGGTCATGAGTTCGACAACCGGCCCGGCCTGTACAAGGAAACCCGCTGCGTCCACTCTGCGGCCCTCAGCGACGGGGAGCAAATTCTGTACTTCTACGAAGACCTCGGTCGTCACAACGCTGTGGACAAGACAGTGGGCGCGGCTTTCATGGACGGTTGCAACCTGGGTGAGATGCTGCTTCTGTGCACCGGGCGGTTCCCGTTCGACATGGTCGCAAAGGTCGCACAGGCCGGATTTCCAATTGTCATCTCACCGGCCGCAGCTACTGCTGAGGGGATCCTCCTGGCCGAAAAGTTTCACATTACTCTGTGCGGACGGGTGCGCAAAAACAGCATGAACGTTTACTCTGCAAAATGGCGCATCAGCGCGACCAGTCGTCCTCCGTCCACGGAAAGGGTCTGACCCGTTACGAACGGTGCGGTCGCCAGGTACGCCACCGCCCCCGCGATGTCCTGTGGCGTGCCCTCTCGTCCCATGGGAATCCCATCGATCACCTCACGCCTCTTTTTGGGCGAGTACCACTCGGGAAAGAGCACGGCTCCGGGGCATACGGCATTCACCCTCACGCCCCGGTTTGCGAGCTCCAGGGCCTTGTGTAAGGTGAGCGCCAGGAGGGCCTTCTTTGTAAGCGAATAGGCCTTGAACCTTTGAAACTCCACGATGCCGGCCAGATCGGCGATGTTCACAATGGAGCCGCCTGTCTCGATCAGATAGGGAGTCACGAGTTCCACCAACCTGGTCGGCACGTCCATGTTGAGGACTTTCATCATCGCAAGATCTGTCATCTCGCCGTCGTCGGCCACAAAGATGGCCGCGTTGTTGACCAGGAGATCGATGCGCCCGGTGGTCGCGATCACCTTTTCGACGAGCTTGCCCGTGGCGCCGGGTCTTGTGAGATCGAAGCAAAACGAGTCGGCTTTCAGACCGTGGTCGGCCAGCTTTCCGACGAGATCGTCCGCCGCCTGCCGCGAGCCGTTGTAGTGGATAGCCACACGAAAGGAATCCACTGCCAGACGCTCGCAGATCGAACGCCCGACCCGCACGGCTCCGCCCGTGACGAGAGCGACGGGCAGATCCATTGGGGTTTTGGCGACTACGGGATCCATGATACCTTTATGGAATAGGTGATAATTACTCGGATGTTTTACAATCGAAATTGCCAACTTCCCATCAAAAACGTGTTTTGCGCGTTTGGGGTGATGATCTGCCTGCTGTTGCCTCTTGTTTCGTGGGCCCAGGACGAAACACCGGCGCACAGACCCGTAAAGTGCCCGGTGGAAAAATGTCTTATCGTCGAGTACGAAGAGTCGCTTGCGGGGGAGGCCGCCTCTCTCGTGGACGCGCTGGCCATCCGCCTCGCCCGATATAATATGACCGTTCGTATCGGGGCGGGAGCTGCGGATCCCGAGATCACCGTCGAAGAAACTGAGGAGAATGAGGCTGCGTCTGATGCAGACAAACAATGGTTCTGGGTCGTCCATTTGAGGCGACTCTCCGGGGAGTACATCCTGCTGGCAGTAGACAACCTGGCCACCTCTAAAGGGGACGACGTGGTCCGGGAGATCAGGCGGACCGAGAGTATCGGATCAACGGCGTGGACCATGGCAATAGTGGTAGAGGAGGCGGTTACCCCTTATCTGGAAAAGGGAGCCGGCGCCGCCCTCGGAGCCGGGCTGGCCATCATAGAGCCGCCGGCGGTGGGGGGCGTGAAGAAGGAGCATCCCGTCGAGGAAACGGGGTATCCGTATATAAGGAGCCTGGGCCTTGCCCTGACCATGTACACGGTGCTGGAGACGGGCGACTTTATCGCAGGACCTCGTTTTACGCTGGAAGGAGCGTTCTCCAAAAGGGTGACGACGTCCCTGTCGATTGCCTGGGCCGGGTGGTCCGACTTCCATGCCCACGACGTGGATGGATCCCAGAGCCTTGTTCCCATCGACATCTTGTTCGGCTATGCCATCCTTCCCGGTCGTATGGTGGAGCTCGCAATATTGGCCGGGGTATCCGTGGGCTTTGCCGTGTACAAGACATCGGGGCCGCAAAGGGATCGCCTCGACCTGCTTTTCGAGCCTTCCGGTCAAGCTCTTTTAAGGGCCGTCTTCCACATCTACGGACCCCTGACGATTTACGCGGACGGCGGTGTGGCGTTGCCTTTCGTGCGCGACGTGCTCAAAAATCAAGGTCAAGTCGTATACGAACGCGGTTGGATTGTCCCTGTTTTCGATATTGGTATACAATTGTGGTTGTGAAGAAGGATTGAAAAAAAGTAATGCAACTACAATAGGTTTTCATAATCAACAGTAATGACGGCGACTAATAAAAAGGATGGCAAGAAAAGAACGCGATCTCGTGAGGGGAAAGCCATGTCCGTTGGTGTGATCGAAAAACTCGGTATTGTCGCAAAGCGAAAGGCCAGGGTCGATCCGGTCGCCGATATCGTTGCGAGCGCCAAGGAGGGTGATCCCGCCGCATTCAGGCAATTGTTCGAAAAGCACGTAGCGGGAGTTCACCGTCATCTTTCTCTGTTGATCGGCCCCAATGAGGACGTCGACGATCTGGTTCAATTAGTTTTCCTGAACGTTTATCAGTCCATCGGAAGATTCAGGGGCAAGTCGGCGTTTTCTACATGGTTGTTCAGAATAACAATCAACGTGGCCCGGCAGGAGATCCGGATGCGGGGCCGCCGACGGAGGCTGTCCACTGCCATATGCGAGGTGAGCAAGGTTGCAAGAAGCGGAGTCAAGCATACCCCGGAGAGATCCCTGTCCACCTGGCAGCAAATCTATAAGGTGCTGGACAGGCTCTCTCCCAAGAAGAGGGAAACGTTCATTTTATACATGTACGAGGGATATTCTCTGGAGGAGATTGCCCGTCTTCTGGGATCGTCGGTGTCCACTATCGGGTCGAGGTTACAGGCCGGACGCAAGGAAATCCTTGCGATAATGGCGAGCGAGAAGAAGAGATGAGCAGGCGAAGAAGCGAGTGTGGTCGCGCCATGCGCGATTTCCTGAGGCAAGACAGCCTCGACGCAGTGCGCCGGGGGCGCCTGGAGCTGCACTTGCGTCGGTGCGATATTTGCCGCGCCGCCGCCGATGGCCTGACCGTCATCGCGGGCGCCAGGCCCAAAATGCAACCGATCGAGGATGTCCACAGCGCCAGGATCTACGACCGTCTCATCCCTGCGGTCCACGAAATCGCCGTTGATCTGGCGTCTGCGAAGAAAAAACCAACCCGCGTGTTCACCCCCATCTTCGGGCTCGGTGCTGCTGCTGCGGCCGTTGTGGCGGTGGTGGTGGTTGTTGGTCTCCTCCCGGATTCGCAGGAGGTTGCCAGTCCCGTCGCGGTGCAGGCGGATCAGACCATTTCGGAGATAACCCATAACGCGACCATGGATCGATGCGAGGGCACGGCCATCGTCGACGGCCGCAAAATCGGCGGCGCGGACGGTTCCTTCGCAGTTCGCCTCGGCACCGAGATAGCTGTCAACGATGGTGGAAGGTTCAATTTCCGCATAGGACATGTCGCGCGGGTGGCCCTGGTCGGTGATACGAGATGGAGGATCAGCAATATCACCGAGGACCTCATGGAGATGGAGCTGGACATGGGGCGCATCGCTGTAGAGTTCGACGGCAGCGGCGGACGGATGCTGGACATCCGCACCCCGGACTCCATCGTGCGGGTTCGGGGAACCATGTTCATGGTGGAGGTCGTTCCCAACGGCGGCACGCAGGTCAGCGTTTTCGAAGGGCGCGTCGACGTGGTTTCTCTTCGTGGAACCAACAGGACAGTCGAGTTGACCGGGGGCAAGCTCGTATCCATCCCCTTCTCGCGGGAGGGTGTCGTGGATATCGGGGACGGACAGCGAGCACTGGCCGGCGAGATCATCGATCTGGAGGATAGCTTCGTGGCCACCGCCGGAAGGCTGGTGCATTTCGACGGAAGTCCGCGACGCGTGAAAGTGGAGGTCGAAGGTCGACTCCTCGGATATTCGCCGCTGACCGTGAGGCTCCCGGACGGACCGGTACAATATCGTCTCTCCTCGCCGGGCATGGAGCCGCTGGAATCCAGGCTGGCCCACGAGCAGGTGGGGGAGAGTGTATCCTTTGAGTTGGCCCCTGCTGCCCATTATCAACCCGTGGTTACCGCCGCCGCCGATCGACACGATGCGCAAAAGAAGCACAAAAGATCCGCGACTGGCAGGGCAACCACCAATAAACGTTGGGGTCTGATCGAGAGGGCGCACGCGGCAATGACCGCAGGCGACATCCCCTTCGCCATCGATCTCCTCGAGCGGGCGGCTGTGGCATCCAGCGGTGATCGGCTGGTCAACGGCCTCTCACTGCTGGCAGAGTGTTATTCATCCGTCGGTCGCTTCAAGGACGCCGCCGACACCTTCGATCGCGTCTCCGGACTGGTCATGGGAACCAAGGTTGCGCAGAACTCGCATTACGAGGTAGGGCGCCTGTCCATGGATCGACTCGGCGATTTCGGTCGGGCCAGGGCTGCCTTCACCGCCTACCTGGCGTCACCCCTTGAGGGCGATCTCAAGGAAGCTGCCTACTTCTCACTTTGTGAACTCGACGGACGCGAGGGAGCCCACCGGGAAGCGCTTCACTGCTTCAACAACTTCCTGAGGACCTTCCCCGGAGGTTACCACGAGCCCAACGCCCGGCTGTGGCGAGGCGCCCTTTATCAGGATGTTTTAAAGCGATGGGCGGACGCGGAGCGAGACCTCATGGCGTTCATCCATGCCAAGCCGAGACATCCCCGAGCCGAGGAGGCCCGGTACAGGGTCGCGCTGGGACGATATCATGCGGATGACAAGCGCGGCTCCCTCAGAATGATCAAGGAGTACCTGTCCGAGCATCCCGACGGTCAGTATCGGGTGAGGGCCCTTCGTCTCAAAAGAGCAATTATCGATCCGGATTTTTCATTACAGTCCAACCTGAAGTAATATCCTGCAACCATGTTGGATCATCCATACGCCCACTTGCTGGGAAAGGTCGAACGTCCAGGCAGATATCTGGGTGGTGAGTACGGCGCCGTCGAGGTGCCGGATCAAGCCAGGCTCCGAATGGCGCTCGCGTTTCCGGACGCCTACGAAATAGGGATGAGCCACATCGGGCTGTCGGTGCTGTACCAGGTGGTGAACCGCATGGAGGGAATGTCCGCCGAGAGGGTCTTCATGCCCTGGCCGGACATGGAAGCACAGCTCGTATCGCAGGGGTTGCCCCTGTTGTCCCTGGAGTCCGCGCGCCCGCTCGTGGAGTTCGATCTCCTGGGGTTTTCCCTTCAGTACGATCTCACGTACACAAATCTCATTGCCATGCTCGATCTGGGAGGTATACCCCGGCGCGTCGAAAAGCGGTCACAGGAACATCCCATCGTTCTGGCGGGCGGCCCCCTGGCGTGCCACTGCGAACCCCTCGCCCCCTTCCTGGACCTGGTCCTCGTGGGTGACGGGGAGGAAGCCCTTCCAGAACTGCTGAATGCTCTCGCCCGGTGCGTGGACGACGGAATCGGACGAAAGGAAACCATCGCAAGGCTGCACGCTTTGCCCTTTATGTATTCGCCGGGCCTGCTCGAAAGACGCCTGGATGAGACCTCCCATCGGCAAGTGGTGGTGTGCGATGACGGCCCGTCCGCCAAAAGGGCGACGGTCTCATCCCTGAACGCTCAGCCTTTCGGAAACGGACCGGTGCCCATGATCAGCGCGGTCTTCGATCGATTCAGCCTGGAGATCGCCCGCGGGTGCGCCGAGGGTTGCCGGTTTTGCCAGGCTGGTTTCCTGTACCGGCCGGTTCGCGAGCGGTCCCCCAAGGAGGCCTTCGCCGCCGTCGATCAGGGCGTGAACTGTCTGGGTTTCGACGAGATAACCCTGGCCGCCCTTTCGTCTGCCGATCACAGCCGCATCGAGGACATCGTATGCGGATTGGGAGAGCGTTTCACGCAGGATCGCGTGTCCATCTCCGTGCCGTCGCTGCGCGCGTACGGCCTTCGCGAAGAGCTCATCGAGGTTGTCGGGAGATTGCGGGCCTCCGGGGTGACCCTGGCGCCGGAGGCGGGGAGCCAGCGTCTTCGTGACGTGGTGAACAAGAACGTGGACGAGGCGGATCTGATGAGCGCAGCCGCCCGGTTTTTCGATCGGGGATTCAACAGAATAAAGCTCTACTTCATGCTCGGTCTTCCATCCGAAACCGACGAGGACCTGGAGGCGATCATCGATCTTGCGGCGTCTCTTCGGAAGATGGGTATGAGCAGGCTCTCCGGCCGCAGGACACAGATCGTGGTGTCGGTCTCCACGTTTGTACCCAAGCCCTTCACCCCGTTCGAGCGGGAGGAGATGATCGGGCTCGACGAAATCCGCAGGCGCCAGGCGCTTCTCACCAGGCTCGGCAAGGCGCACAAACTTGATCTTCGCCTGCACGATCCCCGCCTGTCCAGACTGGAGGGTATCTTCTCCCGAGGCGACGTGAGTCTTGGAGATCATCTGGAGCGCGCCGTGGATCTCGGCGCCCGTTTCGACGGGTGGGGCGAAATGTTCAAGGAGAAAGTCTGGGAGACGGTGTTCGATGGTCATCATGTGGACACATTTCTCGAGGAAATTCCCGACGAGGCGGCCTTGCCGTGGAATCACGTGGATGTGGGCCTGACCGCCGATTTCCTGAACACCGAGCGAAAAAGAGCGGGTGAAGCCCTCACCACCCGGCCGTGCGGGAGGTACGGTGCACAAACGGGAGAGGCGACGGAGTTCGTGTGTCACACCTGCGGGCTTCAGTGTCGACGGGATGACGTTCCACTAAGGACGAAGCGCGAGCCGAGTGTGATGCCGACGAGTAGTTCCGTTCACAAATCAAGGGGAACTCCCCGTCCGAAGCCGCTGCCGGGTCCGGAGGTGGAGTCCGTGAGGGTTCGCATGACCCTGGCAAAATGGGGCAGGCAGGCCTTCATCGGGCACCTTGACGTGATGCGGCATATCACCAGAAGCCTTCGAAGGGCGGGCCTCAAAGTACAATACACCCGTGGATTTCACCCCAAACCCAAGATAGAGACGGCGCCGCCGTTGCCCCTTGGAACATCCGGCCTCGCGGAGCCGATGGATCTCCATCTGGTGGATCCTCCACGGGATGAGGAAATTATCGAGCTGTTGCGCCACGCTGTTCCACCGGACATGGAGGTAACCTCCATCAGGCGACTGGCCGACGGCGATAAAAAACTCGCAAAGGCCCTCGAGGCGGCGCGGTACGTTGTGTTCCTGGATGCAATTCGTTCGGATGTCGAAGCCGCTGTCGAAAAGATCCTTGCATCCGACAGCATCGAGATCGAACGAACTCGCAAGAACAAGACAAAGAAGATCGACGTTCGGCCCTTTGTTCGAGACGCACGGGTGCTCGACCGGATACCCTCCGATCTTCGACTCGGGCCAACCGGCGAGCGCGTGGCCGTGGAGATCATCCTCGAGGCGCCGGGGTCCGGCGGAGCGAGACCCGCAGAAGTGCTGCAGCCTTTCCTTGGGGACGCCGTTGAAACCGCGTGGATTGTCCGCACCGGGTGGATCCTGAACGAAGGGTAGGGGGGCTCGGAATTTGTGGTTTTCGCCGCAAAGCGGCGAGGGAATATAGCCTGGGTTTTTTAAACCCAGGGTTTGGGAGAAAATAATCTTGTTGGAATACGATCCTCCGTCCCTCGAAGACTCATAAGGAGCGATTGAAAGATGGCCGTGCCAGAATGTTTCAAAGGACCATTTGGTAGTCACTATAACTATTTGATCTACTTTTGTTTTGAAAACTGCCAAGACTACTTTCGTCTTGTACAGCAACAAAAAGAGCAAGATCTATGTAACACCCCAGACCGATATCGACGCTTAAGATATTTTTTGAACGCAATTGAATCTCTGAATAATGTTCTAGAATATTTTTTCTTCGAAAATATGAAAGAACGAGATTGGAACATCAAAGACAAAGGCCAAATAATTGGCAGAATACGAGGGGGCCATACAATTTTGAAGGAAATAGCAGAAATCGCGAACGCCTATAAACACTGTACTACGAGCAAAAGCGGAAAACCCAACGCCGCTGACTTACAGGAGTGCAAACTTGAAGTGGAGATCAATCTTGGTTCGGGTGTAAATGTGGAATACGATTTCCAGACTATTGATGATGAAGAAGTACTAAAGGAAGCCTTCTCATTTTGGATGGAGTTCAACACAGTTGAAGACAAAGTGAATTATCTCTTAAATTCCGCCAAGACAAAAGTCGACAACTCTCCCCGAAGAAACGAGTAAAAATGGAACAGTCATACTTTGCACTCATAACGGTAATAGTCAGTGGGTTCTTTGGACTCCTCGTTGCGAGCGTTTCTAGTTGCCTCACTCAAGGCAGAGAATTTAAGATTATTAAAGAACGTAATTTCAAGGAAAGAATTAAGTATGTGGAGCGGGTTTATGTCGATACGCTCTCTGCAGTTCATATAGTCACCCAAAGAGCACACACACGCGACACTGATTTTCCCCGAATTCAGGCACAGCTCTTGCTCATTTCTACAAAGGAAATCGTAGAACAGTTTATAAGAGTAGGTGAAGCGTTAGAGAATTGGGCGACAGAATACAACAAATCGCAACCAAAGACTGTTGGAGAAAGTTCCTATTCAATAATACAATCTGGAGATTCAGAACATAGAAAGAAAGCAGATGAACTCTATAGGGTTTTCCACCCAGAAATGAAGAAATTTGAAACCCTTCTAAGGAATCATTTGGACGAAATGTTCAAATCTGTAATATTGTGAATTTTCAGAGATAACGTTTCTGAGGGATGGAGGGAGCCAGTAGCGAAATCTGTGTAACTGGCTTCCCGGTTGCCTCGCCCTGATGGTAGTTTCATCAACAATTGTCCCCCTTGAGTGGTGCACTTTCATACGTTGCCCGTTGTGAGAGGTGCGGTGGGGATCTCGAGAAGAAGGTCGCGCGGTAAAATCCCTTTTGGTTGATGTCCGAGGTATTTTGGGTCGGTTCGGGGTCCGGGTTGCAGCTGTACTGTAAAAATAGCCAAAATGCCGATCACGATCGGGTTTCTGATGGTTTGGAACCATTAAAATGCCGATCTGGATCGGGTTCTTGATGGTTTCGGTGCTCAAAAATGCCGATCGTGATCGGGTTCCTGATGGTTTCGGTGGTCGAAAATGCCGATCGTGATCGGGGTCTCGATGGTTCCGGTGATCGAAAATGCCGATCGCGATCGGGGGCTTTATTGGTTTGGGTGGTCGGAAGGGTCGATATCTATCGGGGCCTGGATGGTTCAGGAGGTCGGCGCGGTGGGTTCGGCGGGGGTTTTGTCGTCCGGTTTCGATTTTTCCACCGCGGTCATCAGGGGCTGGAGAATGTTGGTCGTGGTCTTTTCATCGATCTCCGCGATTTCCAGGACGTTCAGGAAGGCGCTGACGACGCGCATCCACTTGTGGCGGGCTTTCAGGGTATCGGATCTGGTCACGGTCTCCTTGTCGCTGTCCTGCTCGGCCAGCCTTACCCTCTTGCTCTCCACGTTTCCAAGATCGTTGCCGGCCACGATGAACTTATCGACGGCCTGCTCCAGGTTCCCTCCCAGGCAGGGGATGGAACGAAGGTCTTTTCTGAGATCCTCGTTCAGGCGACCTTCCAGAAGCTTCGCCTCGCCGGATTCTTCCCAGTAGGTCATTTTGACGATGCCTGTCTGCTTGGGAAATATGATGCTCTTGAGCTTCTCACACATCGCCTTCTCTTCCGGCGTCTCTGCGAGGAGCGCGTTGCTCTCCAGGCAGCCGAATACCCCCCGGGCCGAATTGTCGAACATGACATCAAGTTCCCCGGCTTGAACGCTCAACCCTTTAAGTTCTTTTTCAAGCGCACCCTCGGCCTCGCCCGTAAACTGCATTTCGAGCACGCCGTTGTGAACCTCGTCCAGCGGACCCATTATGCCGGACAACTCGACGATTCCTTCGAGGACGGGACGCTGTTTGCCCGCATCGGTCCACTCGCCGGAAATGCCCGCCATCGATTGATTCGACAAGTGCTTCAAGGTGATTTCCATCTCAATCTCCTTTTCTTCTGTAGGTTGTTGTTCTGAAAATGAGGCCGAAGCGTAGGCTCGTGGATTCCTTGTGTCAATAATTGTGTCGGTCGGATTTTCCTTGCCGTGGTCTGGTCGATGAGGAGGATTTGCTTTGACGGTGTCAATCATCTTGCTGCTCGGTTATACTTTCGTCGAGTTCAAGAAATGTAACCTTGCCGCAAAGCTAATCCGCCCTTTTTGGGGGGCAGACCGGAGGTGTGGAATGACCCGGAAACTAAGTTTGCTAGTTGTCGCGTTCGGATTCGCCAGCGTTCTTTGTATGTGTTCATCGAATGATGGGGGACAGGGAACACCGGTTCCAGCGCAAGCGATCACCCAGCCAGCCCCAGCGCCCGCATCGCCACCGCCCCCGCCCGAGCCGACACTCGCGGATAAGGTGAACGCCCTGACCACCCTCACAGATGTGATTGCGGTGCTGCAACCCTTGATGGAAGATACCAGGGGTGAGATGAGCCAAGCGGTAGCACTGCTCGCGTTGTGGATGAATGCGCATCCCAACTGGAAGGAACTCAACGCCCTAACATCAACCAAGTACAAGCTGGTAATGAAGGATCCCACTGCGGCACGCGGAAAACTCCTGTGTAAAAAAGGTAAGATCTCCGAGATCCAAGTTGATCGGTCCGCAGACCCGCCTCTTTGGATTGGTGGAATTGTCAGCGGTTGGACCGATATCACACGGTTTGTCGCCGTGGGTTCAACAGGGGAATTGGTTAGTGGAAGCCAAGCAACCATTTGCGGTGTCGTAACAGGTCTCGACAGCTACGCCAACGTGTCCGGTGGAACAACACACTCGGTACAGGTAGTGGGTATCTTCAAGCTAAAGGCCAATAAAAAGCTAGGCGCGGAATAGTTATTCCCCCTTAAGGGTGCCAGACATTTTCAGGTCATTTCCTGAGGTTCAAACTAACTACTTGCTTCCCCTGATCGGTCGTTGATACTGTACATGCGAACAGATTATTCGGGTCACGGAATACCTGCATGGCGACTAAGGCGACAAAAAGAAACGGGGCAAAACCGTTTCTCAAGTGGGTGGGTGGAAAGCGCAAGGTTTTAAAGTGGCTGCGCGATCTCTACCCACCATCCTATGGCCGCTATCACGAGCCTTTCGTGGGCGGCGGAGCGGTTTTCTTCGATCTTGGCCCCAGGCGGGCGACGCTCTCGGACACCAACGAAGAGCTCATCGGATGCTATTGCACCGTTCGCGATCGGGTGGAC
>JAUVDV010000123.1 GCA_030595125.1 Deltaproteobacteria bacterium
ACCGGAGTTGAAGGTGCTGTACATGTCCGGCTACACCGACAACGCCATCGTGCACCACGGTGCTCTCGACAAGGGAACGCACTTCGTACAGAAACCCTTCGGCATAGACGCGCTGGCGCAAAAGGTCCGCGAGGTACTCGACTATGATGATGATGGTCCTGTACAAGTGGAGTGATGAACGACAACGACAAAACCAGGTCCGAACTCATCGAAGAGTTGCGTCAGAGTGAAGAGCGTTTCAGGGCGATTGCGGAAACAGCGAAGGACAGCATCTTCACCAAAGATGTCGAGCGCAGGTACACCTACGTCAACCGGGCAATGACAGAGTTGTTTGGATGCCGGCGCGAGGACCTGATCGGCAAAACACCGGAAGAGATATTCGATCCGGAGTCCGTAAAAAAGGTCGCGGAGGTGGACAAGGTGGCGCTGGAAGGCGGGACCGCTGACCAGGTTCGTGCCCTGCTCATAGGCGATCAGGAGCGTGTCTTTCACACAATCCAGGTTCCTGTCAGAAACAGTAACGACGACATCACTGGAATCTGCGGCATCGTACGGGACATCACCGAGCAAAAGCGGGCCGAGGAAGAACTCGCGGAAAGCGAGAAACGGTACCGCGAGATGTTCCACAATATGAGCAACTGCGTGGCGATTTTCAGCGCGGTCGACGATGGAGAGGATTTTATCTTCGTGGATTTCAACCCCGCCGCAGAGCGGGTGGAGCAGGTTAATAAAGAAGAGGTTATCGGAAAACGGGTCAAGGAGATCTTTCCCGGGGTGACTGACTTCGGGCTGCTGAACATTTTTTCGAATGTATGGAAAACAGGCAAACCGCAGCACCATCCCATATCCATTTACAAGGACGAAAGGATTATCGGTTGGAGGGAGAACTACGTGTACAAGCTGCCCGGCGGACAGGTCGTCGCCGTTTACAGCGACGAGACGAAGCGCAAGCATACCGAGGAGGCGCTGAGGGAGAGTGAATCACTCTTACGGCAGGTTCTCGACACCTCTCCCAACTACATATACGTCAAGGATCGGGAGGGGCGATATCTCCTGGTCAACCGGCGGATGGCAGCTATGCACGAAACCACTCCGCAAGCCCTGGTTGGCTCGACAGACCTGCGCCTGGCTGAAAAATGGCTGACCACCGACGCTGAAATTGAGGAATTCAGGGCCGCCGAACTGGAGGTGATCGACAAGAAGCAGGTGAAATTCATTCCCGAGGAAGAGCTTACCTTCCGGGATGGCACCAGACGCTGGTTCCAGACCACCAAGTCACCTATCGCATTGAAAAACAATCAGGATTGTCTGATGAGTGTCTCCGTGGACATCACCGATTACAAGCGCTTGCAGGCCCAGATCGCCCAGTCCGACCGGCTGGCCAGCATGGGAATGTTGGCGGCCGGCGTGGCCCACGAGATCAACAACCCTCTGGCCTACGTCCTTTTCAACCTCGAGAGCCTTACAGACCATCTGCCCAGGCTGATAGACGGCATGAAGCGTTACAAGGTTTCGCTGGAGGAACACCTCGGGGAAGAAAAGTTGTCGCAGGTCGTCGGCGAAGCGGGGGAACTCTTCAAACCGGAGGTGCTGGCCGGCGTGCAAGAGAAGTTCAAGGATGCGCTCGGCGGAACCCGGCGGATCAGAGATACTACACGGGGGCTGGGAACCTTCTCGCGTGTGGAGAAGGACCGTCTGGAGCCGGTCGACCTCATGCACGTCATCGAAGTGGCCGTCAGTATGGTCTTCAACGAAATCAAGTACAGAGCCAGACTGGTCAAGGACTACGGCGTGATTCCCACGGTGATGGCCAGCGAAGGACGACTTTCACAGGTCTTCCTCAACCTGCTGATCAACGCGGCACACGCGATTGACGAGGGAGATATCGAAAACAACGAGATCCGCGTTCGCACATGGACCGACAACGAAAAGATATGCGTGGAGGTGCGAGATACGGGCAAGGGGATTGAACCGGAGCACATCGAACGACTCTTCGAGCCATTCTTCACCACCAAGGAAGTCGGCGTCGGGTCGGGGCTTGGACTGGCAATCTCAAAGAGCATTGTCGAGGGATACGGCGGTCGCATCGAAGTGCGAAGCGAGCTTGGTGAGGGCACCAGCTTCGTCGTGTGTCTGCCGGTAGGGCAAAAGGAGCGTCCGACAAAAGAGGTTGAGGTCAGGGAAAAAGATGTGGAAACCGAGATGCGCGGGCGCATCATGGTCATCGACGACGAGCGCGAGATCCGCACGGCGATCAAGCGCATGCTTTGGAATTACGAGGTGATCGAGGCCGGTTCTGGCAAGGAGGCCCGGCAAATCCTTCAAAGCGATCGGGCGTTCGACCTGATACTGTGCGACATCATGATGCCCGAGGTGTCCGGAGTGGACCTGCACGAGTGGTTGGTGGAGACATATCCCTCTTCGGCAAAACAGGTCGTATTCATCACCGGCGGCGCCTTCACCCCGAGGACCAGGGAATACCTGAGCAAGGTCGGCAACCTCCTGATTGAGAAGCCCTTCGACACAGACAGTTTCAAGAAGATAGTGTTCGAGCTGATCCTTGCGGCGAGGTCAAAGGACGGGCGAAGTTCCTGATCCCCGGCCTTGTTTTTACCTGACAATCTTTCAACCGGTTTGTTGACCCGCCGCGCTGCGACAAATAGGATTCTTTGAGACCCCATCCCGGCCTTCCCCTGCGTAAGGGGAAGGGGAGGATGATGGAGGCCGGCTTCAAGTGAAAAAAATATTACCCAATCTCATTTCTTATGTCGGCGCGGCGGTGTTCGTGGTCTCGACGGTGGCCTACGTGATGTGCTCCGGCGCGAGGGGAGGGCCCGCGCCCGTGTCATCCCGCGCCATGGAAGGGATCATCGACGTAAGCGAACTCACTCCATCCGAGACAAAGCGCCTCGACAAGATCCTGAACTCGGAGGTGTCGCCTTGCGGGGATGACATAAGTCTCGGGTTGGCCCTGTACAATCCGGAGTCCTGTCCCTTAGCGCCCATGGCGTTTGACTTCATCATGGGGATGCTGACGGAGGACTACAATGTCGAGGAGATCTCCGCAGCCTATATGTTGCGTTACGCAGCGCTCAAGGGCCTGGAAATCTCCGTGGACGGTTCTCCGCGACGGGGCCCGAAAGACGCGGCCGTAACCATCGTGGTGTTCTCCGATTTCCAGTGTCCGTTTTGCTCCAGAGCTGCCGAACAACTGGATCGCATTGCCCGCGCCTACCCGGATCACGTGGAGATGGTGTTCAAGCACTACCCCCTCGGTACTCACAATGTCTCCGAGCAGGCCGCCCGCGCTGCTATTGCAGCCCATCGTCAGGGCAAGTTCTGGGAGATGCACGACACGCTTTACTCGGCACACGGGAGCCCGCTCGTGCTGGAGCGGATGGAGACGATGGCCGCAGGCCTGGGGCTGGATGTGGACGAGTTCATCGAGGACATGGGATCCACAGCCGCCACAGCGGCCCTCGAGGCCGACCATCGCCTGGGTGAGGAACTGGGAGTTGACGGCACGCCCTACGTTTTTGTGAACGGAAGGCCTCTGGCGGAGGGTACACGAGGGTTGGAGGAACGAATTCAGGAGGAATTCATCAGGTATCTGGTCCTCTCCGAGAAACGCGATAAACAGAGGTGAAGATTAGGTAATCTTGCGGTAGCAACTCAGCATTGCGGTTTGTTTTCGAGCCCAACTCAGTAGAAATATTGCCCAGTGACATTCCGATAATCCTTGTGACAGTTGGGTGACAATCGAGACATTTAGTTCGGTTATCTAGGGGATGGATATCGGACTAACTCCTTCGCGGGAAGACCGCGACAACGGAGGATGAGATGCTCGAAAACGTCTTGATCGGTTGTTATCTGAGTATTCTGGGACTGCTGGCGATATACGGTTTCCACCGAAGCCAGCTTGTGTACCTGTTTTTCAAGACCCGCGAAAAGGTCCCTGTACCCATGGGCCGGTTCGAGGAGAAAGACCTTCCGATCATCACGGTCCAGCTGCCGCTCTTCAACGAGCGGTACGTATGCGAGCGTTTGATCGAGGCGGTGGCTGAGTTTGACTACCCCCTCGACAAGCTTGAAATTCAGGTCCTCGACGACTCTACCGATGACACCACCGAAATCGCACGCAAGAAGGTGTACGAGGTAGCCGAGCGGGGGTTCCAGATCTCCCTGATCCACAGGACGGACCGCAGCGGATACAAGGCCGGTGCCCTGGAAAATGGTCTGCGAACGTCCAAAGGCGAGCTGGTCGCAGTGTTCGATGCGGATTTCCAACCTCCTCCGGGCATCCTGAGGGAAATTGTCGACTTCTTTGTCGATAGCAAGGTGGGAATGGTCCAGGCCCGCTGGGATCATATCAACCGCAGGTACTCTATGCTCACGCGCATCCAGTCGCTCATGCTCGACGGTCATTTCGTCATCGAGCACGGCGCGAGGCAACGGTCGGGGCGCTTCTTCAACTTCAACGGCACTGCGGGAATATGGAGGATCTCCACTATCCACGATGCCGGGGGATGGGAGCATGACACCCTTACCGAGGACATGGACCTCTCCTATCGCGCTCAGCTTCGGGGATGGAAGTTCCTCTACCTTCCGGAGGTGGTGGCGCCGGCCGAGATCCCTGTGGAGATGGCGAGCTTCAAATCGCAGCAGCACAGGTGGGCCAAGGGCTCCATCCAGGTGTGCAAGAAGATGTTGCCGACCATCCTGAGAGCCGACGTGCCGTTCAAGGTCAAGATGGAGGCGTTCTTCCACCTGACCAATAACTTCGCCTACATCCTCATGATCCTGCTGGCGTTACTGCTCATGCCCAACTTGCTGGTTCGCACGGAGCACGGCTGGAGGGAGGTGCTTCTCATAGATCTTCCCCTGTTCATGGGGACCACGTTCTCCATCGGCACGTTCTACGTGGTTGCCCACAAGCAGCTGTACGGCAGTCCGTGGCGGGCCATAGCCAAGGTACCCCTGCTCATGTCTCTCGGGATAGGGCTCTCCATCAATAATGCCAAGGCGGTCCTCGAGGGCGTCTTCGGGCATGAAACACCTTTCGTTCGCACGGCAAAGCACGGGGTCGAGTCCAGGGACGGCAACTGGAAGAAGAAAAAGTACCGCGCCAAGAAGGGGATCGTTCCCTTGATAGAACTGGCCTTCGCCGCGTACTTCATATTCACTATCTACGTGGCGGTTACAGGCGGACACTGGGTTTCAATTCCGTTCTTGCTTCTCTTCCTGTTCGGATACCTCTACGTCGGGATGTTCTCCATCTACCAAAAAAGATAGAAGTCCTTATTCAGATCAACGGGAAGAAAGCCGCTCGGTTTGTGCGTTGATCCTGCATAGATCCGAATATGGCGGTATAATCATCGTCTAAGAAATGAGGGAGGTGTGTCATGAACTACATTGTGAAGTTCAGCATGCTCGTTCTGAGTGTGGTGCTGATATTGGGGTGGTCATCGGTATCGACAGCGAATCCCGGCAGAAAAAAAAGCAAAGAAAGCCGCTCGGCGTCCGTCTCAAAGAAGTCATCCAAGCGCAGTAGTTCGCGCGCTACGGTAAAAAAAACAAAGAGCAAGGTCAAAACGACGCGCAAGGCGTCCAGACCGGCCCCTCCTCCTCGCCGTAAAATATCCAGGAGCAGAAGCGGGCCCAGGCGACCCAATGCATCGTCTCCTCATCCCAGACCAATGCGGCCCAAAGCGTCGTCTCGTCCAGTCCGACGGCCCAAAGCGTCGTCTCATTCCAGAGGCGGAAGCCCCAAGGCGGCATCCGTACAAAGAGACAGGCACGCGGCTCCAAGGCGAAGCCACGGGATTTCGTCGAAGAGTGTCGGCAGCAGCAGGGTCCGTCGCGCCGCGAAGGCGCCGGGGAAGTCAAGGGCTCGCATTCCGCCAACTCTGAAGCGTGGCGGACGATCTTTTAACCAGGAACCGGTCACCCGTGACGGAAAAATTGTTGTCCGGCGCACGAGCATCCACGTCAAGGACACTCATCATCCGGTAACGGTTCACTACTATCATTCCTACTATTGGGGACACACATATTACTACAGTTACCTCCATTACTGGCCGTACGCGCCCTGGTTTTGGGGGTTCTATTTCGCTCCATTCCCCACTCCCTGGCATTACACCTGGGGTTGGGTTGGAGCCCCCTGGTATCACACCTGGGGCTGGTACTATTATCCTTATCCAAGCTATATCGGCCCCTCATACTGGGTCACCGACTACATGCTCTCGAAGACGCTGGAAGAGGAGTATGAGCGAGGTTACCTCGCGGGGCAGGAATCGGTAGGCACCCCGATTTCGGAGCCTGTAAAAGAGCAGTTGCGTCAGCAGGTGAATGACGTCGCCAGGGCTTTCGAGGAGGATCGATGGATCGAACTCGAGCAGGCCTTGCAAGACCCGGACTATCTCTTTATCGTCGATGCGCCTCTTTCGGTCACGACCGCAGACAACACCACATGTACACTCACAGGCGGTGATATCTTCAAGTCTGCGGCACCGGGCGATCCAGACATTCCGGTGGCTTCCATGGAGATCGTGACGTCGAAGAGCGTGGAGTGTTCCGCCGGTTCGATCGTCAGCGTTTCCTACACCGACCTTCAGGAAATGTTGAATTCATTTGGCGAAAAAGTCGATGACGGCATGAATGAGTTGCAGGAACGCCATGATGATGAAAAAGAAGGCGATCTGTAACTGCGTTTCAACCCGCTTGCCACCAAAATTTCCCCGTGGTACATCCGGCAAGCTCTGATAAGGGGCCTTGAGGCCCTGACAACGGCAACCCGAGAATCCGCCAGGCCTTGACGGGAGCAACGGTATCGGTGTTTGGCGGGTGTCGGGGCCGCTTTTTTTTCATCAGCCATGAACGAAAGCAAAGACAAAAATACCACTTTTTTGATCGGTCTTCCGCGTCTCATGGCGCGAGTCGCGGCGCTCACGTTGATAGTCGCGGCGCTCGCCTCCTTGTGGCGGTTTTTCGCGTTACAGAGTCCATCGTCCCCGCTGCACATGGGCCCGTTGAGAGGGCCGATCGAGTCCCTCGCGGAGGGCTGCTGGATCGCCGGCTTCGGGGGCATGGCCATCGCGGCAATACTTTCGAAGCTTGGCGCCGATCATCGTCTTGCGAGGCGCGTATGCCTTTTGTTGCTGGTCGGTTGGGGAATCATGCTGGCTGGGCTTGTCGCCGGCGCCTTCCTCGGAACCAGCGGAACACAGGTGATCAAGGCATATCCTCGCACCGTTGCCGTCCTGTTTATCAAACTCATCGGCTTCGTTTTCGTGTTGGCGGGCCTGCTACACCTGGCTGTCGCCGTTTTCAGGAGCGGTCGGGGCGGCCCGAGCGGCTGATATAATTTCTTTGTCGAAATCAAAATGACACATTGTGAAGTGATCGGGTGAGCATTCCCGGGCCTGCGGCACTATGAGCTTGCACTGCATCTGTGCGTGTGGGCATCGGGGGTGGAAATGACATCCCTTCGGAGGGTCCAGGGGCGAAGGTGGCTCTCCGGGAAGTACCCGCGCTCTGGATCGGTCGTCCGGGTTCTGTGACAGCGTGGATGCCAGCAGAGCACGCGTGTAAGGATGTGCCGGTTTCTCGAACAGTGTTTCGGTGGGTGCGGTTTCGACGATGCGGCCCAGGTACATGACGGCCACGCGCCGGCAGATATGGTGAACCAGTTCCATATTGTGCGTGATGACCAGAATTGCCACGTTTAGTTCCCGCTGAAGGTTTGTCAGAAGGCTGGTGATCTGAGCCTGGCTCGTCAGATCCAGAGAGGTGACGGGCTCGTCCGCAACGATGAACCTCGGCTCCACGGCAAGGGCGCGGGCGATGGCGATGCGCTGGCGCTCGCCCCCGGAAAACTCGCGGGGATGCCTGTCCAGGGCGGAAAGGGGCAGGCCGACCATGTTCAGCAGCGCTGCGATGTGGGCGTTCAGCAGTCTGGTGGAAAGTCGCTTGCTATGCGCACGGATGGCCTCCGCCAGGGTACTGTAGACGGAGAAACGAGGGTTGAGACTCGACGCGGGGTCCTGGAAGATCATCTGCATCTCTCGCCGTTTCCGTCGCAGCGCGCCCCCTTTCAGGTGAGTGATGTTCTTGCCGTCAAAGAGGATCTCGCCCGCGGTCGGGGTCTCAAGCCTGATGAGCAACCTGCCGAGGGTGCTCTTCCCGCAACCGGATTCGCCCACTAGTCCAACCGCCTCACCGTGTCCGATCGCGATGGATGCCCTGTCCACAGCGCGCACATATCTGGCCCGTCCGCTTCCGGCCCTCAGTCCGGACCGCGCCGAGAACAGTTTGCTGACCTCCTGAGCCTCACACAGCGGGGATGCACTATTCTTCCCGGTTTCAGTCATGAGGCTTCTCAAACAGGAGGCAGCGCACACTGTGATCCCCGTCGACAAGCACCACGGGAGGTGACTCGAGGTTGCAGATACTCACGGCTTGTTTGCAGACGTCCGCCAGTGGACAGCCCATCGTTGCGGAAGGGTTCGCCGGGGCGCTTGATGTGAACGCCGCGAGTTGGTCGCCCAACACGGCCTTTCGAAGCGACGGCCTCGCGGCGAGGAGCGCTCGCGTGTATGGGTGCAACGGTGATTTGAGTATGTCGTGGACGCTGCCCTCCTCAACCACCAGTCCCGCGTTCATCACTGCAACCCGATCGGCGAGGGAAGCCACGACGCCGATATCGTGGCTGATAAGCAAAACGGACATGCGGAGATCCTGGATCAACCTGGACATGAGGTCCAGGATTTGCGCCTGGACGGTCGAGTCCAGGGAGGTGGTGGGTTCGTCCGCCAGGAGGAGATCCGGCCTGCAAGCAAGGGCCATGGCTATGACGACTCGTTGCCGGGCGCCGCCGGAAAGCTGATGGGGATAGTTGTTATACCTGCGTCGTGGGTCGGGAATTCCCACCATCTCCATCAGGGCGATGACCTGCTCGCGGGTGTTTTTTCTCGCAAGGCCCCGATGCACGATCAGTGTTTCGCCGATTTGTTTTCCGATGGGCATCAGGGGATTGAGGGACATACCCGACTCCTGGAAAATCATGCCTATTCGGTCGCCCCGGATTTCCTGTAGTCGGTCTTCTTTCTGCTCGAGCAGGTTCTCGCCGTTGAAAGCGATGCTCCCGGCGTCCAGGGTCGCCGCAGACGGCAACAATCCCAGGATGGCGAGAGCGGCAAGTGTTTTTCCGGATCCCGATTCTCCTACCAGGGCGAGGGTCTGGCCACGCCGTACATCGAGAGACAGGCCGTTCAGGATGTAGTTTTTCTCGCCGTTCGACTCGAAATAGATGGTCAAGTCGCGGATTGACATGATGGAAGTCGCTTCCGGCATGGTCGTGATGGTACTCCATTCGAGATTATGTAACGAATATTATGCGTCCTGGTGGTCTGTTCTAAATGCTGAAGGCACTTGTTTGACGGTACTTGATGCCAAATGGTAGGAGGAAAGCACAATGAAATTCATAGTTGGAATAATTATGCTCGGTCTTTTTGCGTTTGGGTGCGGAGGATCGGCTCCTAGCGGATTCCCGGAGGGTGATGCGGGAACGGACACCGACACGGACGGCGACACGGACGGCGACACGGACGGTGACACGGACAGTGACACGGACAGTGACACGGACAGCGATACGGATAGCGATACGGACAGCGACACGGACAGCGACACGGACAGCGACACGGACAGCGACACGGACACCGGCCCGGCCACAACGGGCGAGGACTGCTCGGATCTTTTCACCGCCCAGGACGGAGACGGAAACGCAGGTAACAACTCCACGGCGGATGACGACTACGCCGGTAGTTGCGAGATCGACACCAGTGGTTTCGACCAGGTTTGGGTGTACCACGCGACATCGAACGGTACCCTCCATGTGGAGATGGATACTACGGTGACCGGCAGCGGGTTCCAGTGCACCCTGTTCATTCGCGAAATCTGTGATGATGAAAGCTCGGAGGTCGATTGCGAGAACGACTACGGCACACCGAATCCACTTGTTTGCATTGTCGATGCAACGATAACGAGTGGTAACGATTATTACATTTTTGCGGATTCCAACGATTTCGGATCACCGGCCAGTGGGCCGTACATTCTGGATATTTCGGTAATTTAAAAAAGAGAGGAAAAAATGAAAAAACTCATTGCGTTATTGATTCTGGTCGTGGGGATTTGGGGCTGCGGCGGAGAGGCGCCGATGATCTTTGACGGAGGGGCCACGGACACCGACGCAGACACAGATGGCGACACGGACGGTGATACGGACGGCGACACCGATTCCGACACCGATTCCGACACCGATTCCGACACTGATTCCGACACTGATTCCGACACTGATACCGACACGGACACGGATACGGATACCGACACGGACACGGGTACAGATACAGGCACCGATACGGGTACAGATACAGGCACCGATACGGGACCGGCCACTGACGGAGATGATTGCGCCGATCCTCATGTCGCAACCGTGGGAACCCAGACCGGCGATTCCTCGAGCCAGAGCGATTCCTACGCCATCGACAACTGCAACAATCTGGGTGGCAACGACGAGGTATGGGAGTTCACGGCGCCGTCAACCGGAATGTACTCTCTCTCGGTGGTCACGAGTGGGTTCAATGTTGTCATGATGATATGGGACACCACTTGCGGTGCCGACGGCTGGGGAGATTTCGACTGCTTCAACCCCAATCCCAACAGCTCGACGGTGTCGGGGATGGTGGATATGGGCGCCGGCGACACCATCTGGATACTCGTGGATGACGATGATGACGGCGGTGGGGGAGGTACCTACACCCTGACCATCGATCAGGTCACATACGCAACCGGTGGGGACACTTGCGCGGGCACACTCACGGCTTACGACGGACTCAACTACGGCGACATGTCCGGTGAGAGTGACGACTACGAGGGGAGCTGTGAGGGCGGCACTACACCGCCGATTAGCGGGAATGATCAGGTCTGGACATACACCGCCACCAGCACCGGTACCCTCAATATTGAAATAGACTCGAGCCCATCAGGTGGTTTCGGAACTACCCTCTTCGCGCGAACCACGTGCACAGACGACTCATCGGAAGAAGACTGTGCCAACTCGGGATACGGCAACTATTCCATCAGCTTCGGTGTCACCAGCGGGGACACGGTTTACATCTTCGCAGACACAAACAACAGCGGCACGCCCGGTGGTCCGTACATTCTTGATATCTGGATAAGCTAGTTACCCTGAGCTCGACGCCGGACAGACGTCAAACGACAAACATCGTTCAAAAATGGTATGATCGTCCGAACAGATGGAGGTGGGCCGGGATGATCTCTATTAAATATCTTTTGCTTCTCTTGGTACTGGCCGCAGCTTTCGGCTGCTCGGGCGACAAGTCGGAAAGCATGGACAGCGGGACGACCGACGCTGACACCGATTCTGATTCGGACACGGATGTGGATACAGACACGGACTCCGACACTGACACGGACTCTGACACTGATACGGACACCGACACTGACACCGACACGGATACTGACACAGACACCGACACTGACACGGATACGGACACGGATACTGATACGGGTGCGGTGTGCACGTGGACGTGGTTTCCGCTGTCGACGAGCGGACCGTCGCCCATGGCAACGGTGCATCACGACGCGGTGTGGATGCCTGAGTACGGGCCGAACGGGAAGATGCTGGTGCAGGGTGGTATCCCCGCCCATAACACATACGCAAGCATGTACGACCCGGTAGCGAATACCTGGGAGGCGACGACGACGTTTGGGCCTCTCATTGACCGACCGAAATACGTTTGGACGGGGGAATACGTGATGGGTTGGGGTGGTGAAGGCGGTGCGTATGACCCATGGCTCGACGCGGACTATGGCTTCCCGTCCGGAGGTGACGAGCCTACTGTTGACCGATGGCACACGACGGTGTGGACCGATACCGAGATGATTGTGTGGGGCGGGAGCGACTCGGGGACGAACTATGGGGCCCGCTATCTGCCCGGGGTTACGGACCCGGGGGCGGGTACGTGGACGGCTACTTCGATCGGAACCAACTGCCCGGGCGCCAGGAGGGATCACACCGCGATCTGGACCGGGGATCGAATGATAATCTGGGGGGGGGGGGGCCGGGAGCAGGCACCAATACCGGTGGAAGATATAATCCATCAACCAACTCGTGGCAGTCTACTTCAACCGGAACAGATTGTCCTTCGAGCAGAAAGAACCAAACAGCGGTATGGACCGGGAGTGAGATGATCATATGGGGTGGCTCGTGGCTGACCGAATTGAACACTGGTGGAATTTATAATCCCGTGACTGACACATGGGATACCACGTCGACTAGCGGAGATGTGCCGGCAGCGCGAAGTGTTCATACTGCGGTTTGGACCGGGACCGAGATGATCGTATGGGGTGGTGGCGGCGGAGGGGCGGAGTTCAACGACGGTGGGCACTACAACCCGACGACAAATACATGGACAGCAATGGCAACGGCTGGAGCACCATCACCCCGTTACGACCACACTGCGGTTTGGACCGGTGATGAGATGGTCGTTTGGGGTGGCGGTTATATTATAAGCAGCACGTACTACTACCTCGCCGACGGTGGGCGGTACCGTTGCGTACCGTGACAAAACCAGCCTTCACATTCCACCACCTCTTCTCCTCCACCTACAAAGTCAGCCTGCCTTCGGGTGAGTTTCTCGGGAACGTGGAGTTCGGTGACGCCTGGCGGGCGAGTTCTGTTGAGTACGCAAAGCACTGAACCCATGTACAGCTTTCAGGTCTTCCCGAGTACTGGATAGGCCTTCCCGAGCCGTTTTTACTGAACCCATGTGCAGCTATAAAGGCTTCCCGAGGAGGGCTTGATGCTTTCCGAGCCGGGTGCAAGCCCCCCCGAGGGGTTGGGATGGATTCCCGAGGAGTTTGGAAGCTTCCCGAGCGGGTTGCGAGTTTCCCGAGTCGATTTTGGCTCATTTATTGGGGAAGGGACGATCTAGGGGGATTCGGTGAAGGACGTTTTGTCAGTCTTGTCGACTTTTGGGCTG
>JAUVDV010000180.1 GCA_030595125.1 Deltaproteobacteria bacterium
TGGGATGCTGCCTGAAGCGTATGCCTATCCGCAGGAGATGAGGTCGACCAGGGATCTGCTTCGGCGTAGGCAGTACTTGACCCGCAAGCACGCAGAACTCCAGGCTCACATTCAGAACACCCGGCACCAGTACAATATGCCGGCGTTCGAGAAGCGGATCGACAGAGCATGCAATCGGGAGGGGATCGCCGAGCGGTTTGATGACCCGATGGTGGCTGCCAGCGTGGATGTCGATTCACACCTGCTGGACGCCCTGCACGAGCAGACCCTGTTCATCGAACGGTTGATCAGTGAACAGGTGTCGCATCACGATCCGGTGGCAGTGAAACTGCTTCGCACCATCCCGGGCATTGGGAAAACACTATCGATGGTCATCGTGTACGAGATCCAAGACATCCGGCGATTCCCCCAGGTGGGCAACTTCATTTCCTACTCCCGGCTGGTGAAGTGCGCCCATGAATCTGCTGTAACGTTCCACGATAAACGAGAGAGATTTCTCACGCTATTTCGGAGTCCACAATAGGCGAGATCGGCACAGCCGGGCGATGTTTTGGGGTGTTGCATCAGAAGATCTCCGTAGAGGCGATGCGGACATGTTCGGCCGAGACAACCGGAGCCTGCTCGCCGGCGGCCGCCAGCATGGCGCCACGTGCGAGATGGTTGGCTCGACGCAGGAGTCCGCCGGACCCTTGGTGGATAGCGGTGATTGCCTCCTCACTGAACAGCTCCTCGTTCCCACCGGCGATCAGCAGGTGATGGTGCAGATAGTTTTTCATATCATCGAGCTGTAGCCCTTGAAGGAGCGTGCGGCCGACGATCCGTGAGGAGAAGGGACGCGAGGTATGATAGAGCAGTCGATCGAGGAGGATGTTCTGACCGCTCAAGATCAGCGGGGCCAATGTGGTGGTGTCATAGGGTAGCTGCATGAGCGCATGAAGCTGAGCGAAGAGATCGAGCCGCATGAGATGGGCCTCGTCGATGATGAGCAGCGGGCGTTGTTTCTTTGCGGTTACATTGGACAAGAGTTCACGAATGGTGTTTGTCAGCCGAGCGAAGGAATTGCCGATCGGAGGGGCGCCTAACTGGAGGCAGATCTGGCGCAGGAAATCCAGCACGCTGCCCGAAGAGGCCACCAGGGTGATGACGGTGTATTGCGAGGGATGCAGCCGAGCGGCCGCGGCGCGCAGGCTGGTGCTTTTGCCGGAGCCGACCTCGCCGGTGATCACCGTGGCGGCGCCTATCTCTACGGCGTAATCGAACCGCTCGAGGAACGCGCCAAGCCCGGGGAGAGGAAACAGCTTGTCGGTGGGGATGCCGGGGAGAAACGGTTCGCTCGAGAGTCCGAACGCGTGAGTGAGGGCGATCATGATGAATCCTCCTGGAAGAGACTGGTCTTTTCGAAGAGACTTCCTCCTCGATACGAGTCATGCGCAGGCTCGTCAGCCGGCAGCAGATCGATATCCCGGCCGGCGGTTCTGCGAACCCGGCTATTGATACCGGTATCAAGGGGGGTGAGAAACCCATAGGAGCGTTCCTCACGATCCGTTGCTCCACTGGCCTGGGCGATCACCTCGACACGGGTTGGGTCATGCTTGTGATACAGCAGCGTGACCCATTGACCGATGAGCCCCACCGGCGCTTCATAGAGCCTGCCGCCGAGACTGACCGAACGGTCCTTGTCGACCTTCCGCCGGGCCGGAACACGGAAGTGCTCCCTCAAGTCCGACGGTGCGGCCCGCAGAGCATGCAGAGAAGCGAGGTAACGCTTCAATGGAGTCTGTGCGGTTGATGAGTGCTCACGGTGATGGTAATCCTCCTCGACCCACTCGGTGAGACCGGTGTTCAACTCCTCAAGAGAGGTTGCTTGGGTGAGCAACGGCATCAGCTGGGAACGAACGGTGCGAAACAGCCGTTCAATTTTCCCGCGGCCTTCAGGAATTCCGGGTCGGGAATGCAGCAACGCGATGCCCAGGCGAGCACAGCCATAGCGCAGTTGGTGCGTGCGGAAAGCCGAACCGTTGTCGACATACAGCCGGCGCGGTAGCCCCCGTTTCTCCAGCGCGGCGAGCAGGCAATCTCGGAAACACTCGATATTTTCGTGCAGGTAGAACTGGGCGTGCGGGATGAGTCGTGAGTGGTCGTCGATGATGGCGAACAGGTAAGTTTTTCGCATCCTCCCGTCAGCAGGGATCTTCGGCCCGTGCATGCAGTCCGACTGCCACATGTCGTTGGGCAGCTCGGTCTCGAACTTGCGCCGGTCGACCGGATGGGAGGTCGATGCATTCAGTCCATGTCGGGCGAACAGCCGGTAGATACTCTGCTTTGAGACTCGAAACTGTGAGTTGATGATTCCACGGGACCGAGCTTGTGAGAGCAACGCGTGAAGCGAGTAATCGCGTAATTCCTGTTTCAACGTGAGAAGTGCGGCTTCGGTTTCCGAGTCCAGGCTGCGGCAGCTTCCCTTGTCGCTTCGTTGCTGTGGTTTCAACGATTCGATATCCGCCCCGCTTGCCCGATACCGAGAGAGCCACTTCTCCAGCGTAGATCGTCCGATCGAAGTGCGCGGCGAACCGGGAATCTGCCAGGTTCCGGTAACTATTTCGTTGATCACCCGCTCACGTTCACCGCGTGAGAGATGCCTGTCTACCAACGGCGCGATGACACCGAAACGAAACAGCGCGATGCGCTCGGCAAGTTCTTTGTTCATGGGTATTCCTCCATCCTCGCCGATTCTACGGCCCTCGAAGTGGAGGAGTAAAAGCAAAGATCCGGTGGGGTGCATCGCCAAGCGTGCGAATCTCACGATGAGTGAGCGAATGGGTGGCGGCGATCACCCGCTGTTCAACCAGTGCGGCAAGAGTTCGAACCGCGCCCTCGAACTGCCGCTGCATGGCGAACCCGCGCCACCAGTACTGCTGCCGTTCTCTGCCCAGATGAGCAAGCCACCGACGGCCGGATTCTTTGCTCTCAAGACTCGCGAGTATCGTTGCTTGATCAGCCCAGAATCCTCGCCAATGCGTGTCCGGGCGCATCGTGTGCACCGCGCCGCAGTCCGGGCACCGCCAGCGCTTCATCCACAGCGCATCGGCTGTGCCGTCAAAGAACCGCAGTACATATCCGTGACCCCATAGCCGAGGTCCCCGACAGCCAGGACATCGGCTCGGACGCGGCCAACCAAACCCTTTGCCATTTCTTGAGATTTCGCTACAGTCGACCGACAGATACAGTATCAGGGACATACCCTGTTATTGGTGTGGGGATGACCCGAGCCGGCAAAACTCTGCGGTCATCCCCCTCTTCTATCGGTCAGATCAATCTGAGACTCTTCCCTCTCTGTCTATTGGATTCTGAGAAAAACCCACGACTTCGGTGTCACTTATCGTGGAACGTTACAGCCTTCCATGTCCCACACAAGCACACACCCTTGAAAACGTCCCACTGAGTGGGATAGACTTATGAGTGTCACGCGCTGCGTCGGAGCTTCTGAGTAGTCGGTTCAAATGTGGACGGGAGCACGTAGGGAGGTATCATGAAAATCGCCTGGAAGGCACTCGCCCTGATTGTGGTCCT
>JAUVDV010000135.1 GCA_030595125.1 Deltaproteobacteria bacterium
ACCGCCTGCCGCTCCAGATCTCAGCACACTGAAAACCCGCACACCGCGACAAGGCGACACTTCAAGGGCTCGACGAAAAAGATCTCTGTTTTTCGCCGCCTTAAGTTGACAGCGGTAGCACAGGGACCCGCCCCTACTTGACTTGCGCGTAAAATCCATCAGTATCGCCTGGACTCTGATTGGAGGTACGGAAAAGATGGTCAAGTATAATTGTCTCGTTGTCGAGGACTCGCAGATGATGAGACAACTGCTCGTCATGGCTCTTTCGCGTATCAATCAGCTCGAGATTGTGGAGGCTGACGACGGCCTCGTCGGCATGAAGAAGCTGGCAGCCCAGAAATTCGATATTGTCATTGTCGATATAAACATGCCCATCATGGACGGCCTCAAGCTCATCAAGCACATCCGATCGGACGAGGCACACTCCGACGTTCCGGTGATTATCGTAACCACGGAAGGCGGCTTAGAAGACCGCCAGCGGGCCACCCTCCTGGGCGTTCAGGCATACATCACCAAACCGGTGAGCGCCCCCAAGGTCATCTCCACCGTGAAGAAGCTCCTCAAGATATCTCCTTAAGCCAGGTACTCCTCCACGCAGGGCTCCACAACCGATCTTCCCAGGACCCTCGAGTCGAGAGAACGCAGATTCCCATAAAGGCCGACCATCGTTCGCTGGACGAGCATCAGGCCGCCGGGCAACCTGAAGTGCCGAATGTGCTCCACAAACTCCGGAAGCCTTTTCATCATACGTCTGTGAAGCGTGGAGCTTCCAAAATCGAACGGCGCGTTCGCATCAAAAACGGGGATCAGCATGTCTCTCCAGGTCTTGTAAATCCATGTTTCGGGCGGCGGCTCCTCGGGATCTCTCGCTCCGATCCCTGTCATTCCCCGCTCCACCATCTCGTAGTCCTCGTTAAATCCGCCCACGATGATGTCCCGCGCAGCGGCGATCTCCTCGGGGGTAAAACGTTTCACGCTTCCAAAATCGTACAGCGTGATGGTCCCGTCGGACCCAAACGCAAAGTTGGCGGGGTTGGGATCCGAGTGCATCGTTCCCAGGCTGAAGATCTCGGAAAACACGATCTGCATCAGGCGGGCGCCGATCAGATCTCTTACTTCCCGGGGATATTTCCCGGCCCGGGCAAGGGTATCACCACCCTCGTAACTCATGGTCAATACGCGTTTGGAGCTCCTCTCTCCCACCACCTTCGGGATACGGACAAAGGGATGGCGCTGATGGAATTCACCGAGCAACCTGATGTTGTCCGCCTCCAGGCAGTAGTCCAGCTCCTCGTGCAACCGCGCCGTCATCTCCGCAAAGAAAGCCTCGAGGGTTTTACGCTTCTTCTTGAACATCCCCGCTGCCTTTAGCGCGAACTTCAGGTGGGCGATATCGGCGTCGCACGATCTGTCGACGCCGGGGTACTGAACCTTGACTACCACCTCGCGCCCGTCATCGGTCACAGCCCGGTGGACCTGGCCTATGGACGCAGCGGCGAACGGCTCCTTGTCAAAGCTCGCGAACAGGCGTTGCGGAAGCTCGCCGAACTCCACCTGAATTTGCTTTTCGATCACCTCGTAGGGAACCGGAGGCGCGTCCTTGCGCAGAGCGGCCAGCGGCAGCGCGATCTCGGCCGGGAGAAGGTCGCTCGAAATCGAGACCATCTGCCCCACCTTCATCACGGGACCCTTGAGATCCCCGAGGGTCCTGGCGATGCGATTGCCCACGAGAGCGTCGGTGACTCTCTTGCGCCTCCCCGCCCGGTCGGCTGACATGAAGGCGGATAGAATACGAAATCCCGTGTAGCGGCCGGCCACGGAGGCGGTCATGCCGGCCAGCTTGAAGAAACGCGTGATCTTGCCCTGATTCATGCCGAGGAATTCTACTCGTCCTGCTGTTCCATGAACTGCCTGTCGGCGTACGTCCAGACCGAACTGATCGAAGCGATCAAGGGGATCATCACCACCAATGCTATCACCATGAACAGGAAGCGGGCCCTTGCACGGGCGACGAGTTGCGCGATCCAGTAGACCAGCGATGAGATCCCCCCCGCCACCATGAGCATCAAGAGGGGTAAGGGCACCAGGAGGAAGTCCAGGCTTCCGCTGGCGTGTTTGATCTGGAAGGCCAGTATCCAGGGAAGGCCGAAGCAGCAAACAAGACCCCCGGCGACGCAGTAGCCTATCCCGCTCCCGCTGTTCTTTCGATGGGACAACCCCACTATTCCCATGCACGCGGCCACCACGCAAATGGCGAATCCCAGCCAACCCACGCCCGGTAGCCAGCCGAAGGAAAGCCCCACTACTGACAGCACCATGGACAAGAGCGATATGAGATTCAACACGAGCGCCTCCCTTTGACAGACGAGAACATACCACAAATAACGACCGATGTTCGACGCTTGTCCGCCGTCGCCCTTCGGGCTATGGCGGATGAACAATCCTCAAGAGGTCGCCGCCTTATTGTGTTATCTTTGTATTTGAGAACCAACATCGAAAGGTGCATTCAAATGAGAGCCCTATTTGTAATCTTGATTGGCCTGTGTCTGGTCGTGACCTTTTCGGGACTGATCGGATGCGCCGACAGCGGTGCATCCGGCTCGGACAGCGACTCTGATACTGATTCAGACTCGGACACGGATTCAGACACGGATTCAGACACGGACTCGGACACCGACACTGATACAGCTACGAGTGAATACGACGCCGGGATCTCGGACGGCGGCCCCGGAGATCTTTGCTTCGTGGTTGTAAATCAGCCGTTCGACGAGGTCGATGCAATCGGATGGAGCGCCACCGAATTCGGGGACACGTATGATTCGTATCTGGCGGACGATGTCGTTCTGACGGCACCCACACCTATCCGTCTCATTCACACGCCGGGCTCGGGCGCTGACCTCTCCCTGGCCACATCACTCAACTGGGCTGTCTATGCAGATTCAGGCGGAGCGCCTGTGGGCACTCCCAATGACGGTGTCACGACTCCCCAATGGTCCATCTCGCTTTTGCCCGGAAACTCCAATATTTACTCCAATGGTTCCGACATCTATTTACATGTTTCGACTCCGTTCACATTGCCCGCGGGCACCTGGTGGTTTGTCTTCTGGGCGCAGGGCGACATCTCGACCATGGGACAATTCTTCTGGTCCGCCTCGGATACCAGCAACGGTGCGGTCTTGCAGTTCGTCAATCCGCTGGACGGATTCGGTCTTGGAGCCACCACGTGGACACCCATCACAACGGCGGTAACCACAACCAAACACGACCTGGCCCTCAATGTATGGACCGGTACCTGCATGTTGCCGTGGAACGAAGTGTGTTCAGGCGGGGTTGACGAAGATTGGGATGGCGACGTCGACTGCTACGACACGGAGTGCTGGGCGGAGACCTCTTGCCAGGTAACCTGCAGCACCACCGACACCATCACGTGTGGCGCCACAATCAACTCGACGACAGTGGGCGCCGGCGACATCATGAATCACTACGATTGCGCAATTGTCCCCGAGGATGGGCCCGAGAAGATATACGAGTTCACCGCTCCGGCCGATCACGGCATAACGGCGACATTATCCGGTCACACAGCGGAACTGGACGTGTTCATCCTGGATTCCTGCGCAACCGACTCCTGTATAACCGTCGGGGACGACGCTACCGCCACGGTTGTCGACAACGGCCTCACCTACTACATTATCGTGGATGGCAGGAACGGCGATGAGGGTACTTTCACTCTCGACCTGGTATGCGGCTCAACCACCCTGGACGGTTGCGTTGCGACATCCACTCCCGGTTGCGGCGGCTGTCCCTGTGAAGCCGCCGTCTGTGCGGCAGACGCCTACTGCTGCTCCACCGGCTGGGATTCCGCGTGTGTGGCTGCCTGCTCATATTGCCCGTAGGTCATATTGGCCGCAGGCACCCCCCAATCGCCAATATGTGTTATCTTTGTTTTTGAACCAACATCGAGAGGTGCATTCAAATGAGAGCCCTATTTGTAATCTTGATTGGCCTGTGCCTGGTCGTGACCTTTTCGGGACTGATCGGATGCGACGACGAGGAAAGACGCAGCAGCGACGGCGACGCGGACACGGATGGAGACTCGGACAGCGACACCGGCGCCGCCATCACAGGGGCGATGCAGGGCGTTGCGCTGGCCCCTTCCGGCGCCTTCCCGATCCCCGGCGCCCTTATCTACCTGACAAAAGGAGATGGCCCCGATATCCCGGATTCAATCTTCTGCTACGATTGCGAGGACATGACCGGAAAGAAGTGGACCCTCTCCAACTCGGACGGCACCTGGGCCCTGGCCGACGTACCCGTCGGCGACTGGAATATCGTGGTGCGCAAGGGCTTCTTCCAACGTCAGAGCGCCGTCGCAGTCAGCGAGGGGCAACTTCTGGACGTGCCGGCCGAGAAAACTACCCTGCCGGCTGACAATAGCCCCGACGGCCTGGATCAGATCCCCAACTATGCGGTCCTTGGCACCCACCCCGACGAGACCTACAACCTGCTTGGGAAGATCGGCATGGGCGCCATGGCGGGCGGTGAGATCTCCTGGGGCACGGAGACGTTCGACATCTTCAACGACGAAATCTCCGCCTCCGGCTATCCCTCGCCCACCACCCTGTTCGCGGATCAGACCACCCTCGACCACTACCACATGATCTTCCTGCCGTGCTACGCGGACAGCGTGGGCCTCGACTTCGTCGACAACCACGTGGACATGATCCGGAACTACGTGTCCGGCGGCGGCAAGATATACAACTCCTGCTGCGTGGCGTACTGGATCGAAAAGCCCTTCCCCGACTACCTGGACTTTGCGCCGAACTCGAGCGACGACGACGCGTACGCCTGGGACATCGGAAGAATATCCGGCAGCACTCTCGCGACCACCGGCACGGTGGTTGACCAGGGACTGCGACAGTGGATGGAAGTTGTCACGTCCGTCAGCGTGGACGCGGTACCGTTTGTAAACGGCTACGCCCGGGTCGACGCGCTGATAGAGGTTGACGACGGTCACGGCCTGGACGACGACAACGGCGTGGTCAAGCCCTACGCGTGGGTGACCGGCGCGGCCGGCGACGTCTACCAGGATGCGTCACTCATGACCACTTACAACTACGACTGCGGAAAGATTTTCTTCTCGGTGTACGAGACCTCCGAAAACACCGCCGTCATCACTCCCCAGGAGTACGTGCTCATCTACATCATTCTGGAAGTCGGTGTGTGCGAGGGCGACTACACCCCACCGGAGTAGGGGGAAGACCCCGAAGATCTATCACATCTTCTACGATGCATTTCATCTGGCCCTGTACCGCGGAAATAAATACCGCGGCCCGAAATGAAGAATAAATAAGGCCCGAGGCCTCAAGCGGAAACCCCCTATCCCCGGCCCTTTCCCCCGGCAGGGGAAAGGGGGAAAACAACGGGCAGGGCTCTCAGTGCTTCAGGGCGAAGCCCTTTCCGACACGAAGTGGCGCATTTCTGGCCGCGGGATTTATTTCCGCGGTGAGAAGAGGGCTAACGACATTGGTTTTTAAGAATCAGATTTGACGGGAGTCTTCTCGGCTTTCCTGAGCGGAAGCATCTGGAGGATCATGAGGCCGATTCCCACTACTATGGCCGCGTCCGCCACGTTGAAGGTGGGCCAGTGTTTGTCGGCGCCGTCTATGACGATGTACCAGTCGACAAAATCGATCACGTACCTGTAAATCAACCGATCCAGTAGATTTCCCATGGCTCCCCCGAGCACAAAGGGCAGCGCGTACAGCATGAGCCGATGATTGGCGGGCGTCTTCTTGTAGAGATAAGGGATGAAGGCCGCTGCGAGCAGGGACACGACGAGGAAGAAGGGAAACCTGAACGACTCGGGAACCCTGCTCATGAGCCCGAACGCGCTGGCGCAGTTCTCCACGTACCTGAAGCTGAAGTACCCCTCGATGACCTTGATACTGGTCCGATGCCTTCGGATGAAGCGCGAACGGCGCATCTCCTCGCTCTCGTCTCCGCAAACTTTGTAATCGTCGGTCTGGGCGTGGAACCCGTCGTCGACGAGCGCATGGGTAGCCCACTGCTTGGTCCCCTGGTCCAGCGCCACCGCAAGCACAAACAGAATGATGAGGCTGATCAGCGGTTTTTTCAGTGCCTGAGTCACGACTATTTCACCCTTCCAGCTCGAGTTTTCCCGCAGCTATCAGATCCTTGACCACGGCTGCGCAGCGCGTGCACAGATCCGGATGCTTAGCGTCAGTTCCCACGCCGTTCCCCAGACGCCAGCACCGGGGGCACTTGGGATCTTTGCTCGGTTGGGCCTCTACCTGAACCTCGTCGGCGCCCTCCTCGACCCTCGCCGCAGATACCAGAAGCACCTCGGTCAGCAGCTCAGAACCCATGTCTCGCAGCAGCTCCAGCGTGGAGCCGCTGGCGCGAACGACCACCTGCGCCTGTAACGCGTTACCGATATCGCCCGCCTTGCGCATCACCTCGAGCACCTTGGTGACCTCCCTGCGAACCTCTCTAATAGTCGACCAACGATCGAGAAGCGCATCGTCTTCCCAACGGGGCTCAACGTCCGCGAATCCGGCGAGGAACACCGAATCTTCCTTGTCACCCGGAAGACTTTTCCACACGTCCTCCGCCGTGAAACTGAGCACCGGCGCCAGAACCCTGGCCATACCGCCCACCATGGTGTGCAGGACTGTCTGCGCGGAGCGCCTCAAGGAACCGTCGGCTTGTTCGCAATAGAGCCGATCCTTGATGATATCCAGGTAGAACGAAGACAACTCCACGGTGGCCAGTTCGATGGTCCCGTGAAAGATGTGATGAAAGTTGTACTCGTCGTACGCCTTATCCAGCCGCTTCAGGTACTTGTTGAAGCGCGCCAGCATCCAGAGGTCGATCTGTGGCATCTCCTCCAACGACACCGAGTCCTTCGCCGGATCGAAGTCATTGAGGTTACCCAGCATGAACTTGAACGTGTTGCGGATCTTCCGGTACGAATCGACCAGGCTCTTGATTATCGTCGGAGAGTAGACAATGTCCGATCGGTAATCCTCGTAACCCACCCACAATCGCAATATCTCCGCGCCCTGGGCCTCGATTGTCTTTTGTGGGGGGACGAAGTTCTTCTGGCTCTTGGACAGGATCTCGCCCTTCTCGTTGCATATGAAGCCATGAGTCAGAACCGTCTTGTACGGCGCGTGACCCCGAGTTGCCGCGGCCGTCAGCAGCGATGTGTGGAACCAACCCCTGTGCTGATCGGAACCCTCAAGATAGAGGTCTACCGGCACGCTCAGGCCTTCTCGCTTTTGTGCCACCGCGGCCCAGCTCACCCCGGACTCGAACCACACGTCGACGATATTTTCTTCCTTGGTGAAGCTCTTGCCCCCGCACTTGCACACGGTCCCCTCCGGCAGAAGGTCCGCCGCGTCACGCCTGAACCATTCGTCGCTGCCGTGCTCACCGATCACCCGGGCGATGTGGCGGATCACGTCTCCGTCCACCAGAGACTCGCCGCAGCTGTCGCAGAAGAAGAACGGAAGGGGAACTCCCCACAGTCGCTGGCGAGATATACACCAGTCCGGCCTACCCTCGACCATCCCATGAATCCGATCGTGGCCCCACGGTGGGATCCAGCGGGTCTTGTCGATCTCGGCGAGCGCCTTCTCGCGCAGCCCGGATCGATCCATGGAAATGAACCACTGGGGCGTCGCTCGAAATACGATCGGCTGTTTGCACCTCCAGCACGCGGGATACTGGTGTTTCAGGGTCTGGCCCACCGGGTTCAGCAACACGCCCTCATCGTGAAGGAACTGCACGATCTTGGGGTTTGCATCCCACACCAACTCCCCGCTCCACCGCTCCACGTCCGACTCGAAACGACCGTTCTCGTCAACCGGCGCATAAGGTTCGATGCCCACCGAAGCGCAAAGAGCATAGTCCTCCTGACCGTGGCCGGGCGCTGTATGAACACAACCGGTCCCGGCCTCGAGGGTGACATAGTCGGCCGTCATGACCGGAATTTCGCGCTCGATGAAGGGGTGATTGCATCGGAGATCCACGAGATTGCGCCCTTCCACTGCCTCGCCGAGGGGCTCGGAGCCCACTCCACACTCCTCGAACGTGGTCTGCGCCATCTCCTGCGCTATCACTATTCGCTCGGAACCAACGCGGTACGCCCGGTACTTGTAAGCAGGATGAACCGCTATCACGAGGGATGCGGGCAGGGTCCACGGAGTAGTTGTCCAGATCATGAGTGACAGCGGCGTGCCGTCATCTTCGATGCGAAGGACATCGTGAATTTTCTCGCGATCGATCACCGAGTACTTCACGTAAACGGAGGGGGATACATGGTCGTGATGCTCGACCTCGGCTTCCGCCAGCGCCGTACGACAACCTGCACACCAGTAAACCGGTTTTCGACCCCGGTAGATCATGCCCGCGTCGACGATCTTTGCCAGCTCCTCCACGATTGTCTGCTCGTAATCCTTGTCGATGGTGCGGTAGGCCTCGTCCCACAGGGAGAAGACGCCCAGACGCTTCAGCTCCTCCATCTGGTGTTCGGACCATTTCACTGCAAACTGCTCGCAGCGCTTTCGGATCGAGAGCTTGTCGTCCGTATCCTTGGGCTTGCCCAGCTCGCGCTCGGCGTTCAGCTCGATGGGGAGACCGTGGCAGTCCCAGCCCGGTATGTAGCGAACGTGGTTGCCCTTCATGGACCGGTACTTCACCACCAGATCCTTGAGGACCTTGTTGAGGACGTGGCCGTGATGAATGCCGCCGTTGGCGTACGGAGGCCCGTCGTGAAACACGAATGGCTCTTTATCCTTGTTCTGCTCCAGCAATCGCTCGTAGATTTTTTCCTCTTCCCAGAACTTGATAAACTCCGGCTCTCTCCTGGCCAGTGATGCCTTCATGGGAAAGTCGGTCTTGGGAAGACAGATGCTCTGCTTGTATGTGTCAGCCATGTTCTTTCCTGTTCAAAGAAGCGAGGAACAATTCACGGAATTTTATTGAGTTTCACCGGCAATCTTGACGTACTTCTGTTTGATTAGAGCCCGCAATACCGTGGCCGATTCGCTGTCGCTCAGGACGGTCCTGTCGAGGACCTGTTGGACGGTGGGCTTCTCCAGCACAATCTGAAAAATTGCGAGGGACTGATCCTCCAGATCCGTGAGCTTCGGTTCGAGCGGAAGGCACACAATGAGCGTGGCGTCCATGGGCGGCAACTTTTCCTGGGTATGCCGCAACTCGTCGAGCTGCCTCAGGCCCTCCATGAGGATATGCTCGGTGGGCATATTGATCTGGTCCGGATAGCTGTGGGATTCGGGCCCGAGCAACTCGAATGTGCCGTCATCCCAGGACAGTATACGGTATATCGCCTTGACCGGAGCCAGGCCGGGCGAATCGCTTATGGTCGAATGCACGAGCTTGCCCTTGGTCATATGGATCTTGGCCACGAGCTTGCCCCTGCGCAGGGCGAGCGTACCGGTCTTCTTGCTGGTGCTGAACAACTGGATGAGATCCGGCAGGGGCACCTCGGCGATGGTGCCGGTCATGGACCGTGAGCTGTCGTGCACGGTCATCTTGCCCATCTCCTGGTAGTTCTGACGCGAGGCCTGCGTTGACTCAGAGGCGGCCATATCCGGAGCATCATCGCTTGCGTCAACAACCTTCATGATGGAAGTGCCGATCAGAATGCGGTCTCCCTTGGATACCACGGCCTTTGAAACCTTCTCTCCATTCACGAAGGTGCCGTTGGTGCTGCCCCTGTCCACGAGGTTGATCTTGTTGTTCTTGACCACAAGCACGGCGTGCCGGCGGGAAACCATATCCTCCATGAGTACGACATCGAGTTCGGAGCTGCGTCCGATAATGATATCGCGCCCTTCCTTGAGAATGTATTCCCCACCCTTGTACTTGCCGGAAATAAATCTCAACGCGAGCTTGGACATGGTCGGCGAAGAACCTCCGGTCGATCGCGAATTCCGCCACGAGTCGACCATTAAAATGGGTCCACATTGTGCTTGGCGCGGTGCTCCAAGTCAAGACGGCTTGTGCGTTCTGCGGACTGCGGCGTTATGGATTTCACTCTTTCCTATTGACCCCGATAGGCGTGCCGCCGATACTCCCTTTCAAATTGCCACTATAAAGGAGGGGAATCGATGACACCGAACCAGGCGTTCGACGAAATGCTCACCCGAATCGAAGCGCTCGACAAATCCAATATCAGGCCGC
>JAUVDV010000115.1 GCA_030595125.1 Deltaproteobacteria bacterium
CTACCGCTGTCAACTTAAGGCGGCGAAAAACAGAGATCTTTTTCGTCGAGCCCTTGAAGTGTCGCCTTGTCGCGGTGTGCGGGTTTTCAGTGTGCTGAGATCTGGAGCGGCAGGCGGTGGCAGACATTCTGAAACAATATCTTCGGGTAGCTCATCGAGTCTGCGTTTCCTTGTGCCTCGTTTTGCCAGGTAGAGCTTGGGTGCTTTGTCTTTGAGCCACTGGCGAAGGGGAATCGAGCGGGGGCTTTCAGCGTACCAAGATATTCTGCGCATTAAATTCAGCCAGGATATTTCACTGTCTTTACATCCTACGCTTGCAGCGACTTCGAGGCGTAGGTCTTGCAGCACCTGATAAACTGTTAGTGTCGTCCAAATTTGAATGAGTATGCCGTTCGTGTGCGTGACGCGAAGGAAGGCCATGCCTAGAGCTCGTTTGACCGTCGCAAAGGACTTCTCGATATTCCAACGCTGGCTGTAGAGAGCCCAAACTGCCGCTGCATCTAGAATTTGGGGGTTGAGGACATTTGTCAAATATCCCCACCATTTTCCGTTGATGTTCAGTTCAACAAAGCGCACTGGGTGCGCCGCTTGGTCGGCACGATATTTACCCAGCCAAACAATGCGATCTCTGTATTTTGAATTTTTCGCCAAAACAGTGATGACATCGAAGGATGTTTTTGCTCGCATCCTGGTAACAAAAAAACACTTACGTTCAGTGAGATAGTCGAGAAACGGAAAAGCAAAGTATCCAAGATCAAACACATACAGGGCACCTTGGCCGAGTCGTTCGATCAGTGGTCGCGCGTGGTTTTTCTCATTCGCAGCACTGTCTGGATCATACAAAACCTCCGCGAATTTTCCTGTGACCAAATCAAGGATGCAACCAAGACGACCACCAAGGGTCTCCATCGAGCCTTTCGGATACAGCTGCAGAATCTTACTCTTACGAGCCAACGCATCGAGCGTGGTGTCATCCATCGAGTAGATTCCATTTGCAAATGGTGCGAGATCCTTGACCCATTGTCGTGCTGAGCTGTTCGAATTCTTGAGTCGACGTGTCGTTTCGCGCAGCATATCGGCAAAAATCGTGTGCGGCAGCGCTTGTAATCGCTGATAGAATGCCTGTGGTGAAACCTCAACCGCTTGCAGCCCTGGGAGATCTCCACAGCGCAACCTATCCACAAGCTCGAGAAACGAATTCATAGTGCTCGCCACAAATTGAAGCAACGACAGCATGACAACCTCAATCGTCAAAATGCGTCGCCGCACTCCTCTGGGTGCGTATTCCGCTGAATCCGATCACTCAATCCGAAGGAAACCGATCACCTATTCCAGTCCATTCCGATCACCCATTCCGGTGAAACCGATCACCTCGGCGATCGCGATCACCGTCGGAGCGAAGCGACGCTGACCTCTTGTTCGTGCCAGTGAAAATACTGGCTGTCAAATTCGCTTCTTGTTCCCGTGTTCTCCTTCCTCAAGATTTTTCCTTTCCTCTTCTCTTCGGGCGCATGGATTTGCCACTGAGGTCGATCCTGTGCGCACCCGAAACCAGGCGATCGAGGATCGCATCGGCGATGGTCGGTTCGCCGATCACCTCGTGCCAATGTTTCACTTCCAGTTGGCTGGTGACGATGGTCGCTCGTCGCCCCTGCCGGTCCTCGATCACCTCAAGCAGATCGCGACGCTCGGTGTCGCTGAGCGGCGAGAGACCCAGGTCGTCCACGATGAGCACGTCCGGCTTGGCCAGCCTGTTCATCACCTTGGGGTACGTGCCGTCGGCGTGGGCCACGTAGATGTCTTGCAGCATCCGTGGCACCCGGACGTAGAGCGAGGTGTATCCCTGTCGGCACGCCTTGTTGGCCAGGGCGCAGGCGAGCCAGGTCTTTCCCAGACCGGTCTTTCCGGTGATAATGATGTGCTCGTGATTGGGCACCCACTTGCACATGGACAGCCGCTGCATGACCGAGCGATCGAGCCCGCGGGGGTGGCGGTAATCGATGTCCTCGACGCTCGCTTCTTCGCGCAGCTTGGCCTTGTTCAGCCGGTACTTCAGCCGACGCTCCTGACGCTCGGCGTGCTCCCGATCGACCATCATGCCGAAGCGCTCCTCGAAGGTGAGCTCGTCCTTGTCGGTCTGTTCGAGGTATTCGTTGAAGCTCGCCGCCAGTCCGTACATTTTCATGTCGACGAGCTGTCTGTATGTCTCTTCGTTTAGCATCTGTTCCTCCATCATCAGTAGTAGTACTCAGGCCCGCGGATGTTCTCGTGAGTCGGTACCGTCGTCGTCTTCTGCCCCTCGGTCCCGGGCAGCAGCGGCTGCTTTTCCAGGCCGTTCTCCAAGATCGATTTAATGGTCTTGTACGAGGGCGACCCGATGACCAGCGACCGCTCGCAGGCCGACTCGAGGCGCTCCTCGCCGTACTTCTTGCCCAGACGCATCACCCCCAGACACGACCTGTACCCCTGCTCCGGATGGCGCCTCGACGCCATGATGCCATCGGCCACCTTGGCCGTGGAGGGACCGGTCTTACCCGCCCAGCTCACGATCCGAGACGGGGTCCACTCCAGGTGCTTGCGATGGGACGGCGGCATGTGCTCCGGCTTGGTCGTGGCCCGGCCCTTCCGATAGCTGCGTACGTGGGATGTCACCCGCTTGCCTTTGAAAAATATCTCCACTGTCATCGCGCTGCGCCGTGCGTCTACCTGCTCGCCCACGAGCTGGTACGGCACACTGTAGAAATGCTTGTCCACCTCCACGTGGTAGTCGATGTTCACCTTGGGCTCCGACCACTCACCGTACTCATAGCGTCTCTTGGGCAGCGGCTTCAGCGCCGGCTGATCCAGTTGTTCGAAAAGCTCCCTCCTGCTCTCGTCGAGCCGCTGGTATTTGCGTGCGTTGAGTTCTTCGAGCTTCTCGGCGATCGCCTCGTTTGCCTGCGACACGCTGAAGAAAACGTGGTTGCGCAGCGCGGCCAGGATCCACCGCTGGGCGATCAGGACACCGCCCTCCACCTTGGCTTTGTCCCGTGGCTTCCGCGCTCGCGTGGGGATCACCACCGTGCCGTAATGGTCCGCCATCTCCGCGTAGGTCGGGTTCAAATCCGGCTCGTACAGGCAGGGGTGGGTCACCCCCGTCTTCTCGTTGTCCGGAACCGTCGCGGCGGGTACGCCGCCATAGTACTCGTACATTTCGATGTGACACCGAATCCAGTGCCGCGACTCCCGACTCGACGCCGCCCGGGCAAACGTGAGACCGCTCGCCCCGAGCACCCCCACGAAGAGCGGTGCCTCCCGCACCTCTCCTGTTTCGCGCTCCACGATCTCCACCCCGTCACCGGACCAGTCCACGAAGGCTTTGTCACCGGCCTTGTGCGTCTGGCGCATCGTCACGTCGAGTTTCTTGCGATACCCCCGGTACAGCTCGGCAAACTGGCTGTACTGATACCCGTCATCCGGATGGGCCTGTTTGTACTCCTGCCACAGGAGGTACAGCGTCACCCCCTTGCGGCGCAGCTCCTTGTGGATGTACGCCAGATCCAGAGCCACCTTCTTTTTCCCGCGCGTAGGCTCCCCGTCCGGATGATACATCCTGGCCTCCAGCTCGCCGTCGTCCATCTCGGGATCGAGCGGCCACCTCAAACCCGCGGCCCTGAATCTCACCACGCAATCGTGCACCACCGACGGGGAGTTGCCCACGCTCTGAGCCACCTCCCGAAGGCTCCGTTCCTCTCCCAATCTCAGCCTCAGAATCTGCTTCGTTTTTCTCACCGACATCCTCTTTCTCGCCATCGCAATTCCTCCTGGTCGAATGCTCCAGTCGGTAGCGATAGCAGTTCTGGTCAACGCCCCGTATCGCCCGGCGATGCAGCGATCGGTTTCGTCGGAATCGGTGATCGGTTTGAATCGGAATCAGTGATCGGTTTGGATCGGAATCAGTGATCGGTTTGAATCGGAATCAGTGATCGGTTTGCGCCGGAATACGCATCTGGGGCTTCCGGATAAAACCTGGGCGCAAAAAGCAGGCGTAAATAGGCTCTGAATCTGTTTTGACACAGTTTCTCTTCCTGCCTCTGGCAAAGCGGAAAACGGAGTGGGCGTTAGCGATCTGGACCTATTAGTTTTTTGTTTCCGCTTGCCCTTACCACAGCGCGTAGATGGCATGTCTTTTCTCCATGCCAGATCTCAACGCCAAGAAGAGACTCGAACCCGCTCGTTGAAAAGTCAAAATTTTGGAGGGTTACCAAAGAAAACAACGCTTAAGTTGACAGCGGTAGTACGGAGACCCGCCCCTACTTGGCGGGGTTGGACACGGTGATCGTCTCCAGTCCCCTGGCGTTGGGCCCGGTCTCCGCCCGGCGCAGCAATATGGCAAACAGCAGGGCCAGAAAACCCAGGGAAGAGAAGATCCACATTCCCGGTGTGTAGCCCTCGGCGTTCGCCGCGCCGGCCTGAAAAGCGTCGTTGGTGCGTCCGATGAGCCAGTTCATTCCCGCCACGCCCCCCTGCTGAATGAGGGTCATCACCGCGTAGGCGGTGCCCAGGCGTTTCTCGGGAACCAGGTACGCCACGGAGGGCCACATGATGGCCGGGATGAGCGAGAACGCCACTCCCATCATCGCAATGGGTACACCCAGGGGGAAGATCTTGTACGCCATGATCAGGTACACGGGCATGAGCAGGAACGCGCCTATGGCCATGAACAGGGAGCGACGACCTATTCTGTCCACCATCATCCCGAAAATGGGCGTGGCGAACATCGTGGAGAACGGCAAAATACTGTTGATGAAACCCGCGGACTCGCGGCTCTGCTCGTGGGCCTCGATGAAGAACTTGATGGCAAAGCTGCGGAAGGGAAATATGGCCGAGTAAAATGTCACGCACAAGAGAACCACAAACCAGAACGACCAGCCGAACTTGAACAGGTCGGACAGCACGAACTTGTCGGTCTCGGTAGCCTTGCCCAGATCCCATTTTCCGGCGGCGTATTTTTCCAACAACCCGTATGCAATGGGACAGGCCAGGCACAGCACGCCGATAAACGCGGCGATCACCAGCGGCCCCTGCCAGGTGGCGTATGCATCAGACGCCCACGTTGGTGAGTTATCTGCAGCCACCGACCCCAATCGCGCGATTGTCAGGTTGATCCCGAAGGCAAATCCGAGCTCCTTGCCCTTGAACCATTTTGCGAGCGCGCACGTAACGGCCACGATGAGCAGCTCCGATCCCAGCCCGAGCAACACACGGGCGCCGAGCATCACGTAAAGATCCGAGGTAACCGCGTTGAGCGCAGCGGCCGCAGTGGCCAGGGCTCCGAACAGGATAGTGGCCCTTGCGGTGCCGTACCGGTCGATGAACAATCCCCCGGGGATGAGCACAAACACCGCCGCGATGCTGTACACGGAGTACAGGCTGCCGATGTTCTCGTCGTTGAACCCCAGGCTGCTCTTGAGCATGTCCGCGATGGGGGCGATGGAATCGTAAACGTAATAGTTGGCGAACATGGCCCCACTGATGACCACAAGCACCACCCACCTGAAAATCGACGGCGGTCCGGGCAGGGAGGTTGGGTTATTCGCGACCGGTGGGGCCTCGTTGGCGCTCATATGCGGGCTCCTTTGAAAAGTCCAAAAATCGAATTTCGCCAGGGTATGCCCACGGTGTGTATTTGCGCAAGTGGAAACCGGCGACAGCCCCAACCCACTCCTACCCCATCGACAACGTCTCCGCGCGCGGGTACAATTCGTTTTTGCCAATGAGTCAAGCTCGCGCGGTCGCGTGAGGAAGGAATGAGTCATGATCGACGATGTCTACGATATGATGAAGGATGCGGTTTCCAAGTCCAACGAAGCGCTGCGCAACACCCTGAGCCGGATCCGCACCGGGCGCGCCAACTCCGCGCTGCTCGATTCCATCCGCGTCGACTACTACGGCACCAGGACGCCGCTGAACCAGATGGCTTCCATCTCCACTCCGGAGCCGCGCCTTATCATGGTCAAGCCCTTCGATCGCAGCTCCGTTTCCGGCGTCGAGAAGGCCATCCAGGCCTCCGACCTGGGCCTCAACCCCAACAGTGACGGGGAGATTATCCGCATCCCGGTTCCCGCCCTGACCGAGGAGCGGCGCAAGGATCTGGTCAAGGTGGTTCGCAAGCACGGAGAGGATGGCAAGGTCGCCGTGCGCAATCATCGCAGGGACTGCAACAGCATGTTGAAGGATCTGGAATCAGACGGGGACGCCTCCAAAGACGACGTCGCGCGCGCCCTGAAGACAATCCAGGAGATGACCGACGCGGCCGTCGCGGATGTGGACAAGGCCATCGAGGCCAAGGAAAAGGAAATTACCGAGATCTAGTTTAAATAATTCTCCGACCCACCGATCCAACCACACGCGAGAGCTTGCACACTATCGAGCAACTTCACGATGGTATGATCGCTCTTTGAACGGGTAGAAGACAATGAGTAGAATATACTTCTTTTTGGTGACGATAGTCGCGATTTCAGCGGGTTGCTGGTCCCAACAAGAGGTTGTTTCAAACTTGATGATCGATGCCGGAACGAACATTGACACCGACACCGATGCGGACACGGATGCGGACACGGATACCGATTTGATTGTGTGCAATCAGGGGGAGTACAGCGGCGATCTCACTATCGAAACGCAATCGGATATCGCAACCCTCGCGGGATACGTATCCATCTCGGGAGACCTGTATTTCAAATGCCCTTCGTGCACCGACTTGAGCGAGTTGATATGCCTCACCTCGGTGGGCGGGAACTTATATGTCCGCGAAAACGGCGCCCTGACAAACCTGAACGGGCTAGGCGCCCTTACCATGGTGAACGGCAACTCAACAATTTCCGAGAATGATGCCTTCACGACCCTGAATGGCCTAGGCGCCCTCACTTCAGTGGGCGGGGCCTTGCGAGTCTCTAAAAACCACGCCCTGACGAGCTTGGACGGGCTAAGCGCCCTCACGACGGTGGGCAGCGCACTGGTGGTTACCCAGAACTATACCCTGACCAATCTGGACGGCCTTGGCACTCTCACCTCGGTGGGCTGGTTCTTTTTGATCACCGAGAACCCCGCCCTCACTAACCTGGACGGGCTAAGCGCCCTTGCCACGGTGGGCGGAACCTCGCCGGGATCGGACTCGATAGGCTCGAACTTCACAATTAGCACCAATCCTGCTCTCACCAACATTGACGGCCTTGGCGCTCTCACCTCTGTGGGCGGGAGTTTGTGGATCACAGACAACGACGCTTTGAATAAGCTGGACGGATTGAACTCCCTCATCTGGTTGGGCGGGGGCTTGAAGGTCTCCAATAACGCTACACTCACCAGCCTTGACGGTATGAGCGCCCTCAACTCCATAGCCTTGTACATGGATATTTACCACAACGCCGCCCTTCCCGACTGCGAGGCATGCGATCTTCTGGATCAGCTCACAAGCTCAACTACTGACTTCGATGTCCACGACAACCTCGACGACTCCTGCACGCCCGTTCCGACAAACTGCCCGTAGAGAGTACTTGCCCAACGCCCGCACTTGACAACGCCGCCGTGCGAGGGTAAGCGAATCCGTCTGATTTTTTAGGAGGATCATTAAGTGGCCAATCATCCACAGGCAAAAAAGAGGAATCGCCAGAGACTCAAGATCACCGTCAGGAACCGGCATTTCCGCACGGGCTTCCGCACTCATATGAAGCGAGTGCTCGCGGCTATCGAGGCAAGCGAAAAGAACGAAGCCCAGGAAGCGCTGAAAACGGCGATCTGCCATCTCGACAAGGCGGTCACCAAGGGTATTCTCAAACGCGCAACCGCTTCTCGGACTATCTCTCGCCTTACCATCGCGGTAAATAAACTAGGCTAGCAGAGATCCATCACCGTTTCCTCGAGGATCAACCCACCGGATCTGCGACTCGACTTGAGGTCCACGTCCGTCCGCGCCAGGCGAGCCATGGCCGACTCCAGCTCCGCGCCACTGAAGCGGCCGGCCTGCTCGGATAACTTGCGCGCCACGAACGGAGGCACACCCAGAGCGGAGGCCATACCGCGGTCGTCGGTCCCGTTGTGGGTCAACACCCGTGCGCCGATGAGTTGACGGATATGGCGGGACAACATGGCGCTCAATCGCAGCGGCTCCTCGCGATTCGAAAGCAGCCTGGCGAGGAGCGTCAGTGCATTTGCCTGCCGGCGATTCCCGATGGCATCGACAAGCTCAAAGACCGTGTGCTGCCTTATGGAAGACACAACCTGCGCCACGTCCTCCTGCGAAACGGTGCCGCCGGGCCCGGCATGAAGACCCGACCGCTCCACCGCGTCATCCAGAGCGGCGCAGTCCGAACCCACCGCCGCGCATATGGCGGCCTGTGCCCCGCCGGAAAGCTTCACCCCCCTCTCCTTTGCCCGACGCTTGATGAACGGAACAATCTCCCGCTCGGCGAGCGCCTCCGCCTTGTGCACCTGGCCCCTCTTGTTGGCCCTCGAGAACATGCCGCGACGCAGGTCGAACTTCTCGCCCACCAGAACAAGGCAGGTCTCGTTCACCGGCTTTGCCAGGTACGCATCGAGGACTTCCATGTCCGTGCCCTTCATCTTGTGGACATCCTCCACGACAACCAGCCGTCGCGAAGCCATCATGGGCACAGCCCGGGCCTCCGCCACGATCTCGGATCCGGTGGTCGCGCCCGTCTTGTGCCTGCTAATGTTGAAGTCGGCCATGGGCCCATCGACAACCAGCTCTTTCAACCGCGCTACCAATCTGTCGATCAGGAACCGCTGCGGACCGTGAAGCAGATAAACCGGATCGGGAGTGGTCGTTTCGAGCTTGTCGAGGATGGAAAGGACATTCATTTGGTACAGCCTACTCCTTGTGGAGTACATTGACCACGAATCCATACGCGGGTAAACTCATCCCGAATGCAAACCTACACAATCAAGGTCGGAGACCAATCTTTCCAGATCCGGTCCGACGCGGACGAAGATCACGTCAAGAATCTTGCGCGGGAAGTAACCGATCGCTACCGGGCCATCGACAAAAAGGGGCCACGCGCCAGCCAGGAATTCCGGGCCATGGCAATGGTCGCCATCGTCCTCCTCGAAGAGCTCGACTCGATGATCGAGAGCCGCGATAACCTGAAGAAACAGTCTCGGGAATTCGCGGAGAAGATGATCGCCAAAATCGACGCAATTCTCGAAGACGGATCATCATAGCTTACCGATTTTTCTTGCGGTTTTGGCATTTCACGATCATAGTGATCGCAATCATTCCCGGTTTCGGGGGATGTTGAGAGATATTTCGGGTTCTAAAGGAAAGTGTACCCGACCGAGTTGGGCATTTTTATTGCCCCTGCGAAGCAGGTTCACATAGTCGCTCCCGCGAGAGCATTTTAAAATAACAAGCGGGGGCACACAGTTGCGACAGGTTCTTCTGCTGCATTTTACCAGCGGAAGACAATGTCGTCTGGCCTTGGAATCCTCTTTTCCCGAACCGGCGTGTGTAAAGCTGTTCAAGACGCGTGCATGAATGCCACGTGTTTCGACCGTGACGAGGGCGTGATCGCAACGCCCGCGACGCGTTGAAGATAAGGAGCGGGAAGCCATGGAATTCAATTTACTCAATTTCATATTGTTCGCGGGCGCATCGTTGGTTGTCGGCTTTGTTATCGGCTACATGGTGATGCGTATTGCAAAGTCAAAAAGCGCCGCAGCCGACGCCGGTGATATCCGCGCCAAGGCGAAGGAGATCAAGGAGCAGGCGCAACGCGAGGCGAAGGACCTCATCAAGGACTCCAAGGTGGCTGCGCGTGAGGAGAAGCTCGAGCGCCTCGCCGAAGTGGAAAAGGAGAGCAAGCAGCTCAAGGCCGAGATCAAGAAAAACGACGAGGCCATCCGGCGGCGCGAAGAGATCTTCGAAAAAAAGAAGGATCTGCTCACCACCAAGGAAATCGACCTCTCCAAGCGGGAGGCCCAGCACGAGCGAAACGAGCGCGGCCTGTCGGACAAGAAACACCAACTCGATCAAAAGATCGAGGACGCCCAGGCGGTGGTGGAGCGCAAGGCGGGCATGACCCGCGACGAGGCCAAAAAAGAGCTCGTCCAGCGCATCACGGACGATGCAAAACGATCTGCGGCCATCATGGTCCGTCAAATCGAGGAAGAGGCAAAGGACGAGGCGGAGACACAGGCCAAGAGGATCATCGGCATGGCCATCCAGCGCTATTCCGGCGAGCACGTTCAGGAACGCGCCGTTTCCGTGATTCACCTGCCGTCAGACGAGATGAAGGGCCGCATCATCGGCCGCGAGGGAAGAAACATCAGGGCCCTCGAGGCCGCGACCGGCATCGATCTGATCGTCGACGACACACCCGAGACCGTGGTTATCTCCGGATTCGACCCCATCCGCAGGGAGACTACTCGTCTGTCCCTCGAGCGCCTGATCCAGGATGGGCGAATTCACCCCACCAGAATCGAGGAGGTGGTCAACAAGGCGCGCAACGATGTCAACGCTTCCGTCAAGGAAGCCGGGGAGCAGGCAATCCTGGAGCTGGGGCTGGCTCGCGTGCATCCTGAGATGGTCAAGCTCCTCGGTCGGCTCAAGTACCGCTACAGTTACGCCCAGAACGTGCTGCGCCACTCGGTGGAGTGTGGTTTCATCGCCGGGATGATGGCCGCCGAGCTCGGCCTCAATCAGCGGAAGGCGCGCAGGGCCGGTCTTCTTCATGACATCGGCAAGGCGATGACCCACGAGGTAGAAGGCTCCCACGCGGTAATCGGCGCTCAGTTTGCAAAGAAGCACGGTGAGGAGGACCTTATTGTAAACGCCATCGGCTCCCACCACGAGGACGAGCCGGCCACCAGCGTCATCGCGCACCTGGTCGCCGCAGCGGACGCCCTCTCCGGCGCCCGCCCGGGAGCTCGGCGGGAGATGCTCGAGTCGTACGTTCGGCGCCTCGAAGATCTCGAGAAAATATGCAGGAGCTTCAACGGCGTTGACAAATCATACGCCATTCAGGCCGGTCGGGAGGTGCGGGTGCTCGTTGAGAGCGGGCGCATCAACGACAACGACGCCGTGATGCTCTCGAAGGATATCGCCGCGCGAATTGAGAGCGAGTTGACCTATCCGGGGCAGATCAAGGTAACGGTCATCCGCGAAACCCGAGCACAGGCGACAGCAAAATAGGATCCGGCCATGTCAATGCTGAAAATGCTCTTCATTGGTGATATCGCGGGCAAGGTCGGTCTGATCACCGTCAAGCGGCAGCTGCCTCGTCTCGTGGCCAATCGCGAAATAGATTTTGTGGTGGCCAACGGGGAGAACATGGCCGGCGGAGTGGGTATCACGCGAGATCTCACGCAGGAGCTTTTTTCTCTGGGCGTCCATGTTGTCACCACCGGCAACCACGTCTGGCGACAGCGGGATCTCAAGGATTACATCGACTCGGAGCCGAGGCTGCTGCGTCCACTCAACTTCACAAGGGGTCAACCCGGGGCGGGTTACGGCCTGTTCAAGACCGTCGCGGGCGTTCCAGTCGGGGTGGTCAACCTCATCGGCCAGGTGTTCATGGATCCGGCGGACAATCCGTTCGTTGCCGTGGACGAGGCGCTCAGGGATCTTCGCGAGGCAAAGATCATCCTCGTGGATATTCACGCGGAGGCCACCAGCGAAAAGCGGGCCATGGGATTTCACCTGGACGGGCGTGTCACCGCTGTCCTGGGAACCCATACCCATGTTCCAACGGCGGACGATCAAATCCTGAAAGACGGCACCGCCTACATCACTGACGTCGGGATGACCGGCCCCCACGATTCGGTGATCGGGATGCGCACGGAGCTGGTGCTGGAGCGCTTCAAAACAGGCATGCCCCAATCCTTCAAGCCGGCCAAAAGCGGGGCGCGTTTTCAGGCCGTGGAGATCATCGCCGATCCTTCCACCGGACACGCCATTGAGATAGAACGTATCGACATCCCCGCCTCTTGAGTTCAAGATAGAACAACGAGGAGGCTTCAAATGCCCGTTGTCAATTCGCAAGCCCTGATCGACGACCGGGTCGCGGCCATCGCGCGCTACCACCAGGATATCGGTGTCGACAGAGCCCAGCTCGACATCTCCGGAGGAATCGACTCGGCGGTCATGGCGGGACTTCTCGTATCGGCGCTGGGACCCGAGCGGGTCACCCTCTGCCACACCATAATCCATACCGATCCACGCCAGACCCGGCAGGCTCGGGATCTCGCCGCCGCCATCGGATGCAGGCTCGCGGTGGGCGACTTCACACCGGTGTACAAATCGGTGGTCAAGGAGCTGGTTCGCTCCCTCAAGGACGCCGGGTACGATCGCGCGCAGATCGCAAATCACATGAAGAACAACCCGACGGTGGAAGGGTCCATTCGCTCTACCCTGCGGGCTCCTCTGGGACGAGGTTACAACAGGCTCACCGGGGGCGGCGTCAGGCACGGCACCGGCAACGAGTGCGAGGATCGTTTCCTGAGGTTCTATCAAAAGGGCGGAGACGGCGAGGTGGACACCAACCCCATGGAGATGCTGTCCAAGACCGAGGTCTACCAGCTGGCCTTCACCCTTGGCGCGAGGATGGACGCACAAGACGCGTTCAGACCGATAATTGCGGCAGTCCCGACACCGGATCTCTGGGGCGTGGGGAATTCCCACAACGACGAGGACGAGTTGCAACAATGGACCGGCGCGCCATTCACATACGGTCGCATGGATCCGGACACGGGTAGTGTTCTCCGCGTGGGAACGATAGAGATGGTCTCGCGGTTCGTGGACGCGAACATGGACTATGGCTCTCTGTTCGACGATGCCCTGACGGAGGCGGGGATCTGCAACCTGGTGGGGCTGGCCCGACAGGAGAGGGACTGGCGTTTCCCGGGCCTGGACCTTGAGCAGATAGAAACTCTTCTTCACGCCGCGCGAAATGCCGAGAAGATGACCCGCCACAAGCTAAACCCCGGCATCCCCGCCCTCGGCACCCGTGCGCAGCTGGTCGACGCCGGTATCCTTACTAATGATCTGGTAGGACTCTGATCGTGAATCCTATCTCCCCCTACCCGCCTACTTCCCTCCGGAAAACATTGCGATCAACTTGGGGATGTCCTTCGGTTTGAAGAAAACTTTGTCGACGCCCGGCAAGATCTTTATCTGGAACGCGGCAGATGCGGTGAACAATACGGCCAGGCCGATCGACGGAAATCTACCGCGCCACTCCGAGATCAGCTCTGTGCCCGACGGCGAATCATCTCCCAGATTGTAGTCGCAGATCAGATGTGTGACACGCTCCTCGCCAAGGACCTGCTCCGCTTCACTCTGTGACGTGGCTGTGTGAACGCTGTCGAAGGACTTCTCCAGCAATCGCGCTATGTGCTTACAAATACGAGGCTCGTCGTCGACGACCAGGAGAGTATTGTGCCGGGAACCGACCATCTCGGCCGATCCGGAAGCGGGCTTTTCCGATGAAGAGTCGCCCATTACCTATTCCTGCTCGCAGCTTTCATCATCTGTTTCGCATGAGCCACTGCACGAGACGCCGTAGAAGCCTTCCTCCTCCAACTCGTCCGTTAAATCATCGGTGGCATCTTCGATATCATCTTCGATAGAGTCTTCGTCGGTAATGTCGCAAGCATCAAAATAGGAAGTGACGTTGTAGTAGCCATCATCGTCCTCATAATCGCATTCCAATTCACATTCCCATATCACGTACTCCTCCTCCTCCTCGCACCCGGTCGCGAATCCGAGCAACCCGCCCGTGAGTCCGAGCAACCCGGCCACAAGAACCAACTTACACATCGTCATGCTGTCCTCCCCTGTTTGTGTATAGACCTGATCAAGTAACTTCTCTCCTTCAAATAGACTCAGAACTCAACGCTCAACGTCGGACCCGCCAGGGCGACCTGCAAGTTCAGGCGTCTGAGGTTCCTGCGGAGCCTTCCCAGACGCTTGCCGGCGACGATGATCATTATCCCACCTGCAACAATGAGAGCGCCGCATACGGCCATCCCGCCGTCCATTATCCAGGGCAATAGGTCTTTCTCAGCAGCTATATCGTAGATGAGCAACCCCCCGCCTACTACCAGACCTGTCGTCAACCCCACGATACCAACTATCTTTACTTGTCTCGCCTTCTCCTCGGCGGTGCTCCACATGGAGTGAAGAAAGCCGGGGAAGCCCTGCGGATGAGCTGCGCCTCTATGCAAGTACTGCGACCACTCATCCATGAGAGGCTTGCCAAGTAGCTTTACCGCAAACCAATAGTCAGGCGGGAACCCTCCCTGGTCTGTGTGAATGACCGGCACGGGCTGTGGAGGTTGGGTAGGAGGCTGGGCCGCTTGTGTCTCTGTCGGTTGCTTCGACGGTGAATCCTGTTGAGCTACCGCGACCGAAGACGTCAGAAAAACCACCGCAAGAAACATCAGCCAAGATAACTTTTTCACTTTCCCCTCCGTTTGCGCCAAAAAAAAAGGCGAATGGATTGGACCCTTGCGAGAAACCCACCCGCCCATCGGCACAAACAGTCGGGTACCACCCGACTGCGCAACCGCAGCGGAATACAAGGGTCCTTGTCTTGAACTTTCCGGCACCTCTCTCCGTCACGGGTGGTGAGTCCGTCAAGCCATTGTGTAACGGCAGGAAAGATTTACTGTCAGCTCATGTTCAGTATCGCCGAGCGAGGAAAAATGATCAACCGGCGTGAGGGCCGCATCAACAATCGTTGACACAAGGGATCCTCGGGCCTACGCTTCGGCCTCATTTTCAAAACAGAAACCTACAGAAGAAAAGGAGATTGAGATGGACATCACCTTGAAGCACTTGTCGAATCAATCGATGGCGGGCATTTCCGGAGAGTGGACCGATGCGGGCAAACAGCGTCCTGTCCTCGAAGGAATCGTCGAGTTGTCCGGC
>JAUVDV010000015.1 GCA_030595125.1 Deltaproteobacteria bacterium
ACCGGAACACTCGAAGGAGACCTCGCCGGGATCCACTTCCACGTCGCAGCCGGCGGAGGCCTCGCAGGAAGCCTGCGCCTCTACCGCCACGGAAACGCTGGCGGAGCATTTGGGCTCCTGGTAGACCACTTCGAGGCTGCCACTGACGTTGGCATTGATCTCGGCATTGATGGCGCCCTTGACCGCCGCGGTCAGATCCGCTGTGCTCATACCCTCCATGTCGGCCACGCCGAATACCTCACCGAGGGCCATCATGTCGGCCTTGAAGCTTCCGTCGATGGCGGCGGTGGCGCTGCCGAAGCTACCAACGGCCTTGAAGATACCGTCGAGACGGGCGTCACCGGAGATGAATCCGTCGCCGGCGTAGACATCGCCGCAGGGTCCGCAGAGCCCCTCCGAGACATTGGTAATCTCATCGCAAGAAGACGCCATGAATGCCGTAAAGGCGAACATCATGACCAATACTAAGCTTTTAAATCTTGTCATTTTTTCCTCCTGGTTCCTTTCTTTTCTCTTTCGTCAAAAGCACAGCACCGTGCCGTTGCCCCGACATATTTTTCTTTGTTGAAGTTATTTGTTGATTTATTACTCTTATTCTTAAGCTAATTCAAGTGCGATGCAATCACTAATTCTTCCCGGAAACCAAGTCAATAATAACGCAAATTGATTTTCAGGTTCTTCTTTAATATTTTTTGACCGACTATCCCCCGTTTTTCTTCAATGAAAATGTCGATTTTTCACATTCGATTTTGTACCATGTAATGAAGCTACAGATCAATTGACAATGACATTCGCTGTGCTATAGCTTGCGGAAGTTTCGAAATACCAAGGAAAATCGACAGTTCGCCGAATTCGGAGGTCGAAATGATGAGTTCGCGTAACCGCGTGGTCACAGTTATTACCGCCGCCCTTTTATTGTTTGTCTCTTCGCAGGCATGGGCTGCCAAGCACAAACCCCTGGTGGACGACGGAGCCGGAATGGAGTCCAGACTCTTCCGTCCCGCTGTCGACACCAAGGGCCACTTCACGGTGGACGGCACTCCAATCCTTCCGCACCTGGCCATCTCGGTCGGCCTGATACTCGATTTCGGGTTCAACGGCTGGGTCGGTCCGGAACTCGACGACGACGACGCCTACGACAGGACGACCATCAACAACTACATTTTCTCGGTGCTGGTGTTCAACTTCGGATTGATGGACATGATTGTCATCGGCGCACAGATTCCCATTGTCATCCCGTCGGGAGACGGATACTCCGGGCACGATGCCGGGGATGACACTCACCACAAGATGGGTTGGTCCACACCGGGCGGAATCGGCGATATCGCCCTCCACGTCAAGCTGCGCTGGATCCGGGCGGATCGACACGCCTTCGGACTGGGCACGGTCATCCAGTACCAGGCCCCGGTCGGCAAGCCCGACCTGCTCATGGGCGAAGGCGGGGGCGGCGCCGTTTCCGGAAAGATGATCCTCGATATCGAGCCCCGGTCCTGGTACCGAGGCGCCCTCAACGTGGGCGTTCGCTATGCCATAGGAGCCCAAAGCGAAAACTTCCTTCACGACAGCTTCAACGACAAGGCCATCGTTGAGGGTTGGACCATGCCCACCGACAACCCGCTTCTGTTCAAGTACGGCCCAATGCTCACATTCGGACTCGGCAACAGTTTCGTCCTGGTCCCCGGCGTGATGGAAGCGGTAATCGAGGTTTACGGAAACCACCTGCTGACCAACATGAGCGACATGGCCTATTTATCAATGGAGGGCAACATCGGTCTCAAGGTGTTTGTCGAGCGCAGCTCCTACCTGATGGCGGGATACGCCCACGGTATCCCGGTGGCGGGGTCCCGGGGCGACAACGCCGGCTACGGTTTCCAGAGCATGGAGCACAGAATGTTCCTCGGCTTCGCGTTCGAGCCTTCCATCGGCGACCGTGACGGCGACGGCATCAAGGACGACGTCGACCAGTGCCCGGACGATCCCGAGGATTTCGACGGATTCTCGGATGCGGACGGCTGCCCCGATCCGGACAACGATCGGGACGGCATCCTCGACGTGGACGACGACTGCCCGCTGGTTCCCGAGGACATGGATGGGGACGCGGACGAGGACGGTTGCCCGGAGCGCGGCGAGGACGATCGCGACGGCGACGGCATCCTCGACGAGGCCGATCAGTGTCCTGACGATCCGGAAGATCTCGATCAGTTCGAGGACGAGGACGGTTGCCCCGATGAGGACAACGATCAGGACGGGATCCTCGACGTCAACGACATTTGCCCCAACGAGCCCGAGGACATCGACGGCTGGGAAGACGAAGACGGCTGTCCGGATCCCGACAACGACGGGGACCGAATCCCGGACGTCGACGACGAGTGCCCCAACGAGCCCGAGACATACAACGGCAAGGACGATAAGGACGGTTGCCCGGATCAGGGCGACGTGATCCTCACCGGAACGGACATCAAGATCCTCAAGAAGGTCTACTTCGAGTACGATTCGGCCAAGATCAAGGAGATCTCGTACGACATTCTCAACGCGGTGGCCGCTACAATCAACAACAACCCGCAGATCAACAAGATCGCTATCCAGGGTCACGCCGACGAGCGCGGCGACGACGACTACAACCTGCGCCTCACGGCGGATCGCGCCGCTTCGGTGGTGACCTACCTAGTCAAGAAGGGCGTCAAGACCAATAAACTTACGTCCATGGGCTACGGCGAATACTGCCCGGTAGACCAGGGTCACAACGAGGGCGCCTGGGAGAAGAACCGGCGCGTTGAGTTCAAGGTGCTCATCATCGACGGCAATCCGACCGGCGTGCAGCGCGCCTGCGACAAGGCCAAGAAGAAGGGCGTGGTGCCCAAGGACTAGTCTCCTTGCCGGAAGGCTTGACCTGCTCTGTCATGGACAGGTTCCCGAGGAAGACAAATGCCGGGCGAAAAGCGCCGCTTCAAGCACTTAATCGTTTTTGTTCTGCTCGCGCTGTTGATCCACGCGGGAGTGGTGATACCTCTCCTGAACCTGATCATTTCCCTGCAGCCGGACCCGCAAGAGCCCTCCCCGCTCCAGGTCGATATCTGGAACCGTACCCTCGCGACAGAGCAAGAAGAGGAGAAGACCCCCGAGGAGGAACTGGAAGAGTACGAGCCGATAGAGGAGATCCCGGAAGGTCAGGTTGTCGAGACCGACCCGTCGCCGAATCGCAAGAAGCCGGACAAGGCCCGTTTTCTGGCGGAGTACGACTCAAAGGTGGAGCGAGAATCGAGATCTCGCATACAGGCTCCGGGGACCGGCCCCAGCTCGGCGGGCCAGCAGGCGCCTGGCCAGGGACAGGACTCCCAGACGATGCCGGGCGGAATGATATCGGAGTTGCACGGGGTCGGCCCCCTCCCCTCCGATCTCGCGCGAACCGATCAGGGCGACGTCTCCGCCGAGTTCCGCGCACCGCCCTCTCTTGAAAACATCAACACTAAACCGTCCATGCAGGCCATGACCCAGGCCCTCGTAGGCTCCGGGCTGGACAGCCTGAAGGATGTGGTGGACGGGGACAGCACCGCGCTCAACACTTCCGGATGGGACTACGCATCGTTCTTCAATCGAGTGAAGAAAAAGGTCGAGCAGTCCTGGCATCCAGGCGTCGAGTACAAGAAGCGTGATCCCTACGGCAACGTATACGGGTTCAAGGATCGCATCACGGTTCTGCTCGTGGTCCTTCGAGCCGACGGAACCCTGAAACACCTGTACGTGATGGACCCCAGCGGCGCGCCTTTTCTGGACGACGAGGCGTACAACGCCGTGGACCACGCCGCGCCGTTTCCAAACGTTCCTCCGGGCCTGCGCGACAAGAACGACGGCCTCGTAAAATTCACGTTTCACTTCATCGTGGAGATAGGATCCCAGCCGGTCTTCAGGATGAGAAGGTACAAATAGGGGGGGTCAGAGATAGGATGCTATCCTGTCGAGGGAGTCAATTCGACCGGCGCCGCATGGAAGTATGGGCACCGCGCTGACCGTGTCGAGAGCGCCCCACGCCTCGCTCACCCTGTCGACCAGTTTCTTCTCCCTTTTAAAAGCCTCGTTCCACCGGGAGTTCAGCGCTCGTACAGTCTCCATTGTCTCTCGGGGTAAATCCTCCGGAGGCTCGTCCGCCTCGGGCCAGTGCGCCCGGTTGAAGATGAGCGAATTCACGGCGATGCCGATCTCCCCCAGCTTCTTGTAGAACTCCCGCGTTTCCCTGAAGGTGGCCCTGTCCGACGTGGTTATCAGACAAAACGCCACATCGTCTCTGCGAAGGACCTTCTCCACGGTCATGGCGCGTTCGGAGAAGCTCCCGAACAGATCCGACAACGCGTCAACGAACCCCATTATCTCCCCGAGCAGATCCGCTCCGGTGATTCGAGAAACGGCTCCCATCACAATCTGAGCCCACCTGCCCACGATATCGAAACCTATCCGTCCGGGCCCACCGTAAGCGCGACGCATCATGCGCACCAGCGGCCCATCGAGCGCCTCCATCATCCTTCTGGGCGCGGTGAAAAAATCCAGCGCGTTCGCCGTGGGAGGCGTATCCAACACAATGAGATCTATGCTCTCGTCGCTCGCCAGCTCGCTCAACTTCTCCAGGGCCATGTACTCCTGCATGCCGCTCAACGATCCCGACACGTACCGGTAAAGCTTGTTTTCGAGGATTTGCTCCGCACGCCGTGGATCGGAAGTCCGCTCGTGAACAAACCGGTTGAAGGTCTCCACCGGATCCAGCATTCCGAAAGAGAGAAAACCGCCATCGTGAACGTCCGGCCCGAGAACCTCCGTTATGTCCCTGAACCTCGCGTCTCTCCCTTCATCCACAACCCCCAGGCTATCGGCCAGACGTCGCGCTGGATCTATTGTGAGACATGCAACCCTCCGACCCGCCCTCGCCGCCCTTGCCGCCATGGCAGCCGCAAGGGTGGTCTTTCCTACTCCGCCGGCGCCCACGCAGACGATGATTCTCTTTTCCATCAAGAGCGACCCCATATCTCTCCAGGACGCACGCCGCTCTCTCATGGGACTCATCGCAACAACTCCCACTCCTCGCCGTTCAGCATGAGTATCCATGGTGACGCGGTAGTCTCTCCTTTGGAATCGAATCCCCTGAACGGCGCGGCGAACGGGAGAACGGAATCCTCCCCCAGACCGCGAATCCAGCGTCTGATACCGACCCTCCCCTTGACTCCATCGGCCACTGCCCCGGCCACCAGCACGGCCGCGTCGTGCCCCAGCGCGGAGAAATACGTGGGGCGAACGCCGTATTCATCCGCAAAACGATCGTCGAACCGGGAAGCGGAAGGGCCGCCATCGGCCTGATAGTGCCTTGCCGCCAGCGCCCCCTGAAGATATCTTCCGGCCCTGCGAACCAGATCCGTCGAGTATCCGATCGACGGAAGAAGAACCTGTACTGCCCGCCCGGATCCCGGCGCCGGCTCGAAGGAAACGGTCGACCAGATTCCCTTCGACGCAAGAGCGGGGGCAATCAGGGCGATCCGAGAGGCCCTGTCGGGAATGAACAACACGTCGAACTCGGCCTCGAAGAGATCTGATGCCTCCTGCATAAAATCGGTATCATCGGGGGAATAACCTACCTCGACCACCGGCTCCACGCCCATGTCTCCCAGTTTTTGCGCAAAGGCGCTTCGCATTGCGCGACCGTAGCCGTCCCTGGGATACATTATTGCGTAGGCTGTGCCGCCCTTGCGTGACGCGGTATCCAGCAACGCCCTCACCTCACTCGCGTTCGATGGAAACCCCCGAAAGACGTTGGGCCCTGTCCTGCCGATTCCCTCTTTCACAGACAGGAGGACAATCGGCACCCCCAGTTGTTGTGCACGAACGGCCACGGCCTTCGAGACAGCGGTGTCCATCGGTCCGATGACAGCCGCCACGTTCTCCTTGAGGACCATATCCTCGAGGGCGTCGACCGCATCGGAAGCACCCTTACCGGAATCGCGAATCACGACGGACAGAGACTCATTGGCATCCCCGAACCTCACGGCGTCCACACCGATCATCACGCCCTTCAACACGGTCTGCCCGACCAGGCGGGAACGTCCTGTGAGCGGAAGCAGGCAACCCACCGCTCCCATGTCCACTGTGGTCCTGTCATCGAGCACCTCGATGATATCCGCCACGGCATTGTCCTGATCGCGCCCCGCCTTTTTCACCACCTTGAGGATATCGGCCACCGCGTCCAGATCACCTTCATTGTGCCTGATCCACGCAAGGCGCGACATGACCAGCGGCCACGCCGCACCTTCCGCGTCGAGATCGGAGCCCAGCTCTTTCAGCAACACCACGTCGAAGATCCCGTCGCAGATTATCTGCAGTTCCCGCATGGCATCTTCCCTCGCGTCCTTCGCAGGGCCGATATCCAGGAAACCGTCCAGCCACATCACGGTGTACCGATCATCCTTCAGGGCACGCGCGGCCTGCCACAGGGTATCGAGCAGGAGCAGGTTGTCACCGTGATCGGTCATCTTTCCCATCAACTCGGTCAGGATACGAACAGCGCTGTCGGATGAGCCGCTTCGATGGAGCGCGATCCCCGAGTACAAACGAGCTTGCCGCGCTACCGAATCATCTGATTCCCTTTCCAGTACCGGACCGAGGAGGACTGTCGCCAGATCCGGATTTTTGTCTTCCAGCGCAATACGGCCGAGGAACACCATCGCGCTCCAGGCGAGGGGATCCCCGGGAAACAATCTCAAAAAATCGTTGAACTCCTGCTTGGCGATCTCGCGGTGACCCTCTGTAAACGTGTCCCGCGCCTGCTTGAAAGACGCCTCCGCGGCCGGGTTGTCGCTGTGGACCGTTTTGGGACTTGCGGGCGACACATTGGGCGGACATCCGGATTGGGCCAGGGAAAGCCCGATGAGCAAAAATAGACGTACCGGCAAACGTAGGGTCATCAGCGCAGTCTAGAAAACGGATTGGATTGTATCAAGCCCGGCAGGCTATTCTACAACCCGCGCAGATCCTGCGCGGGTATTCGGCGCCAAGGGCGGATGAACGAGGCGTTTAACAATCAATCTCCCGCCGGTAGGTTCCTCGGGATGGTCACTCTGAATACCGCGCCACCGTTTTCTCCGGAAAAGACTTCGATTTTTCCGTCGTGCGCCTTGATTATTCCTTTACATATGGCGAGCCCCAGTCCCAGTCCCCGCTCCCGGGTGCTGAAGAACGGCTCGAAGATCCTATTTTCATCGCCGAGGGGCACGCCCGGCCCCTCATCTGAAACCTCGATGACCATGTCGTCACCCGAAGGCGCGAGCAAGATCCCCACCACGTCCTCCTCCTGTGAAAACCCGGCTGCGTTCAAAAGGAGGTTCCACAACACCTGCTTGATCTGTCCCTGGTCCAGGCCGGCTTCCAGATCCTTGTCCTCCATTGTCACATCCACCTGCAAACCCTCGGCTTCCTTGCTCACCGCGAATGTGTCCACCACCTCCCCGACCATCTTCCCCACGTTAATGGTATGTCGATCAGGATCTCTGGGTCTGGCGTACTCCAGCATGTCATTGACCAGATGCTCCATTCTGTTCAGCTCGCGAAGAACGATTTCGCGAAGAGCGCACTCCTCCGCGTTGAGATCCGGCCGGCTCGCGATCATCTGAAATGAACCCGATACGGCGCTCAGGGGGTTGCGAATCTCATGAGCCAGGTTGGCGGCGAGTTCGCCCAGGGCCGCGAGCTTGCGAGCTCGCTCCAGGTCGGCCTCCAGGCGTTTGACCTTGGTCAGGTCATTGAAGATCACCACGTTCCCCCGCCGCTTTCCATCGGCGGCAACCAGGGGCGCCACCGTGTAGTCCACCGGAACTTTGCGACCGCTCGGGGTCAACCCGACACCGTGCCCCCTGGCATTCGACACATCCACCGAACCGAGCACGCCGGTGAGATCGGGAAACAGATCCATGATCATGCGCCCCTCCACCTGCCCTTCTTCCAGCTCGATGATGCCCATGCCCTCCGGGTTCATGGTCAGGATCTCACCCGATTGCCCGGTCGTTGCCAGGCCAACCGTGAGCGATCTGATGATATCCGAGTGCAAGGCGGCCAGATCAGCACGCTCGATGCGCTCCCGATCGAGCCCACGCCCCGTCCGTTCGAGCCTTGCAACCAGGGAGCTCACCAGCCCGGCGACCACGAACAGGCTCGCCACGTTGATCCCCAGGAAGTACAAGGTTTCTCTCAGGGTGGTCACCGCCATCATCTGATCCGAGAGTGGCTGGACCCGGCCGGGCCCCATCAGGATCACCATGAGGACCAGCACTACCGTGGAACCCGCCGCCGAGATGAACGCCGCTCGTCCGCCAAGCACCACCGCAGCCACGATTACCCACAGATCGAAGAGGAACGTGAACCCTGACGCGATCCCGCCGGTGGCGTAAGCGAGCCCCCCCCACAGCAAGGAGTCCACCCCGAACTGGATCCAGGAAAGCAGCAGCATCCTTCTTCCGGTCCGATACCAGATGGCATATCCGATGGTCGCCAGGTAGATGAACGCTATGAGGCCAAGAAGAAACCTGGGCGACGGCGCCTTGAGGAACGTCACTGTGCCGTAGTTGAGCACGAGGGTGGCTCCGAGCAGGGCCGAGATCAGAGCCACTCGCAGGAGCATGACCCAGGCGAGACGCCGGCCCAACAGCTTCAGGCGAGCTTCTTCTCCACCCGCACCGGCGTTTTCTATGGGGACCATCGGTCGGCTATTCAATGGTGCCGGCGAGCTCGAAGATGGGGAGATACATGGAGATGACCATGCCTCCCACGAGGCCGCCGATCACAACCATCATCAGAGGTTCGAGCAGGCTGGTCAGTGCCGCCACCGCAACGTCGACCTCCTCGTCGTAGAAATCGGCGATCTTGTTGCACATGACGTCCAGGGCGCCGGTCTGTTCGCCCACGGCGATCATCTGTATCACCATGCCCGGAAACACACGCGCTTCCGCCAGGGGCTCGGATATGTTCCGACCCTCGGCAATCCGGTCCCTGGCAAAATTGACCGCCCTCTCGATTACAACGTTTCCGGCCGCCTTGCTCACCGTGTGAAGGGCCTCGAGGATGGGAACGCCGGAGGACAGCAGGGTACCGAGGGTCCGTGTGAACCGGGCCACGGCGATCTTCCTCACCACCGGACCGATGATGGGCATAACGAGCGCTGTCCGGTCGAGCAAGTGCCGCCCGAACTTGCTGCGCTTGAACACGTTGAAACCGACCACGATTCCGATGCCGACTGCCAAAATTATATACCAGCTTTCCTGAAACGCATTGCTGATATCGATGACTATCTGCGTCGGCGCGGGCAGCCCCTTTTTGGAACCGAAATCGGCGAACATGCCCTCAAAGGTTGGAATGACCCATTTGAGCAAGATAACAATGACCAGAAGCGCCACGACCGAGATTCCGATCGGGTAGACCATCGCGCCCTTGATTCTGCGCTCCAGGCGCTCCTTTTTTTCGATGTACTCGGAAAGCCTCTTCATGATGGTGTCGAGGATACCGCCCAACTCACCCGCCGCGACCAGATTGACGAAGAGTTCATCGAAAATCTTGGGGTGCCTGCCAAGAGCCTCGGAGAACGTAGAACCTCCCTCGACCATACCCTTGATCTCCAGGAGTTTGGCTCCGAACCACTTATTATCGCTCTGGTTTCCCAAAATATCCAGACACTGGACGAGCGGGAGACCCGCGTCGATCATGGTGGCGAACTGCTGGGTGAAGGTCTTCAGATCCTTGGAGCTGACGCCCCGCAGTAAACTGATCTTTAACTTGCGAGGCTTCTTCTTGACAACGATGGGTGTGAGCCCCTGCCCGCGAAGCTTGGCTTCGACGGCCGACTCGCTATCGGCGGAGATATCGCCGGAAACAACCTTCCCGGTCTGGTTTCTCGCCTGGTATCGATATTCAGTCATTGATTATCACTCACCCGAAGCGCCCGTCTTTCAGATTCAATTACAACATCTTACCCTGTCGGATCCCACCCGGTCAAAAATGCTTCATGTCGCATATCATCCCGAGCCGGCAATCATGCCTTTCAGTTCGTCCTGATCCTGACTCCGACCCATCGCCTCTTCCAGGGTGATGAGTCGCCGTTGCAACAACATGAACAGGGATTGATTGAGAGTCATCATCCCGTGCTTTCCCTGCCCTACCTGCATCTGCGAGTAGATCTGATGTACCTTGTCTTCGCGGATGAGGTTTCGGATGGCGGCGTTCGGAATGAGGACCTCGGCCGCGACCACCCTTCCCGGCCCCGAGGCTCGCGGCAGCAGTTGCTGGGTCATCACTCCCTGGAGCACGAGCGAGATCTGCGCCCTGATCTGCGCTTGCTGGTGCGGTGGAAAGAGATCGAGTATTCGGTGAATTGTCTGCACACAGCTGTTGGTATGAAGCGTGGTGAAGACCATATGCCCGGTCTCGGAGATTGTCAGCGCGGCCTCCACCGTCTCGCGATCCCGCAACTCGCCGATCAGCACCACATCGGGATCCTGCCTCAAAATGTACTTCAGAGCCTGTTTAAATCCCCCTGTATCCGTCCCTACCTCGCGCTGATTTACGATGCAGCGCTTGTGGGGGTGTAGATACTCGATGGGATCTTCGATGGTGATGATGTGGTAGCGTTCAGTGGAGTTGATCCCGTCGATTATGGCCGCCAACGTAGTCGATTTGCCGGCGCCGGTCGGTCCGGTGATACACACCAGGCCGCGGGGGCGATGAGAAAGCGCATCGGCCGCCTTTGGCAAACCGAGCTCCTCCATTGTCAGAATCTTGAAGGGGATCGCCCGAAAGGCGCCCGCCGCAGCGCCGCGTTGAATAAAAATGTTGGCTCTGAAACGAGCAAGGTTCTTGACACCGAACGAGAGATCCAGCTCGTTCTCCTTCTCGAACCGTACCTTTTGTTCCTCCGTGAGAATGGAGTAGCAAAGCCGCTTTGTGTCCGCCGGTGCCAGCGGCTCCATCTTCAGCGGCACGAGGGCGCCGTCAATCCTCAGTTGTGGAGACGATCCGGTGGTGAGATGAAGATCTGACGCCCCCTTCTCGATCATCGCCTTCAGTAACTGGTGAAGATTTGCCAATTCAGTTCTCCTTCGCAGCGAAGATATCAGTCAGCGGCTGTCACGCGCAGCACCTCCTCCAGAGAGGTGACGCCATCACCGACCTTCTGCAACCCCGCCATTCGAAGGGAGGTCATCCCGAGGCGAATCGCCTCGGCCTTGAGCTCGGCGGTGGAACAACCTTGCAATACCAGATCCTTGAGTTCCTCGCCGAACACCATTACCTCATAGAGCGCAACGCGACCCTTGAAACCGGAGTCGTTGCAATGGGAGCATCCGGAACCCTCGCAGGCCTGGAAGCCCGCAGCGATATCCTCGGGCGTGACACCGGCCTGCAGCAGCGACTCCTCCGGCAAGTTCACCGGCTCCTTGCATTCGGAGCAGAGTCTCCTTCCGAGCCGCTGCGCAATAACCATGATCACGGACGCTGTCACGAGGAAAGGCTCGATACCCATGTTCAGCAGCCGGCTGATGGTCGACGGGGCGTCGTTTGTATGCAGCGTGGACATCACAAGGTGGCCCGTGAGCGCCGACTTCACCGCGATCTCTGCGGTCTCGAAGTCTCGAATCTCGCCCACCATGATGATGTCCGGATCCTGCCGGAGGAACGAGCGAAGGCTCGCCGCGAAGTTCAGGCCGATCTCCTCGTGCATCTGCACCTGGTTGATCCCGTGCAGGTTGTACTCCACCGGATCCTCCGCCGTGGAGATGTTCACGTCGGTCTTGTTCAACTCGGAGAGCGCCGAGTAAAGTGTTGTGGTCTTGCCCGAACCGGTGGGTCCCGTCACCAGAACCATCCCGTACGGCTGGTGGATGGAATTCTTGAATTCGCCAAGAGGCTGCGCATCAAATCCGAGCTTGGTCATGTCCAATTCCAGGTTGGACTTGTCGAGGAGCCGCAACACCACCTTCTCTCCAAAGAGGGTCGGCAGCACTGACACGCGGAAGTCCATCTCTCTTCCCTTGCCGAGCTTGAGCTTGATACGACCGTCCTGGGGCAATCTGCGCTCGGCGATATCGAGCCTGCTCATGATCTTGAGGCGGCTGATGAGCGCGTTTCTGAGCTTGAACGGCGGCTTCATCTCCTCGTGAAGCACTCCGTCTACCCGATAACGTACGCGAATAGCTTTCTCGTAAGACTCCATGTGGATGTCGGACGCGCCCATCTTGATGGCGTTGACGAGGATCAGATTGACCAGGCGAATAACCGGAGCATCCTCGCTGAGCTTCTCGAGCTCCAGGATGTTGGTGCCTTCCTCATCCTCTGTGCCGAACTCGAACTCCTCGTCGTCGAACCCTTCCATCACCTCGTCGTATGACGCCAGCGGGGCCGCATAGTAGGTCTCGATGGCCTTCTCGATGGATGCCTCGGCCGCCACCACGGGCTCCACGTTGTAGCCCGTGAGGAACTTCACGTCGTCGATGGCGTGAAGGTCTGTGGGATCTATCATAGCGACGACCAGCGAGGTCCCGGCCCGGGAGATGGGGAGTATCTTGTGGCGTTCTGCCACCTCCTTGGGGATGAGTTCGATTATTCCGTGCTCTATCTCGTATTTTTCAAGATCAATGGACGTAACGTTGTACTGTGTGGCGATGAACTCGGCCACATCGTTGTCGGAAACAAATCCCAGCTTGGCCAGACTCTTGCCGAGATTGTCCCCGCTGGTTTTCTGAAGCTCCTGCGCTTTTCGCAACTCGACCAGGGAGATCATGTTCTCCCTGACCAGAAGCTCTCCAAGACGATTTTCAGTGGACATCAGGCCTCCGAGGTTACCAACAGAACTGTAAAAATGTATAATCTCATGGGATTCGCGTCAATAAATCTATTCATGCATTCAGTATTCGTCTTGAGGTTAGTTGCTAAAATTGAGGTACTAGCGCCGACTAGTCTTCCCAGATGAGCTTCCACGGGTGATGTTTGATGTCGCGGAGCAATTCCTTGAGGTCGTCGTAGATTTCCTCGTCGGTCATGAGCTGGCCGACGGTGCCCTCACCCCTGCGCATCTTTTCGACCATGGTGTCGACGTTGGCGAGGGTGCGGTCCGCTCGAGTCGCGATGTCATCGAGCTTGGCCAGGGCGTTTTTGATGTTCTTCTGTTCTTCCGGACCTATGGTGTCACCCAGGCGATCGATGATTGCGAGCGCCTCGCGCGTGTCCTTGAGGAGAGGATTGATCTCCCTGTCCAGCTTGGTCGTTATCGATTCGAGGTTGTCCATGGTACGCTCAACCCCCGGATCGTCGATGAACTTGTCCTGCGCTCCCTGGACCAGCGTTCTGGTCTCCTCCACGAGACTCTCCACCCCCTCCATGATCTTTCCGATCCTGGCCCTCTCTCCCGTGCCCCCATCTTCCGCAACTGCGGCCTCCAGCTCCCCCACGAGCCGTGCCGTGCCACCCAGAAGGATATCGAGATTGTCTGCGTTGGTTTGCAGGAGCCTGTTGAGGCCGGTCACCAGCTCCGCAGCGTCGGCCAGGAAGAGATCGAGGCGCGGTGGGTCGGTGCCGAATACCGGGATCTTTGGATCCAGTGTCTCCGGATGCACGCCGGGATCGATCTCCAGGAAAGGATCGCCGAGCATTCCCTTTGTGGTGATGTAGAACCTGACGTCCTTGCGCATGGTCCTGGCCACTTCCTCGTCGATCTCCACTCGTGTTCTGACCAACGAAGGGCGCCCGGAGGCCGGATGAATCGGACCGGTCTGCCCCAGGAATGTCATCTCGGAGATCACACCCACCTTGCGGCCGGCAACCTTCACCACGGCTCCTGCTGTCAGCCCACCCGGATTCTGGAAGTAAACGTCCACCTGCCTGCGCTCTCCGAAATGCCAGTCGCCCAGGATGAGAACGAACGTCACCAACAAGGTCAGCGCTACGAGAATCATCGCCCCAACCTTGAATTCCAGATGCTTTTCGTCACGCCCGCCGGCGCTCATTGCACACCCACTTTCTCAGGTTTTCCCTCCATGAAACCTCGTACCACGGAATCCGTGCATTGGGCCAATTCCTGAACAGTTCCCAGAAACCGTAGACGCCCTTCGTGAAGCATCGCCACCCTTTGCGCGATATCGAAAATGGACCTGACGTCGTGTGATACCACGACCTGCGTGACACGCGATCGGGCCAGAGCGCCATTGACAAGAGCGTCGAATTTCCTGGCTGCGAGCGGGTCCAGACCGGTGGTCGGCTCGTCGAACAGAATGGCGCGCGGCTCCATGGTCATGGTTCGTGCGATAGCGACGAGCTTTCGGAGGCCCGGCCCGAGTGTCGCCGGATCGCGATACGCCAGATGTTCCACACCCACTTGCGCGAGATACCCCAATGCGCGTTCCCGCGCGCGAACCACCGACAATTTAAGGTGCTTTCGAAGTGGAAGAGCCACGTTCTCCACGCATGACATGGAATCGAACAGGGTCGCATGCTGAAAAACCATCCCGCACTTGCGCCGCAGACCCGTCAACTGTCGCTCGGTCATCGTCGTTACCTCTTCGCCCTCGAAACGGATAGAACCCACATCCGGCTTGAGGAGCCCGACCAGTTGCTTGATCATGACGCTCTTGCCGACACCGGAGCGCCCGACGATGCAGAATATCTCACCTTCCGATATGGAAATCGAAATATCGGTCAATATCCTCCGACCGCCCAGGGTTATGGAAATATTGTCGAAATCTATCATATCCCCCCAGACGCCACATGGGCCAACAACGAGATAATCGAATCGAGGACGATTATGGCAAGAGACGAGCCCACAACCGCGTCGGTGGTTGCCTGCCCCACTCCCCGCGCGCCGCCCCGGGCTGCGAGACCGCACGCGCCGGATACGATCGGCACGGCGATTCCGTACACCAGGGCCTTGATCATTCCCTGGACCACGTCGGAGGTGGTTATCATGTCCAGGTTCCAGTACGCGTTGGCGCTGATGGAGAACCAGATCATCCCGGTCAGGAAACCGGCCAGGATCGCGGCCGCCGACCCTATCACTGTCAGAGTGAGCCCGGCGGCTATCCCTCCGCGAAGCCGTGGAACTATCAGCGCCTCGATGGGTTCCGCCGCGCACATACGCATTGCGTCCAGCTGTTCGGTCACCGCCATGGCGCCGATCTCTGCGGCTATTCCGGCGCCCACCCGGCAGGCGATGAGGAGACCTATCACAGTGGGACCGAGCACACGCACCAGTATCTTGAGAAACGACGCCCCGACCAGGGATGTATCCCCGATGGATCGGGCCATCTGCTCCGTGGACTGGTACACCATGATCATGCCCACGAACGACATGGAGATGAGGATGAATGTCAACGATCCGTTGGTGAACCGGTACGCCATCTTCCATGACTCGCCCTTGTCGGTCCGGGCGGTGAAGATCATGGACATTGTGCGCCCGAGGAGGATTCCCACCTGGCCCAGGCGCGCAGTCCCCACCGCTGCGGGATTCGGCTGCGCTACTTCCGCAGGACGCAGGCCCGCGTCCGCCAGGGTGTGCCTAGCAAATAGGTTTTTTTGCTTCTCCGCCATACCGTTTACGCACCGATTCCCATAAGTCTCGAGATCATAGCATAGTATGTATGTCGGACTCCAAGAACGGGCGGTTGCGTTTCACTCCCACTCGATGGTTCCAGGCGGCTTGGATGTGAGATCTATCGCCAGACCGCAAATCCCTGGCAGGGAAAGAATCTGGTCGCGAAGTTCGTCGATGAGCGCGGTGGGCAGCGGCGCGGCGGCGGCGGTCATGGCCCGCTCCGAGTAGATGGGGCGAAGAATGCATAGCTCCTTACCCTCTCCGTCGATCTCCAGGGGAACGAGCACCGTGGGACATTGCCAGATATCCTGGTAGATGCCATGCCGCTTCAGCCCTTCCATCATCAGGTGATCGGCCTCGCGCAACAGGTCGAGTCTCTCCTGGGTAATCGTGGCGCGAAGTGTTCGTACGCTCCTGGGGGCATTCGGTGAGAGGTTCCAGATGCAGCGGTTGATCCCGGCGACCTCCTTGAAGACTTTGCCCGAGGCCTCGACCAACTTATTCCAGTCGGCGGCGCCGCTGAACATCACCGGGTGCTCATATGAACGCAGATCAGCCTTGACGCCGACGGATTTGATGGGCAGGACGATCGCATCCAGCCCGTACTGACCGGCCGCCGCCTGGAGATCGGGCACGAGCGCATCGCAGGCGTTCTGGTCCTCGTTGCCATCGGAGCACAACAGCCTCACTCCCAGCCCGGGGCCGGGAAACGGGTGCCGCCAGACGATATCGTGCGGGATGCCCAGCTTCTCGCCAAGCTCGCGAACTTCTACTTTGTACAGATCTGCGAGCGGCTCCACTACCTTTCCACTCGCGATCATCTTTTCAATGATGGGAACGCGGTTGTGATGTGTCTTGATGGTGTCCGCCCGCTTCGTGCCGCCAGTCTCGATGGTATCCGGATAGATGGTGCCCTGACCGAGTAGATGGTCCTCGATACCCAGCTTCTTCGCCTCACGCTCGAACACCTCCACAAAAGTGTTGCCGATGGCCGCCCGTTTCTTCTCGGGCTCCACCTCCATCCCGAGCGCCTCCAGAAATGCGTCGGCTGCGGACACGAAATGCAGGTTGTTGCCGAGCCCCAGATCCTCGTACATCCGCAAGACACCCGCGCTCTCGTCCTTTCGCATGAGCCCGTTGTCCACGTGAAGCATGTGAAGCCGATCCGGGCCCAGTGCCATGCCGAACAGCTTTGCGGCCACGGTGGAGTCCACACCTCCCGAAGCGAGGAGAAACACGGACTGATCGCCCACCTGCCGCCTGATGGCGTTCACCTTTTCATCGATGTAATTGTCCATGGTCCACGAGTCTTTGCACCCGCAGATATCCTTGACGAAGTTTGCGATCATCTCATCGCCGTGAATAGTGTCATCGACTTCGGGATGATACTGGAACCCGTACCTTTTCAGTTTGTCCGATCCGATGGCCGCGTTGTGATGTACCTTCCCCGCATCACCGAGCAGCGTGTAGCCCAGTTCCTCGAAATCCGGCCCGATCTCCGCCACCGAGTCGAAGTGGCTCATCCAGACCGTCTCCACCTTGCCAAGCCCCCTGAACAGAGGGTGATCCCGAACGATATGCATGTCGGCACGGCCCCACTCGAGCCCCCCGTGCACCACCTTGCCACCGTAGTGCTTCGCGATCTCCTGATGCCCGAAGCAGAAACCAAGGATGGGAATGTCCAGATCGTAAATCTCTTTTGTGTAGGAGGAGTCCTCCCCGTGGGACGACAGCGCCGGGCTGCCCGAGATGATGATCCCCTTGTATTGTGTAAATTTCTCAATGGGATCCTCCGGCTGAAGGATCTCGGCGAGCACCCGGTGTCGGCGAACTTTTGTGGTGATCAGGTGAGCGTATTGCCCTCCGAAATCGATCACGGCAATGGCATCGTGCTTCATGATTTGGCCCCTTTTCTCTGCTATACAGATTCTGGAACTCCCGGGCAAGCTGCTCCCCTCCCCGCAATGGGGAGGGGCCGGGGGTGGGGTCTCCTCTTTCGTTCTAGTCTATGCTATCAATACCGACCATGACCAAACTTGGCGCACTTCTACGATTGGCTCGACCCAAGCAATGGATAAAGAACATTTTCGTGTTCACCGCCATTATCTTCTCGGGACGGGCCACAGACATCGACGCCATATCACACGCGCTGATAGCTTTCGCCGCCTTCTGCCTGGCGGCGACCTCGATCTACCTGCTCAATGACTTTCGCGACGTGAAGGAGGATCGACAGCACCCGACCAAGAAAACACGTCCCCTTGCCGCAGGCACGCTGCCACTGTGGACCGGACCTGTCGGGTTCGCGCTGGCCGCAGTCGGCTCGCTGGCCATCGCCCTGTCCTTCCTCAATACCACCTCCGCCATGGTGCTCGGCCTCTATCTCATATTCAACCTCGCCTACTCGCTCGGGCTCAAGCACCTGGTAATAATCGACGTGCTCATCATCGCAGCGGGCTTCGTTCTGCGTATCCTCGTCGGCGCTGCGGCCATCTCGGTGATGCCGTCCACATGGTTGATCCTCTGCGCGGTCACCCTCTCTCTCTTCCTCGGTTTCACAAAACGACGCGCCGAGGTTGTTCTGCTCGGAGAGAAGGCAAAGGAACACCGCAAGGTCCTGGCATATTACAACACGTCGTTTCTGGACCAGATGATCTCCATCGTGACCGCGGCCACGGTGGTCTGCTACATCCTCTACACGGTGGATGAACGAACGGTCGCCCTGGTGGGTTCGAGGTTGTTGATCCTCAGCGTGCCGCTGGTCCTCTACGGAATATTTCGCTACCTTTATCTGGTCTATCACGCCGAATCGGGGGGCGATCCCACACGAACGGTCTTCACCGACATCCCACTTCTGCTCAACGGTATCGTATGGGGTGTGCTCTGCACGGGGATCATCCTTTTCGGAAAGGAATTGCTCAATGCGATCTACTGATAAGGTTCTTGAGAGAAACGAGGTGCCCGCATGAATCGCGGCTTCGTTCTGCTCGGTGTGGCAGTAGTCTTCAACGGCGTCGCCAACGTCCTGATGAAAAAGGGCATGACCGGCGCGGACAATATCAGCGGCCTCGGCGAAACCATCAAACACTACCTCACCTCGTGGCCCGTTATCGTAGGGCTGGCCCTCTTCGCCCTGAACGTCATCGCGTACACCCAGGCGCTCACCAAAATACCTCTCTCCGTCGCGTATCCCATAATGGTCTCCATGACCGGCCTCATCGTCATCTCCGGATCGATGGTCCTGTTCAAGGAGCAGATCGGCTGGTTTCAGTGGATAGGTTTTGCGCTCATCATCGCAGGCGTGATCTGCGTAACCAGATGAGAACACCCTCTAAATTGTATGCGTGCAAGGCGGTCGCGATCTTCGCGGTTCTCGTGCTTTCGAGTTGTACCGAACGCCAGGAGTTGCCTGATCCCAATCTCGACGAGCGAAATCGTGTCCTCAACGAAGTATCCGAGATGATCGACATTATCTCGAGAGCCGACGCATCCTCCACCGCCGATCTGCTGGAGCACTCGGATCACCGGGTTCGTCGCGCCGCTGCCCTTCGTCTGAAAGATCTGGGGACAGAAGCAACCTCGGAGATCTCGCGACTCGTGAAGGCGCTTGGCGACGATCACCCCCGAGTTCAGACGGCTGCGGCACGCGCACTGGGATCCATTGGCGACGAAAGCGCGATAGAACCGCTCATAACCAACATGGCCGATGAGAATCGCAAGGTCCGCTTGTGGACCTGGAAAACCCTCATGCAGCTCGGGGATCCGGCCATCGAAGCCCTGATAGCGCACCTGGGCAAGAACACCCCCACCCGGGCTCTGTCGTATAACGACGAGGCAGGAAACAAGAGATCTCTTCTTATCGAGATCCGCACCAGGATGCCATCCTTCGGCGCCAGGGCCGTCCCGGCGCTCATGGCCGGCCTCGAAAGCAAAGATCCCTGGATAAGAACCAACGCGGCCAACATCCTCGGCGAAATCGGTCCTCCCGCAAGGGACGCCATTTTGGCACTGGTGAACGCGCTCGACGACGATTACGACGACTGCAGGTTCAGGGCCGTAGAGGCGCTCGAAAAAATAGGAGATCTGGACCCCGCGGTGATGCCTGCCCTCGAGACGGCAAGCAAGGACAAATCAAAGAAGATCGCCAACCGGGCGAAGCGCGCAATAAAGACAATCAAGGCCGAGCTGGCGAAGAAAAAAGGAAAGAAAAAGGCAAAGAAAAAGACGAGGGGAAAGACAAAACAGAAGGCAAAACAGAAGGCAAAGAAAAAAGGGAAACCCTGACGATCCAACCTTCGCGCCGCGCCCTTATAAGGGCGCGGTCAGGATGACCTACTTTCCTGCAAAATCAACGGGTGCTACCGGTCAAGCCCGGAGGGCTTTCCGGTTGACCATGAAACACTTCGCGGATAGTCGATCTGCATGAAACAGCGACATTCGTTCACGAACCTCCTGTATCACATGGTCTTTCGCACCAAGTTAAGGGAGCACTTCATCACCACACCCGAGGTCGAACACGCGCTTTTCGGCTTCCTCGAAGTCAAAGCTCACCATCTCGATGCGTATATTCTGGAGGCCGGCGGTTGGAGAGAGCACATTCACTTGCTCGTTCGCACTAGGCCTACGATGGCGCTGTCTGACGTGTACGGTCAACTAAAGGGATTCAGCTCGAGATCCTGGCACAAGAAGTTTCCCGATATGCCATTCGGATGGGCGGACGGCGTGTACGCCGTAACCGTGGATCCGGAAAACCACGATGGGTTGAAGGCATATATTCGCAACCAACGAAAACACCACGAGGAACGAACCACCATCGCAGAGTGGGAGCCCGAGGAGTGAAGCCCGCAGGGCTTGGCCGTTCGGTACGCAGAGATCATTCGGCACCAGGCCATCCTGACCGCGCCCTCATAAGGGCGCGGTGAAAAGACCCGTCAGCACAGCTGGATCCGGATGAAGCAATCGTGATCGTTAAATCCGCTTGATTGTGTAATCCATCCGACCGAGACCCATCTTCGCAGCGTGGCGAACGTGCCCCCAGGAGTTTTTCAGGTGGACGGCTCCGAAGGGATCCCGACCGTCATAGCCATCCCGGATGAGCCGGTCGGCGCGCGAACCTAGCAACAGGGGCGCATCGGCCACCATGTCGAGGGTTGCCGCGTCCACGGCCACCGGGTCCGTCCCGACGAGCACACCGACGTTCTGGATCATGGGCACATCGCACATGTCCATGCAGTCGCACTCGGGTTGCATCTCCATCATGAAGTTCACGTACACCACCTTGTCGGGCGAGAAGGTGCCAAGCACTGTGCGTGCCTGGGCCGCCAGCGCTTCCTGAAACAAGTTATCATCCTTGGGCGTGAACAACGCCTGATCCGGACATGCGGATATACACCGACCACAGCGCCAGCAGTCGTCCGACACGATCACCTCATCGTTGACGATCTCGATTGCGCCCATGGGGCAGTGCCTCTGGCAGATGCCACACAGGTTACAGACATCGACCCCCTTCCACTCGGGAATAGTCCCCATCAGGAAATGCGCCTTGCCCCTGCACTTCTCCCAGGTGCCTTGCCGGGGGTGCGAGCTCACACCTCCCATGGCCACATGCTTTATGGCGCCTCCGAATCCGGCCTGGATATGTCCCTTGACGTGACTGATGACAACCATCGAGGGCGCGTCGTGAATTGCGGAAGCAACGCATTGCGTTCCCAGGAGTTCACCGGCGTCCATCTCTACGGAGTCATTTCCAAAGATCCCGTCCGCCAGAAACACCGGGGCTCCCAGTGTGGCCCGGTTGTATCCGTTTCGGTTGGCGACCTCCAGGTACTCATGTCCCAGCATCCGCACCGTATCCGTCACAAACGGGTGGGCGCCGATCTTTTTCAGCGCCCTGACGACCTCTGCAACAAACGGGGGGCGGATGGTCTGTATGGCGCCCCTGCTCCCGAAGTGGATCTTCACGGGCACCACGTCTTTGCGCCCAACCGCGTCGGCAAGAGGATAGTCTTCGAGGAGCCCGATGAAGCGTCCCAGCAGGGAATCGGCGTAATCGAATCTGTCGGCACGCGCGGTCAAAAACCAGATCTCGCTGGGCGTACTCTCGTCGACCATTGCCCTTGCTCCTTTCCGTCCAGTCAAACGATCTGCGCCGATGTCATGAGCTGATCGCAGTAGTGACAACGAACCTTTTCGTCTCCGGCTCTCAACATTATCGGTTTGACCGACTCCTGGTGCTCCACGCGAGATATGCATCCCTTGTTGGAGCATGCCATCTGAGGAATGTTCTCGATGATCGAGGGCAACTTCAATCTGATCTTTCTGACCACCTTGGCTTCCTTGATAATATTCACGGTGCACCCCGGGGAGATTGCGGCGACGCCTCTCAGCTCCTCTTCGGTGAACTCACGCTCCTCGATCATCAGCATTCCCTTGATCGATTCCGGCCTGCTCAGCGACCGCACTGTGGCCGCGCGGTAGATGTCACGACGCTCTCTGACCTTGAGCATACGAACCAGAACGTCTTCCATGTACGGTCGCATATGGTCTATCACCACGCCGTTTTTTCGAAGCGGACGTATGGACACATCGGTTCTCACCGGCTTGTCCTCGACGTTGAGCTCCTCGAAGAAGTCCCCGTTCAAGTCCGGGGTCTTCCACTGGGCTCCGTCGAAATCATCTCCCATCAGACCGAGTGAAAGAGCGAGTTCCGTGAGCCTTGTGGGGACACCGTTTCCCGCCTGAACCTTGTACAGCGCCTTCGGGTTTCCATCCAGACTCGAGGAAATGGAGGGAGCGGCCTTGTCAATCGGCAGGGGGTGCATCAGGCCGAAGCCATCGCGTGTTTTCCCGATCATCGCCCCGGTGAACTCACTCATGGACTTGGCCTTGTCGAACTCGGACAGGTCGGGCATGCGTTCCTTCTGGATTCTGGTCTGGTACATGATGTCGGTTGCCCCGGCCATCTCGTCGAGTTGCTCGTGAACCGTCACCTTCACGCCGCGCTCTTTCATCATCTCCATCAGAACATCCGGCAGGGCAAGCACCTTGTGAGAAAACAGGTGAAGGCGCACGCCTTCGAACTTGGCCAGCGCGATCGCCAGCGAATGCGCCGTCCGTCCGTACTTGAGATCTCCTGCTATCCCCATATCGAAGTTATCGAGCCGACCGAGATGCTCGCGAATCGTGAAGAGATCGAGCAGCGTCTGGGTCGGGTGCTCGTGCTTGCCGTCGCCGGCGTTGAAGACGGGCGCCTGTATATGATCGGCGGCAAACCTGGCCGAACCGTCCAGCGGATGGCGCATGATGACGGCGTCGCAAAGATACGCTTCGTACATGTCGAGGGTATGTCGGAGGGACTCGCCCTTCTTCACGGATGTTCCCTCGGTGCTCGAAAACCCGGTTGTTCTCATGCCCAAGCGCATGGCCGCGATCTCGAAGCTCGTTCGCGTTCGCGTGGAGTTCTCGTAGAACAGCAGCGCGGCGAGGAGATCCTTCCCGTCGGCCAATCGGTACCTGGAAACATCCTTTGCGGCAAGGGCCCGCTTCATCTCGACGGCCTTGTCCAGGATGAACATGACCTCGTCAGTTGTGAAGCTATGGATGTCTGTCAAATCTCGATCTTTGAAAGCCATTTCGAACCCCTTTTCCGATGCTTCGTTCGCGGACAGCGGAAACCATCCGGGTTTGAATGTTTTTTGTATCCGATCAGACGCCCGGAGGGAAATGTGTTTTTGAGGAAAAGGCATTCATTGGTTCTCGCGGTGGCAGGAAACCCCAACACCCTCTCCTATATCGTTCCGGTCATACGAACGAAGAAGGTGGCGTTCGGGGTTCCAGCACAACGTTATGGCGTCGCCTTCTCTTTCTTTTCATCGGTAGTGCCGTTTCGTTTCAGCAGGCTGAGGGTGTCTGCCCGCTTATCCGCCTCGGCGATGGCCTGGAACTCATCCGGTGTGATGGCATCCGGCCGGGTATTGAATGCTGTCCCCGGGGCAAATGTCTGCCTGTATGCCGCATCCACAAACAGTTGGATATGAATCCAGTCTGAAACTGGGCTCTCGTAGAGGGTCTCCTCAAGTTCGATAATCGCCGGGGCTGGGTTTGAGGAACAAGGGGAAGGCTTGCTCTTATTTGACTCGATGGTATTTGGGACCAGAAAAGGAGCTTGAATATGGCTCATGGCGTAGTTCCGTTTCAGGACAAGAAATTTATCCGGAAGCCGCTTTGTTGAATCCCACCAGAGACCGTCAACTCGCTGCATGTACATCCGACTCTCTTTTTTTGAGACCGCCCCAAGAGCCTTCAGTGTTGCCTGGATCCAGGTGTCGAAGTTCCTGGCGTACTGGTTGTCGTTAAAGAGCAGGGCACTGTAGATGAGGCCATTGGCAATCGATATTCCGAGAAGGTTTGAGTATGCATCTTCCATGGAATATGCCGACGTCTCTTGGGAAATCACGGAAAATTCCCTGTAGCCGTGCCACTGGGCGATTTCATGCCACAGGGAGAGCTGAAATGCTGTCCACGATGCCAGGACCGTTGCAACCCTTGCCCGTTCGAATTTATCTCCCCTGACCTCAATGGGATCGACCAGGATGACCCTTGGGCCAAGTTCGCCCTTTAATTCGATAGAAAAGGAGGTGCCCAGGTTTTTGTAAAATTCAAAAAAAAGAAAGATTGTCAGGTCCGAATAATCCCGCACATGGGCCGTGTCTATGAACCCTCCCCGGCAGGTATATATGATCCCGTTGTTTTCACGGGTCCCGGCCTTTTTGTCCGTGCCGTGCCCGCCGAAAAAACCGGAATCATAAGTGTGTGGTCCGAGCCCATTTTTTCCGATGATATTCACAACCTGATATAGCGGGACCGGAATATTCTTCACGCTGACTTTTACATCCATGCCGAAAATACAGCACGGGCGAAGCCTCACGGGGGGTTCGAACTGGGGCAGGTGAACCGGATTGATGTCCCCCCGGTAAGGGTAGTAGGCATTCTGGTCCATGGCCGCCTGAACAGCCTCAGGGGTCGGTGTGATCGTTACGGCCCACATGGGGCGCTTGGCGGCACAGGAAGAGAGGGTCAATGCCAGGATGACGGCAAGTGGCGTTAAGGCGAATTTAATGGGGGAGGTGGGTATTGAACTCATGCGTCTCAATCTGTGTTGGTTCATATCATCAACGACGTAAACCATCAAAGAACTCTACATATCGATCATAAATCGGGCGCGTCTCCCCTGTTTCGCAGACTACGAGCTGGTTATTTGCCTTGGAGTTAAACGCATCGCTTTTGGCATTTGCCGATCCGGTAATTACGAAATACTTCGAGTTGCGTCCGTTTTCAATTTCAAACAAATAGTCCTTCGCGTGTATTCGGCGACCGAACGCGAATTCCATGTGGGTTTCTGATGAATCGTCAACCCATGAACACAGTTCTCCACAAAGAGCATCGCGACGGTCTCTTGCCGTAACAACTGAAATATACCGTGGCGTAAATTCGTTTTGAAGCTTTGAAAGCAATGTCCAGGCAAAACCACCCTCATAAAGACGCCAGTGAAACATGTTAATCTTGACAGTGTTGTCTACCCATGAATCTGTCCATGAACTATCGATCATCTCCTCCACGTGCCTGGCTACCGGGTTGAAATCGATATCCCAGCAGTCCTTGCCTATGTGTTGCGGAATGGGATAGAAGTACGCCGAAAACACACCGTCGCTATAATTCAAGTTGTTATTGTCATGGCAGTAATCAGCGAATGGCGTTGGCTCGGAGTCGTGCGGGTCTGAACCTGTTCGTACCTGACCCCAGAAACTCTCCCGGTTGAGTTTTGGATCGTTGAATTTGTGGGCCGAGTCGAAGATCTTCTCGAAATACCTCAAGTAGGCGAGATAAAGCCCCGTATTGTTATCAATGAGTAATCCGGTATTGCTGAAGTCTATATAGTCGGTGTTGGCGGTGCTTACGTAAACGGTGTCCTTGAAATCCAAATCATCATCTCTGTAGTGAGAAACCAGCATGAACTTGTTATGCTGCTGGCCTTTTGTGTTGCCGAGAAGCCAGTATACTCGACGGCGCTGGAGATTTTCCATGTCCGAGGTTCGTTTGAAGAACTCTTCCAGACCATCATCTACCCCGGGGTTCTGCCATATCAGTTTGACCGAAATTCCTTCCTGTGCCGCCCTTGTCAGTGACAATGCGAGCCGCTCCGAATCCAGACACTCGGAACTCCTGTTGCTCCAACAGTCATATTCATCTGAACCGGCCAGGCGGCCGATGAAGAGATCGAGGTCCATTTTGTAAACCGCGAAGCGTATCTCTACTTTTGCCCCGGGATTGTCGCGCTTGTAGTCAATTGCGTTTCTGATCAATGCTCCATATGCACCAACCGTTGCGTTTCTGCGCATGATCTCGCTCTTCCCACCAAGGCGGTTCGAATAGAAGCTCGCTCGTACCGCCTTTTCACCCACCTGTACCCATACGGGTCCGTCGGTCGATCCTGATGCCGTCAAGGTTGGAGATTTAAAGCCGTTATTACTTTTGGAATCACGCTCACGAAAGGGCTTGCTACAACCTACTGAAAGGAATCCAACCACAAACGCAGCAAGGAGGACAAGCGCAAGCACGTGAATCTTCGTTGCGAAGCTACTCGTGATTCCTTCAGTCATAACCGGTTGTATCCTTGCCGCCCCGAGAACCATTTTCCCTTCCAGATGTTCGGTCGTCCTTGCGCGGGCATACTCGTCTGTCATTGATTTTTTGTGCGGAGAGGACGGAACCGTCTGAATCAAACTCGATGACAAGCGAACCCTCAAGATCTCCGCAGTATACCCATTGAGTAACTCCCAAGGATTTCTGATACGCCCTGTCCGGTGTACCGTGTTTTCGAAGAACGTTCCCCTGCTCTCCTATGAAAGTGTCCTGCAATGAACCAGTTGGAAGAGTCTTGATAGGCTTCTCTGCGCTTGCGCACGAGGCGCAAAACCAGGCAACGAGAATTGCTGAAAGACAATATCGCTGTGACCAAAGCAAGTTCGGAGTTCTCCCTTGTTAAATCAGGTCAATCGGACTTCTTCACAGCAGAAAGTCTCTTCTCTTCGATAAAGTAGTATCTTGCCTTGCTCTCGTCAGCCGGGCCTCCTTCTCCCTTTCTCCACATCCTGCCGGCGAAGATGCACGCCATGGAATCGCCCTTCTCGCAAGCTATCCCGTAGTACATTCTCGCCTTGGCCAGATCCTTCTTCCCGCCCTGTCCCTTCTTCCACATCGACGCGAGAGCGTAGCAACTCCTACTGTCTTCTTCATCCTTGCACTCGGTCTCCAATGAGCTTCGTGTTACGATCAGGCTACATCCCGCGCTGAACAGCAGCGCGCAGAACAGGGCGATCACAACGCGAAATAATGAACTCTTCTTGTCAGTAGTTTCTTTTTTCATTTGGCTTTCCGTTACTTCTCATTCCTTTAAGGAATTCTCGTGACGACACGTATTTGTCGACGAAAGTGACAATGAAGGACTCCTTGTACCTTGGTGGAACCAACGTGAGCGGCCACATGTGCTTCAAAATGATGTCACGCTCGATCTCGTTCAGCTTGAAGTGACGCTCGGCGTTCTCCATGGCGATTTTGGGATGCTCGAATCCATGGTATTTCTCGCGAGGCAGGTCCGGCGCGTCATGGTTTCTCCAGTCATAGAGAAAGAAGTCATGCAGCAACCCCCCCCGTGCCGCCGATCTGAAGTCAAGACGAAGGCGCTTGCATATCCGATAGGCCAGATACGATACAGCTTCGACGTGATTGAGGATGGTGTCATCATGATGCTTGAAATCTCTCAGCCGCAGGAAGTCTTCGTTTTGCTCGATGTCTGCGACGATGCGAAGGTATTCCGCGTCATTAGCGCGTTCCTCTTCTCGTGTTTTTCTGGGCGTCTCCCCGAACACGGTCAAGAGACTCTCAGCGCGGCTCTTGATACCGCCTGTGATCTGCCCATGAAGGTAGACATGCAGGCGGGGGAACGCATCCAGCAGCCTTCTGAAAGACCCAATTGTGCTTTGAATCCTCTCGTTGTCGATAAAAAGATACTGCGAGCGAAGGTAAAGAACGCGTTTCTTGAAAGATGTGACGGCAATCACCGACACTGTGGCATCGACAAGGAAATAAGCCGCCCCAAGGGTCGCCACCCATACCCGATGCCGTTCATCAATGAAAGAGAAGGTACGCTCAACGAAGGGATGGATGAACATCACCAAAAGGAGCGCCGCTCCTGTCCAAAGCAGCGAGTACTTCAGGCAGATCCTGCCCTTCAGGTTGAGCCTGTTGCCATGATAGTCCCACAAAGTGAACCCGAACAATCTCTCCGAGATCGTTCCGGTCAGGTACTCAGTTCCTGATATCGCCAGCCCGTAGGCCAACGTCTGCAATATGATGTTCGAGTCAGGAAAAAGAGTGTGGAATCCAATCACCGTGACCGTCCCAAAACCATAGATCGGCAAGAACGGACCGTACAGAAACCCCGCGTTCACAAACCTTCCCCGATTGGCAGATCTGAAAACGACCTCGACAACCCAACCTCCAAACGCATAGAAGTTGAAGAACAGGAGCGCATTGACGATGAATGCCATGGGGTTTTCTATTTCCATGTCTCCAGAGCGACCAGAGTTGCCGAATATCCAGCCTCTATCGCCTCCTTTGCTCGATGGAAATCCAGGAACATGAAATTGTCGAACTCTGGTCGAATTACCAGATCGGGGGGATCTATTTGAAAGTTCGTTTCCGTTATCCGTACTTCCATGATGCCAATCGAAGTTCCGAGAACGTCATAGATTGAGGGAGTAGCGCTATCATTTCTCCCAATATTGATCTGTTTAGATAGCATCGGATGCACAGATTCTGCTCGTTGGTTCAGCTCCTTTCGCAGATGAGTCAACCAGACGGACATTTGTTTTTCCTCGGTGTCCTCATTCTTCATCAGGCTGCCGCCGCCCGTCTTCATCGGAGGCTTTTTCGTCAAAGAGTGACTGAGATCGACCGCGATCACTCGATCCGCGCCAAGGCTTCTGGCAACTGTTACCGGAACCGGGTCCACCAACCCACCATCCACCAGCACTCGGCCATCCAGTACCACAGGCGTGAAGATCCCTGGAATCGATATGCTCGCTCTTACAGCTTCAATGAGATCACCGCTCTTGAGGACTACCGCCGAGCCCGACCGTAAATCGGTCGCGACGGCTGCAAATGGTAACCGAAGGTCTTCGAAGTGTGTTTTTTGAACATGTCCTCGAAAGAACGTCTCGATCTTTTTTCCATCGATCAGGCCGGACCTGGGAAAGACGACGTCAAGGAAACTCACGATCCGACCCCAGTCCATCTTGAGAACGGCTTCCTCCAGCAGTGCTATCCGCCCCGAGGCATATATGGCCCCTACCAACGCTCCTATGCTTGTGCCTGCGACGCAGTCTATTTGAATATCGGCTTCAGCAAGGGCTCGAAACACACCAATGTGAGCCCAACCTCTCGCCGATCCGCCCCCGAGAGCCAGACCAATCTTTTCATGTTTCATTCAATTCCTCATCGAAAGTAGCATTGGACATGGACCGACGCCTTTTAAATGCTGTCCAGGAGAAAGCTCGTTTGGGCCAGCAGCGACCTGTTCCTTTACCTCTCCTGGTCAGAAACTTGCCACGTTTTGCCAGCACGAGAATGGATGGAATCAATATCATGGCCGAGGTCGCGCTCACGATCATGGTGAGCGCCGTCATCCAGCCGAAATTGTGCATCGGTACCACGCTGCCGAACATCAGGGCGATGAATCCCATGGAAACAGCAAGCGCGTTGATGGTAATCGCGATGCCCGTGGTCTTCATCGTTTCCAACGAGGACTCTTCGATTGTTTGCCCTGCCTGACGTTCAATCCTTAGTCGCGACAGGAAATGGATTGCATAGTCCACGCCGATACCCACGGCAACCGACGCGATCATCATCGTCGTGATGTCCAGCGGAATGCCGAAGTAACCCATCAAACCAAAATTGAACAAGACGGTAAACAGGATCGGAATAACGGCGATTGTCCCGGCCCATAGCGATCGAAACTGTAGCGCGACCAGGAGAAAGACTATCAGGACTGCGATCATCAGACTTCGCCACTGGCTCGTTATCAGGCTTTCGTCCAGTTCTTTGTAAATGCTCGGCATGCCGGTGACCGCGAGGGAGATCTCGGTCGAGGACACCGCAGGATTATCGGTTTGTTCTACAGCAACGCGGCTATCGTTCAATTCCCAGAGGTCACCGTTCAGATCGTCGACGAGCCAGTCATCAGACTGTAGGTCATTTGGCAGCGATGATATGAGCCTGGAGAGGATGGCCTCAATCCTCAATGATTCTGCTCGATCGTCCATCAACCTCACGAGAGAGGCGGCCATATCGCCTGCCAACTCAGGGTCTTCTTCGATAGCCTCTGCAGGAAGCTCCTTTTGAATGAGCGCCTTCACGTCGATCAAAGAGAACCGCTCCCCTGCAAGAAGCTGACTTGTCCCGGCCCTGAGACGTGCAAGAATCTCCGCCGAGTCTATCTCCAACTCGGATTCATCTCCCTTGAGATACGACATTATTTCTTTTACGGACCCAAGTATATGCGACTTGTCGCCAAGAGAGATCTTCCGGCTCGCCGCTAAGCGAATGGTTTCTTCAATGCTCCCGAGCGAGTTGTGATCATTCCCCAAGCGGGCGGCAACATCGTAGCTCACCATTTCTACAACTCGTTCAACCAGTTGCTTGCGATTTTTTTTCTCCAATTCGCCGGATGGCTTATCGCCAGCTTTCAATGCCACGACGTTCCATTTCTCAAGAACCTCGGAATCGATAAAGGTGTTGACGATGCCGACCAGTTTCATGAGCTCTCCACTGTCGACGGTGCCGACGGTGGCCTGAATTACGGCCTCCTTCTCATCAGGGGTCACGAGTTGGTCCATGATCTCGTTGCCCTCGAGAAGCATCCACAGATTCCCGACCCCGGCGGCGCTGTCCGGGATGGAGTACCGCCCGTTCATCTGCTGGTTCATCTCGCAAACGAGATCCGCAACGGACTGCGAGTTGCTGACGTGGGGCAAGGTATCGAGGTACTTCCCGATACGCAGCATCTCTTTCAACACGAAGGGGTCCTTTATGGGGCCGCGAACTCGGATCTGAACGACCATGGCGCCGCCGAATTGCTCCTCCATCATCTCTTCGGCGATGCGGATCTCGCTTCCCTCCTCGAAGTATTCGACCATATTTACCGAGCGCTTGATGTTGGTCAGGCCCAAACCTGCGGCGACCGCGATCAATGCAGCTCCAGATAAGGTCAGGCGCGGATGTCTTGTGACCATTGAGCCCAAACCAGACATCAAGCGCATTCCGAGCGTGATCTTTCCCGAGAAACGATCCGCCCGTACTCCCCGAGGTTTCAATAATGACAAAACGGCCGGCAGAAATGTGGTTGCCAACAGGAGGGCGCACAGAACCCCGATCGCCGTGAATATTCCGAACTCCCGAATGAGCGTGAGATAGGAAGTCGTAAATGAAAGGAAGCCCGCCAGAGTAGTTACGCCGGCCAGAATAATCGGCAAACCCACTTCGGCGATGGCGCGCTTGAGGCCCTTATCCGGAGACTCACCACCACCGCCGACGACCTCGTTGTACTTGTTGAGCATGTGAATTCCATAAGCGCTACCGATGGCAATGAGCAGCACCGGCATGCCGTTGGATACCAAGGTCAGGTCAGCGCCGAACACGGCCATCAATCCTATTGCCCACGTGGTGCTGAACAGCACCGTACCCAACGGCAGCAGAACACCTCGAATCGTCCGGAAGCTCAGAAACAGGGTGATCATCACGAGAAACGCCACCAGCGGAATGAGCAGCCCCATATCTTCGAAGATGATGTCATTGATGAACACCATCCATAGGGGCAGGCCCGCGTAATACGAGATGAGATCTCCCTTGAATTCCTCGGTGGCGTCGCGAAGGAAACGTCCGACAACAGCCCTATCGACTCCTTCTTCGAGCCGAATCATCACGGCGGTGTACTTTCCATCCGCCGAAACAAGGCTCCCCGAGTACATATCCTTGGAGAGCGTGTATCTCTTGAGGGAATCCAGCTCTTTTTTCGTTTCTGGAATTTGATCCGGAGGAATCAATTTGCCGATCTCCAGACCGCCTTCGATTTTCTTGATGTCCAAAATGTTCGTGATGCTGATCACGTTGCGAACACCTTCGATCTTTTCGTATTCCCCGGTGAGATTGCGAACGGTCTTGAGCGTCGAAGAGTCGAAGATATCGCCGTCCTCGGCCTCGAACGCGATTACGCCCATCGAACTTCCGCCGAAGATCTTGCCGACCTCGTTGAAGATCTTCACGGACTCCTTGTCCTGTGGCAGGTAACTGAGGATATCGCTGTTGATCGTCAAGGTTGACGCCTGATAGCCGAGCCAGCCCGTGATCCCGATCGTAATGATGATAATTGCGATACGAAACTTAATTACGAATTCAGCGTATTTTCTCAAAAGAGGCTCCTTGTTTAATGATCGCTGCGGTTAGAAACTGGCAACTGCCTTGACGTATACTTGGTCCTGATCGTCGAGGGCGCTGAAAAGCCCGTCCCCCTCGCCGTCGAGCAAGAAAGCGCCCACCGCAAGCTCGAGATTGTCGAAAGGCCTGTAAGAGAACTCGGGCATCACCACATAGCCATGCGCTTCCTTAACATTATCCCAGTCTGAAATCATGCCTCCCCCGCCAAGCGCGAGCTTGAACTTGTCTTCCAGGAACTTCCACTCCAGGCGGGCCAGCAGATAGTCGTTTAACTCGTCGCGTGAGCGCTCCACGAAGAACCCGTGCATGTACTGAACATTGACGTAGAACCCGCAGGAGAATGTGTAGTCGAGCCCGGCCGTATACTTGACGTAGACTTCGTCCTCGACCGCGACCTGTTCTTGCGTGACAGGATCTCCTGTCGGGCCGGGTGCGGTGATCTGCATCGTTGCGCCCTCGGGGATGAACACCCCCACCTCCGCCCAGTACCCAACCGAGAAGAGCTCACCCGCAAAGTCAGCTCCGATTACGTGCTGCTCCATGAAGGAAGAGGTGGTGCTCAAGCTGACGCTGGTGGCATCGACCGGCGTGATCGTGAGCTCCGTCGGCACCGGGAGATCATCGTACCCGTGCAGGTAGCTCAATGAGAAGTCAATATCCAGGACGCTCCCTGAGAACTTCACCGCTTGCATGGAGTGTTTCAGATCAAAGGGGCCGGTGTCGATGTGGTCCTCCTGTTCCACCACCTGAGCGCCGCCAAGCAGCGGAGTCAGATCCTGGCCTCCACCAAGGTCGAGACCACCTGCCCTTGGCAGGAGAACAGGACGGACAGACGGGAGCCATATTGCAGCCAGAGACCAGTCGTTGGGGAAGGTGTATGACAACACCGCTGCGGTGGAGGGTATCTTTGCGCCCCAATCGAAAATGTCCGTGAAGTCGTCGGGATTGAGGTTATCGGTGGGGTTGAGCTTGTCCGCAGCACCCCAAGTGATCCGTTGCTTGCCAAAAGAGAAATCAATCCCCGGAGCAAACAGATCGTGCGCCTTGAAGTAGATCTCCCAGGGAAAGGCGTCGAACGGCATTTGTTTATTCGGGTCTGACAGATCCGAAGAGCTGGAGACTCCCGACAGGCTATAGAAGCGCACCTCGCCACTGACTACGACAAGGAGGTTATCCGTAGGCCAGGTCTTCAACTCGAGGCGTGCCTTGCTGTAGAAATCGACCATCGGGACCTCCGAGTCGGAGGTCAAGAACCGCTTGTCCAGCTTTACAAAACCGGAGATATTCGGTCGCCACGCGCCATCATCATCCTCGTTTTCTTCGAACTCCTGTTCAAATTCATCGTCTTCCTCAAAGGAGTCATCCTCCTCGACAGAAGCGCCTTCGTCCATGCCCGCTCCTTCCTGAACGGAGGAGTTCTCTTCACCTTCTGTATCCGGAGTGTCATCCGATTCATTCTCCGGTGATTCATCCTCCGGTTCGGAAGGCTTATCCTCGATGTCGCCCGGTGTTTCTTCGGCAACATCTTCCTGGGGATCGGGTGGATTTCCTTCGATGTCGCCGGGTTGCTCGTCGACGACGGCCGGTTGCTCCGTCGCGTCATCGGTTTCCTGCTGGGCGTTGCCGATATGTGCGACACCTAGAGACAGCACAACAGTGTAAAGGAAGATAGTTTTCTTGGTCATGTGTGTAGCTCCGCGATAGTTGGTCAGTGAACTTTCTTCAGATTTCTCTTGCTGAACACTTTGTCGGCCAACCCCTGGTCGTGCTTTACATTGACCAGTTTCATGGTGGTGGTGTGGTTCCGTAGGACGTCCTTTATTTTGATATGGGTCGGTGTCCAGTAGCCGTCGATCTTTTTGACGGCGCCGTTGGTCATCACCTTGAACAGCTTGCCGGCCTTGTTGAACATTTCGACCTTCGAAGGCAGGTATGTCTTCTTATTGACGCGCATTACGAGCTTGGAGTAATCGGTCTTCGCTCCGGGCTTCGGTTTGCAGGTCAGCACGTAGTGTTCGCCGTCGGTCTTGTCGAGCACCGCGCTGTATTTCTCCGGGTACTTGCTCTCCGAAAGATCGTTATACGAGAAGTCGGTCGCCATGAAGTTCTCGTTCTTCACGTGCGACGCAATCCGGCGGATTTTCCCGAACGCGGGTGAGTACAGGTACAAGGTATCATCATCGATTACCAGGAACCCCACGCCCTTCACGTCGGCTGGAGAGAGGAAGGTGAAGAGCTTCTTCTGAGCGCCCTTCTGAGAAATCTTCATCTTCCGCTCTTTGGTGGTGCCGTCCTTGGCCTTGATGATCATCTTGATCGTGGCCGTCCTGTCCGCCGGTGCGTTCATAGCCTTTTCGACCTTTGCCAGGATCTCGTCTCCCGTCAGAGCAAATGCCGGCACGGCAAACGTGTTGACAACAAGGAAGGCCGCTACCAGCAGGATATTTGTTTTTTTCATCATGACTTTCTCCTTCTTTCGTTCGGTTTTTTTTCAGCCGAATGTTGTGCTGTTCTCACTTTACGACTGAACAGACCGATTAAATGTTCAATTCGAGGGTAAAAAAAACGGCAGTTCCCTGCCTTTTTTATTCCGGTCACTGCTCTTGTCGAGGCAGCAAGCCATGAGTGAAGACATCAAGGCCCTCCCGCATCACACTGGTTATCATGGTTGTGTTTTCGCTGACAAGAAGATCGGCTTCGATTCCCTTGAACGCCGCGATCAAAGTTCTGGCAATGATATCCACCCGTATCTTCCGAAATCTTCCTTTTTCTATTCCGTCTTCGAGAATTGAACAAAGCAAATTGGATTCCTCGAGAAAAAACCTCTCTCGGCACTTTCCCGCGACGGGCAAGAGTTCACGCCCGGCTGTTTGCGAGACGCGATACAGGTTGAGCAGCTTCTTGATCTTCCTGAACCGAGTCAGGACAAAAGCATGCAGTTGGTCCATGGGATCTTTGCGGCTTCGAACGATTTTTCGCAGATCCGCCAGCAACAGGTCGCTTTCCCGGTTTACCACTTCGGTAAATATCTGCTCTTTGTTTTTAAAATAGTAATACAAAGCCGCCTTGGTGATTCCACAGTTAGTGGCGATATCCGCCGTGGTACACCGCCTGAATCCATATTGGGCAAAGAGCGCCCGCGCTTCGTTGAGGATTTGTTCTTTCTTCTCTGGGAATTGATCTGCCATTTCATTCCTCGGTCAGTACAACAACACACCAGTACCATGCTTAACATTTAAACGCAATGTTCAAATAGTATCGCAGGGACAAACAAGCCACTCCCCGATTTCATAATTGAGAAGGTCCGCAAAATGAATTGAAAAAAGAGGAAGCGCAGAAACCTACTTCAAAAACTCGTCGTAGGGGGTGAGTTTCATTTTTAGCGAGTCGGCCACGGCCGGGCAGGTCAGATTGCCCTCGACGCAGTTGAGGCCCGTCTTGACCACGTTGTCCTCGATACAGGCCTTCTTCCATCCCTTGTTTGCCAGGTCGACGGCGTACTGCATTGTGGCGTTGGTCAGGGCGAAGGTGGAAGTGCGCGGCACGCATCCGGGCATGTTGGCCACACAATAATGAACTATGCCCTCAACCTCGAATGTCGGCTCGGCGTGGGTAGTGGGCTTGCTGCACTCGAAGCAGCCGCCCTGATCGATCGAGACGTCGACAAGCACCGCTCCGGGTTTCATCAACTTGAGCATGTCTTTGGTGATAACCCAGGGGGCCGTGGCGCCGGCGACGAGAATGCCGCCGATGACCAGATCTGTGGTCTCGATGGCCTTGCGCAGATTCCATGGAGTTGATTTGAGAGTGTGCATGCGGCCCTGGTATATCTCGTCGAGCTGCCGCAGGCGCTCCGTGTTGATGTCCATTATCGTCACGTTGGCGCCCATTCCGACGGCCATCTGGGCCGCGTTTGTTCCCACGACGCCGGCGCCGATTACCAGGACGTTGCCCGGGTCGGTTCCAGGAACTCCGCCCAGCAACTGGCCGCGACCGCCGAAGGGACGCTCCAGATACTTGGCGCCTTCCTGAACGGAGAGACGACCCGCGACCTCACTCATTGGGATGAGTAAGGGCAACTTGCCGCGCCGCTCTTCCATGGTCTCGTAGGCTATCCCGACACAGCCGGTCTCCAGGATGCGCTTTGTCAGATTCTCGTCGCCCGCCAGGTGCAGGTACGTAAACAGGAGCTGGCCTTTTTTGAGCATCTTGAGCTCGGGATCGAGCGGCTCCTTGACCTTGATGATCATTTCGGAGATGTCGAATATTTCCTTGGCCGTGCTCAGGAACTTCGCCCCCACCGAGGTGTACTCGTCGTCGGTGAGTCCGCTGCCCATCCCGGCGCCCTTCTCGACATAGACCGTATGACCGGCCTGAACCAGCAGTTCCACTCCGGCGGGTGTCATTCCTACACGGTACTCGTGATTCTTGATTTCCTTTGGAATTCCTATGATCATTTTCTTTTTCTCCCTGTTTGCTGAGAGCTTTTTTACATGTGAACTTGGCTACTATCGTCGTCATGCGGTGTCAAGTCAGTTAGTCGACCAGGACGGATGCGGACTTGATGTAGTCGAGCCTGGGGAATTCCTTTTTCAAATACGCGTTTCCCTCCAGGTGAACTCGCCGCTGGCCCGGCCCCATTCCCTTGGGGGCGCCCTCTCCGTAGCCCGCGTACAGTTTATCCACTGCGGTCATGTCCCGCACCCGGCCGAACGGGGAGAAACCCATCCCGTCCAGGTTGCTATTGTCGCCCAGGCTGATGAAGAACTGGGTCGTTCTGCTGTTGCGGCCTGCCATGGCGAAGCTTGCCATTCCCCGGGTGTTGCTCTTCTCGACTGAATCGTCCTGGATCCTGTTGCTTTTCCACTTCTTGTTCATGATGGGATCTCCGTGTATCCCCACCTGGGCCATGAAGCCGTCGATCACCCGGAAAAACGCCACGTCCTTGTAGTAACCCATTTCGACCAGCTCCAGGAAGCGATCCGCCCCGTTGGGAGACCAGTCCCTGGTCACGTCGATCACAATTTCGCCCGCTGTCGTGGACAGCTTCACCGTGTATTTTGCGGGGGCCTTCCCGTTCACCATGATCGAGGCAGTCGGCTTTTCCACCTGTACCACGCTGGAGCCCGCTTCCTTCTTTGTCTCACCGCAGCCCGTTGCACAAAGCGCAAGGATAATTGTCAAAAATGCGAGGGTGGATTTTATCATTGTTCTTCTCCCTTTGATGATGGGGTTCTGATCGGCGGGAGCTTATCTCTTATTGCGAAATTTGGGAATAGGAGTGGACAGCATCAGAAGATGCAGCACTCACCCCAATCGCAGGCATACCAGGGGTCCACATATCCGCCCAGAAACCCACACAGGACATCCGGCAGGCAGGTTGACGGGCAGGGATCGGGCTCGAGCCAGATTTCGCAACAAACGAAGGCACTACCACAATCGTAGCCCGGATACGGGATGCCTCCCATCATGTTGCACTCGGCCGGGGTCAGGCAATCGAAGGGGCAGGGGTCGGGATCGGGATCGTCCCAGTCGCAGCATACACCCCAGTCGCAATAGAACCCGGGCAACGGCACACCCCCCAGCGCGTTGCATTCACCCCACCCGAGGCAATCGAAGGGACATTCGGGGTCGACATCGGTGTCCGAATCAGCATCAACGTCCGAGTCGGAATCAACGTCCGAGTCGGAATCACCGTCCGAGTCGGAATCACCGTCCGAATCGGAATCACCGTCAGAGTCGGAATCACCGTCAGAATCCGAATCACCGTCAGAGTCCGAATCACCGTCAGAGTCCGAATCGCCGTCTGAATCCGAATCTCCGTCTGAATCGGAGTCACTATCGGCATCGGAGTCCAGGCTCCCGTCCGGGTTGCCCAGCACGATCGGCAACTCATCACCACAACCGAACACCAACACGGCGACGAACAACACCTCCCAGAACACCAACATCTTGCAAGTCATGAGTTCCCTCCCTTTATAAAAATATTATATTAGGCCCCAAATCGGCTCGCAACTGATTTTATGAACAGCGCCGTAGAGCTTCACAGCACATCGAGGTCCCTGCCGTAGACTACTTCTCCACCGTATTCGGATCTGACCTCTGCAAGAATGGACTCCTCGGTCATACCCCACTTGAGCTGGTGATAGAGGACAAGCAGTTTGGGTTTTGCCCTGTTAGCGATCTTCGCCAGCTCCAGGGAGGACGTGTGCGAGGCCTTGTGGTACGCCTGCCAGTCGACGGGCCGGGCGTTCAATCCGGCGGTGGAGTACACCTCGTGCACCAGCACGTCACAGCCGTTGCAGGCCGTGACCACGCTATCCACAGGCGCGGTATCGCCGGAGATGACCACCGAGCGATCCGGGGTGTCGAACCTGTAGCCATACGCGTGCTTCCACGCGCCGTGGCGCACCGCGAACGCCGACACCTTTACATTGCCGTCGCTGTAGATCTCGCCTGGTGAAATCTCGTGGACGTTGACGTTATATCCCTGGAGGCGGCTGGGCTGATTGCCCTCCTCGCGCACGTTGATATCCAGCTTCCAGGCCTCGATGATCCTGTCGGTCATGTGCTGCAATCCCGGCGGGCCGTACACATCCATCGGCCGATCCCGTCCGATAACCCACGGGGTAAAGATGAAATCCGGGTAGCCCAGCGTGTGATCCGAATGAAGGTGCGTGATGAACGCCCTGGTAATTCGCTCGGGGTTCATCGCGGCCATGCCGTTCAGGTAGGCCGCCGCCGCTCTCCTGACCACCCCCGCGCCGAGGTCCACGAGATACGCTTCTTTGCCCACGACAACCGCCACGGACGGTCCGGAACAGTTCGGGTCGGGGTTGGGGGTGCCGGTGCCCAGGAGAATTACTTTTGTTGCTGTGGCGGGAGGATCGAGGGCAGCCTCCGCCCGGGGCGCCCGAGTGATCTCCGGGGGCGTCTCATTTTTACACGAGGACGGCGCGATGAGGAAAATCGCGCTGATAGCTATGACCTGGCATTTCATCGTCAAGCTACTTGAAATGCGGAATCAGCACGGTCAAATGAACTGATGCCTGAAACACATTGAACATGGCGCCTTCCCCATCGTCCTTTTCACATGTGTCCTTGTCTTCGCATTCTTCCGACTTGTAAGGATTGGTAAACAGGAAGTCGAAATCGAAACCCAGCCCCACGTTTCCACGCTCGCTTCCGTCCATCAGGAAGAAAGTGGCGCCCGCACCAATCTTGAAATTGAAGGGGGAATACTGCCGATAGGTGATGCGATCTTCGTAGATCTTGGCGATTTCCTTGAAGGAAAGCCAGCCCGCGCCGAGCTTGAGGTAGATGTCTGCCGGTTCGAGTGGAAGATATCCTCGAACCGCCGCCATGATGTTCATGAAGCGCGAGAACTTGGCGTCAATGTCCTCTTCCCTGAAGCCACCCGCTTTTACGATGAGAAAATAGTATCCCCAGTCGATGCCCGCGGCGAGGAATGGGAGGAACCGTGCCCCGATGAAGATGCCGCCGCCCGGTCCTGGCTTTCGATCATAGAACATGTCATCGAGTTCCGAAGAAAAGATATCGCATTCCGCGTGGGCCTCGGGAACGCAGAAAGTAGCTCCCAGCCGGATCTCGAGTTCCACTCCCTTGCGGTCGAGCACGAACACCCCGGGGGAAGCAGGTTGAGCCTGGGGTTGTGACGCCGGTTGAGAATATGTTGTGACGGGCGCCGGGGCGGGGGCAGGTGCGGGCGCAGGAGCGGAAGGATTCACGCACTCACCGTTCTCGCAGATCCGGTCTCCCTTGCAGTCCGAGTCCATGGCACAGCCCGGGGCATATTCCGGAACCGGTGAGGGATCGTGCTCCGGCTGCACCGGATCTGTGCACAGATTGTTTTCACAGATCTGCTCCCCGGGGCATTCGTTGTCAGTGGTGCAATTGGTTGTCTGGGCTGCAGCAGCCGACGCCCACAGTGACATGATGGCGACCATCAGAAAAATCTTGTGCATCACATTCCCCTCTTTCATTGCGATGGACGACGCAACCAATCTTCAGCAGCTCTCTTATTTCCAGTGTCCTTTAATGAACTCCTGCGTTTCGGGCAAGCCACCTTGCAAAATGAGGTAGCCGTTATGAGGCTCGCGATCGGTAATCTCGTGGTTGATTGTGTGGCGCATCATCCGCATGACCTCGGCGTGGTCGTCAGTATGTCCCAACACCCAACCGAGCTTCATCAGGGCTGTTTCGGGCAGCATGTTGTCCAGCGGAACCACTCCCATGTCCATCAGATCCCGACCGGTGTCGTATACGTACATCTGGGCGAACCCCCAGAGAGTCTGCACCGTCATCACAATATGGATGCCATTTTTAATGGCCCTTTCCAGCGCAGGATAAATGGGCTTGTTCACGTGGCCGAGGCCGGTCCCGGCGATCACGATACCCCGATATCCCTTCTCCACCAGGGCGTCCAACAGGTCGGGTTTCATGCCCGGGTAATAATACAACATGGTGATCCGGTCGTCGTAAACGGTATCGAGCTTGATCTTCCTGTCGGGATCTCGCGGCCGGAAGTCCTCGGTCAACAGCTCGAAAGAACCCCTGTCTACCCTGCACATCGGAGTATCTCCGATCGTGCGAAAAGCGCTCCTGTACGAGGAGTGCATCTTGCGAACACGCGTTGCCCTATGCAGCAGGGCGTATTGGTCCGAGGTGGGTCCGAACATGCAGACCTGCACCTCGGCGATCGGGCCGTAACCCGCAGTCTTTACCGCGTGCATGAGATTGAGCGCCGCATCGCTGGAGGGTCTGTCCGAACTTCGCTGGCTCCCGACCAGCACGATCGGCACGGGGCTGTCCTGGATCATGAACGTGAGGACCGCCCCGGTATGCCCCATGGTGTCCGTGCCGTGCCCGATGACAATTCCGTCGGCGCCGGCTTCGATCTCATCGCGAACGGCTCTCGCCAGGGTGGCGTACTCTTCCCAGCCCATGTTCTCCGAGAACACCCCGAATATCTTTTTGGTTGTCAGATTGGAGATATCCGCCAATTCCGGCACAGCACCATACAGTTCGCCGGGAGTGAATGCGGGGATGACCGCGCCGGTACGGTAATCCAGGCGGGAGGCGATGGTACCACCTGTTCCAAGTAGCGTTACATTGGCCAGATCAGGCGATCGCGGAAATTCCTGCTCGGGGATTTTATAAATTATCTTCTTGTAACTCAGTTCCTCGATGGTCGTGACCCTGTCGACATGGATTCCCACGTTGTAGCCCGTCTTCTGTTTGAGGACTATGTGCAGGTCATCGAAGTTCCCGCTCCGAGGAAGGATGACCCCCTCGAATACGCTCCCCGCCGTGTTGACCACTCTGACGTCACTCCATACGCGAACGCCCCACTTCTTCAAGCGGCCCTTCGCAATTCCCCGGTAACCTTTATAGGGATCTTCTTGATCGCTCATGCCTGACCCTCCATGGCCGAGTGCAAGGCCGCTGATGCGTCCTTTGCCGGAATTCGCCCCCGCAGGTTCTTCATCACGATCCCCATCAGGAATCGGTGTCGCTGCCCGACGCTGTCGTTCGGGTGATCGGGTTGGCCTGTCTGGACGATCTCCAGGAGGTCCTCCCGCCAGCTCACCGCTTTCTCGTCCAGACCGAGCTTCTCCACGATGTCCCGCATGCTCCGATCGCCAACGGCGGCCATCGACGATACAATTCGTTTCCAGTCCTCAAAGAGAGTGCCGTTGCTCGAAACCAGGGAGAAGAGCTCGCACCAGAGATCATCGGGTATGCCGTCCACCGCCACTCCGTCACGGCGAAGACCCTTGATCCGCTCTCCGAAGAAGAAGCAGGCTTGCCGGACATCCGCGCCGCCTTGATCGACGACCAAGTCCACCAGTCTGGCTCCACCCCTGCGAATGAGGAAGTATATGGTGCTGAGCGGTACGCCGACGCCGGAATATCGCTTTTCTCGCAGCCAGGGCAACTCGGGGAGGGCAACGCGCAATCGCTCCATCCGCTCGCGAGTGATTTGCTGCGGGGGGCTGTCGGTATCGGGATACATGCGGTCCGGACCCGGCAGGATCCGTTCGAAATCGGTCGATCCGTCGTCAAACGGCTGCCTCGTCTCGTGAGGTATTCCCTCGACGGCGTCGGCATAGCGCAACCGGACCTCTTCGGCGGCGCACAACGTGTCCTGCTCGATTCCCCAGACCACCACCAGGGAGTCGTTCGGCCCGCATCCTGTTTTCTTTTTCAGACGCTGGATCTCCCCCTTGGCGCCCTGGTAATCGGGCCATTTCTCACTGTGCAGAAGGATCGGCTGCTGATCGAGGCAGGCTATTACCCTCACCCGGCCGATCAGCTCGTGTGCGAAGGTCAGATCCGGTTGTCCGGGCCAGGACAAAGTGCCGGCCAGATCGGGAAGTCGGATCGCCCTGACGCAGAAGGAGCCGTTCAATAATTCGAACCCCTTTTTGCGTCCGTCCTGTTCAACGAAGCGCTCCCAGTTTTCCCGGTGAAGGAACTCCAGAACGGAATTGGAGAAGAAGTCGGTGACATCGGTGTGCTCGATCTTTATCGAGTCGGGTTTGGTGAATCCCCGCGAATGAAGCTCATCGCGAAGCTTGAGCAGGTTGACCTGCCGAACGGCTTCACCGTGAACGAGCGCCGGCGCCCATCCCGCCTGCGGCACGCCCTTGATCTCCACGCGTCGCCCTCCCCTGACCGATACGTTCACATCCTGGCGGCTGGCGCCCATGCCCACACGCACATGCCCGGTGCTCCTGCAGACTCGTCCAACGAGCAGAATCGCCTCCTCCACCTCGTCCGGCTCGTGCAGCTCCGGCCCGGTCACTGTTTCGATAAGGGGTATCCCCAGGCGATCGGTTCGCCATACGATCAAATGACCCTTGTCCGAGACTTCGCGACAGCTGTCCTCCTCGACGCTCACCTGGATAATGGTGAGTTCTCTACCGCGGAACGGAAGCTTGCCGTTGACACCGACGATCGCCGTCCGTTGAAACCCCGTAGGAATAGAGCCGTCGAGATATTGTTTTCGGGCGATGTGCACTTCGTCAACGATGTCACAACCCAGCATCAGGCACTGCTCGATAGCCACATCCAGGGCGTTTGCGTTCATCAGGAAAGGAGGAGTGTCGTCCATTTCATATGTGCAAACGTTTTTTTGATGGAGCAGGTACACGATATTCTTTTTTGTCTTGAACTCCATCAGGGCGGTGCCGTCGTACTCTCCCAACTCCGACAGGGTCGGGCGCATGTGCCGCAAGACGGTTCCGTCGTGATCTTTCGTGTATAATCCGGCCGGACAGCGGCAAAACAGCTTCTTCTCGGTGAGGAGTTGTTGGTGTACTTCAAGCCCGCAAATGAGCCCCACCTCTTTATAGTCGATCGATTGAGTCACTGTGCTCTTCCTCCCGTAAAACGCCCGTTGATGGGTACATCAAACCTATTGAAAAGACAAGAGTTCCAGGGGACTTCGCTTGACAGATTTCATCGATTTGGCTAACTAGTTTTCGTCTTTCGGGGATCGTCTAATGGCAGGACGGCGGGTTCTGGCTCCGCTGATCTAGGTTCGAATCCTAGTCCCCGAGCAAATCTGGTACAAAGGGCCCGCCATGGCGCTTTGCGCGGACGCCCTACAAGCAGGCGTAAACTTCCCACTCGTAAATCAAGGCGTTGCCCACGGACATGGAGTATGCATTGTAGATTCTTATCGAGGTGGTGGTTACCGGCGCGGTGAACTCGTAGTACAACCAGTCGCCGGTCTGGCCGGTGACCGTTCCGTCCGTCACCCATGTAGAGCCGCTCATCCACTGAACATCCCCACCTTCGAGCCCCCTGCCGCTCGTGTAGAGGCATCCCGAACCTGAGGACGGCTCCGTATCGACCCACATCCCCCAGAGGGTCTGTGCTGTCCCCCAGGTGTACTGAAAATAGGCCCCGCCGCCGTAGCTGGTACCGGTGTCAATCCAGCAAAACCCACACCCGCTTTGAAGGCCGCCGTCTTTGAGTCTTCCGGGGCCATACGTTACCTGATCTGTGCTGCCCGAGCTGATAGTTCCCGTGGCCGAGAGCGCCACATTGGCCCCCATGGAGCAACCCAGGCAGGCGCCCATGTCGCAGCCTCCGCTGCAGTAGATCTCAGTGTGATCGTAGTCACATACGGCCGTGATACAGGCCCCGTCGGCGTCGTAGTTCCACGCCGTGTCTCCCACGCAGGTATCCGCCGGCGGGGAGTCACACGCCACCGTTGTGCTGTCGTATACGCACTCGGTTCCGTCCCAGACTCCAGCGTCCTCGTATTCGAGCACTACCCCACCGTCAGCGCACTCGTTGTCGGGTGGCACGTTGCAATCGGGCGGTTCGGTGTCACTGTCGGTATCCGTGTCGGTATCGGTATCCGTATCGCCATCCGTGTCCGTATCGGTATCCGAGTCGCCATCACTATCTGCGTCAGAATCAGGTTCGCCGATGTCGATAGCTGCATCAGCGCAGCCAATCACAGAGTTGAGCGTTGCCAGGAGGCACAGAAAAAAGTGTGCTTTTAGTGTGTGATCTAGGAGCAATTGTACACTCGCCACTCGAAAATCAAGCCGTTGGCCACGGACATGGAGTATGCATTATAGATTCTTATCGAGGTGGTGGTTACCGGCGAAGTGAACTGGTAGTACGCCCAGTCGTTGGACATACCGGTGACCGTTCCGTCGGTCACCCATGTAGAGCCGCTCAACCACTGGACATCCCCGCCTTCGAGCCCCCTGCCGCTCGTGTAGGCACATCCCGAACCGGAGGACGGCTCCGTATCGACCCACATTCCCCAGAGGGTTTGTGGTGATGACCAAGTGTACCTGAAATAGGCCCCGCCGCCGTAGCTGGTACCGGTGTATATCCAGCAGAACCCGCACCCGCTTTGAAGGCCGCCGTCATTGAGTCTTCCGGGGCCGTACGTTACCTGATCTGTGCTACCCGAGCTGATGGTTCCCGTGGCTGAGAGCGCCACATTGGCCCCCATGGAGCAACCCTGGCAGACGCCCAGACTGCATGTGTACGGACACACGGTTTCGGTATGGCTGTACTCGCACTGGTCCACAACGCAGGTCCCCGACGCGCTGTAGTTCCAGGCGGTGGTGCTGACGCATGTGTCGGCCGGCGGGGAGTCGCACGCGGCCTCGGTGTGCGGATAACTGCATATTCCGCCGCTACAGGTACCCGGCGAATAGTATGACCACAGCACATTTGAAATGCACTCGTCGGGCGGCGGCGAGTTACAAACGATGCCGAGACACGGATCGTCTACACACACCCCGGTATCACACTCGTACGGGCAGATAATGGTGCTGAAATCGTACTCACACTCGGTGCCGTTCCATGTGCCCCCGTCATCGTACTGTGCCAGCTCGGTCGTGGAGATACACACATCATCGGGCGGCGAGTCACAAGCCGGCGGGTCGGTATCGGAATCTGTGTCCGTATCACTATCTGTATCAGTATCGGCATCGCCATCAGTATCGGTATCACCATCTGTATCCGAGTCGCTGTCCGAGTCCGAATCGCTGTCCGAATCCGAGTCGCTATCCGAGTCCGAATCGCTATCGCTGGACGGGTCACCTTCGACGAGATCCACTTTGGCGCAGGAACAAAACAGAACCCCGCAACAAAGGAAGATCGCAAAAAAAACATGGGCAACGGTCTTGGTCACGAAAAACACCTCCTCTTGCAAGGGGTCTGTCTACTCGATGGGCGTGGTGCCGCCCTCGACGGGATCTCCGGACCACTGGAAATTGTCGATGAACACGATTGAGTCGAAGACACAGTCGCCTTCATCATGGATCGAGAAAGTGAGATTGAATGAGGCGCCCCCCTCGATGGGCCAGCTCGTGCGCAGCCAGCCGGTCGAACCGGAAACGGAGGGCATGGCGGGCTCCCAACCGGAGCCGGATTCGTCACACGTGTGCGCCGGATTCTCGAAAAAGTTGACGTCCACCTCCACCTCCATGCCGGAGTCGTCGAAGGAGATATTGGTTGGCGATCCGCCGTTGAGCTGGTCGTACTCCATTATAGCGTAGAACGCATCGTTGAATCCCTCGCCGATCCACTCGTCGTACTCCGCCGACGCGAAAAGAAAATCGAAGGTGAACCCCTCCGCGTTTGCGGGGGCGGTCAACGAATACTGAAGCTGGACCACATCGCACGATATGAACGTCTCCGACGTCGTGGCCGTGTATCCCTGGAACGGGGGCAGAGGATCGTTGCCGATTATCGCGCCGCCCGCGGTCGAACCTCCTATGTCATCCGGACCCGCGTTGTTGGGATCGGCCTGACCCACGGGGCCGGTGCTCAGAGCGATCATTTCGCAACCGTGGGTGTGAATCAGACAGTCGTTGCTACCCTGGGATTCGAGCACGGCAAAGGCCAGGTCCAGAGCGGTAGCGCCGCTGGTCGAGAACTTGTTTACTGATATCAGGTGCTCGTTGGGGCAGAGGTTCATCGCCGAAGCGAGATTGTCCGCAGTGTTGCCTGTGATCTCCGGGCAGTCACAGTAATTGTTCTCCGTATCCACATCGCCGTCAGTATCCGAGTCGGTATCGGAATCAGAATCGGAATCGGAATCAGAATCGGAATCGGAGTCCGAGTCGCCACCCATCGCGTAATCGGGGTCTTCCTCGGCACACGACAAGACCAGAAACCCGGTCAGCAAAACGAGCAAAATGGCATTCGAAGCAGTAAATATACGAGTCATGGAGAAGCCTCCTTTGGCAATAAGCTTACTTTTACACAATTTAATTGTACTACAAGTTTCGGTCTTTTTTCCATTCTTCATTTTGACAACATCTGAAAAGAAAAATTTCATTACTTCATGCCGCGCCCTGAATAGGGCGCGGTCAGGATGACCTTTGTTCCTGTAAACCCATGGAAACCACCGGTCAAGCCCACAGGGTTTTCCGTTTCAGGCAGCCCTCCGGGCTTGCGCGAAGCGCATTCTGACCGCGCCCTCATAAGGGCGCGGTATGCGATACTTTAAACCCATTGACATAAATATCGCCCGCGGCGACCATTGTTTTCATGAGATCAGCGGTTGTCATCTACGGTTTTCTGGGAGCCTTCACGTGCATGGCATCCATCGTCGATGCCTCAGATCTGCAACCCGTACCATCCCATCCGAAAGCCGGTTTTACAGCAAAAAGCCAATCTCTTTCCGGCGAAATGATCGCCCGGGGACAGGACGGCGTGAAGGTAGTCGCCTGCAAGGCCGCAATCGTCACCGGTGTCATCGGTTCCCAAGTTCGCGCGCGTTGCGCTTCGGGCAAAAACGATGGCGACCCATCGATCGAACTTGTCGACGGAGCCTTTCACGTACACGTGGGAGGAAAACCCGTGAAGGTTCAAATGGGCGACACCATCGTTCGGCTACTCCTGGCCCAGATGATCGCAGTCAAGACAAAGAACAACTGGGTAGTCCAGATCAAACATCTCGGTGAGGCCGGGTCGGCAAAGATCCACCCTCCCCCCACCGCACTTCCGAAACCCGCAGCAATCGATCCGGCCGCGCCGGTGCCCGACGGAAGCGACCCGGCGGCAACCACCCCCGCACCCAGGGAAATCCCCGCCGTTCCCATCAGACAGGGACAGCGCTTCAGGTTGGTCGGCAATGACAAACCCGCAGCGGCATCCAGCAAGGAGAAGAAGCTTCTGGGACGGGCGATCGGGCGGTTGCTTCCAACCTCCAAAAAGGTGCCAAGGCCGCTACTGGATCCCCGTGACCTGGAAGACCCGGAGGACTTCGCGATCGTTGCCGGCACCTCCGAGGCGGCTCTCGGCGAACTGGAGATAGAGGCCATTGAGGTGGACGTGGGATGTGTCGAAATCTGCGTGGACTGATTTTTTTTCCGACGCTTCTCGCGGCTTGCGCCACTGTCGGATGCCTCAACGAGTACGCCGTAGAGCAATGCATTCCCGGCTACGGAATAGTCATCAACAACAAGGATGCCCCTCGGATCGGCCCGACTTTCGCCCCGGTGAATCTCACATTGTTCGGCGATTTCCAGTGCCCCGGCACTCACCAGCTCTGGTACTCCCTTTCCGAGTTTCTCTCGAAGCTCGAAGAGGACGGAAAGAGCCACGAGCTGAGAATTGATTTCCGACACTTCCCCCTGACCAACATTCACAACCACGCCGGCGACGCCGCGCTGGCGGCTGCGGCCGCCCACAGGCAGGGAAATTACGACTTCTGGATTATGTTTCCCAAGCTCCTCAAGCAGGGAACCGAGCTTTCAAGGGAGCATATCCTCATGTACGCCCAATCGTCCGGGCTGGACATGGCGCAGTTCGTTGAGGATATCAACAGCTCAGAGGTACTGGATGTCGTCAACGAGGATATGGCTCTCGCCCTCGAACTGGACCTGCCGGGCACTCCGTCGGTGATACTGTGCGGGGTTCAAATGTCGGCGACGCCGGAAGATTTGGTGGATAACCTGGAGCACCTGCTTTACTGAAACATTGTGTGGTCAGGGCTTCTTCCACTGAACGGTTTCGTCGTACCGGCCGGAGTGATCACCGTGGATTTCTAACTCATTGTCGTCTCTGACAACAAAGGTGGCGCGCTCCCCGGCGATACGAGAGAAGTACAATCGTTTGCGCACCCCATCCTCAACCTGGATCAGCTCGCAAAGGCTTTCGTTATTCTCCGCCTTGAGATTAGTGTGGCAGACCGGACAGAAGAAATCCCAGGTCTCACCCTGCTCGAACTCGGCTCCCGGAGGTTTGTAGAGCTCGTAGTTACCCGGTTCCGGATGAAAGCCGACGAGCATCTGCGCGCCGCCGTTGATGGCAACGAGGGTGACCATGCCTCCCGGGTTGACCACGCTGCCGCATTTTGAACATCTGTACTGCCAGCTCACGTACCCTCCATTCACTGATGAATCACGATCCGGGTGCCGGGATTGTCACGTGTTGCTATTATACCATGATATCCTGCCGCCAGGTGGGGGCCGGTCCAGAAGAACAGGCGCCGCGCGTCGGAGGGGGAAAGGTTGACGCATCCGTGGGAACGCACCCGTCCGAACCCGTTGTGCCAGAACGCCGCGTGAAGCGCGTATCCCTCTTCGAAGTACTGAGTCCAGGGAACATCCTCGATGGAGTAGGCCTCCTCGCCGCCCTCCGGATCGTCCATGGTTATGGTCACGTGTTTGCCATAAATCCTGAACGAGCCCTCCGGTGTATCGAAGTCTTTTCGTCCCGTGGAAACCAGGGTGGCGAAGACCGGCGAGGCTCCCTCGTATGCCACCAGAGTTTGTTGTGACAGGTTGATATCTATCCAGCGCTCGCCCGGCGATAGATCTTCCGGCGGCTGGACTTGTTGGGCCACGGCCACAGTCCTCTTGCGCACGTAAAGGTTTTCCCCGACCTTTGCGTAGCGCTTTCCCTTTCTCTTCATCTCACCCAGATACGGCAGATGGCTGTACCGGACCTGGCGTTCCCCGGCCTTCAACGGACCGCCCTCCACCTTCTGTTCGAGCAGCTTGACCCCGCGGCCCACGATGAACGCCACGGGCAGCGGATTGCGGTGGTCGATCAGGATCCCCTTGAGATCGGAGGGTTTTGCCTCGTAGAGTTTGTCGGCCTGGATGAAACGATTGCGGACGGTGCGCTGATAGGTGACGTCTTCCTGGCTGACTTTGTCGTCCGTGCTCACGTAGTATCCCTTGGCCATTCGCAGGTGAACGAACTTCGGCAAGGCATGAGGATCGGCGATCCCTCCGTCCCCGTCGGCTTGCTCTTGCGCGGGCTTGTGGATAACGACGGGCGGCGGCGCAACCGGAACGGCTATCCCCGCATCCGGGCCTTGCTCTTTATCGGAGCCGGCCGCCGAGGCCGCCCTGGCGAAAACCGCCTGGAGGGTGTCATCATTGTCCTGCACCGCCTGAGCGTGGGCCTCGCTGTGCGCGTCCCTGGTCTCGATCAACTTGAAGATCTCCCTGGTTTCCTGGATTTCCTCAGCAGTGGGAATGCGCCAGTACTCGGGTGTGCCGTCCTCCCTGGCGTACTTGTAATCGTATGGGAGCGGGTTGTTGAGCCTGGGTTTCGGAGGAGCGGGCGCGAAGGTGACCGGCTTTATGCCGACGTTTATTCCCAGGCCGTCGCAGATGAAGCCTCCCTCCGAGATCTCGTGCCATCCCCTCGCGCACCCCTTGGTGGACACTCGCTCACTCACTCGAAAAGTGGATCCCCGCCGGGCGTACCCGATGGTCCGGGAGTCGGGCCTGGGCTGAATCTTGATCTGGGTATGGAAGTGGTAGGCCACAGCATACATCGGAAATTTCTCTTCGATGTTTTCTTCGGGGGCGTCGTCCTTGATCGCCTCCCCGGCCTCGTCGATGGAGACCTGGTCCTCGTCGGATTGCTCGGCTACCGGGGTTTCGTTGTCGATCTTTTCCAGATCGGAAGGGTTCTCCGATTCGAGCAGCGCGGTCTCGTTGACCAGAGTCGGATCCGGCGTCACACCCTCGCCCACGTCCACCTCTTTTTCGGGAAAGAGTTCCTTGACGGATGAAAGAGGGGATTGCCCGGCATTGTCGAAGCACTGCCACAGGCCGAAGGCCGACAGCCCCCCGAGGATCACGGCGGCGATGATCGTCTTGACCCGGGATCGCCCTGTTTTTTTACGCCTTTTTCGGTTCTTTCGCCTGGTCATCTTCGGGCGCCTCCTCGTCAATATCGAGAATGATATTTCACGTCTGACAAGTCCAGAAATCGACCTTGTTCTAAAAATCCACCGGGCTGTAAAACCAAACGCGCACCTGGGTGCGACTATTTCCCGGCGCGGAGAAGAAGTGGACTGTGGACTTGGTGGACAGAGTGGACAGAGTGGACAGTGGACCTATTCAGCGTCCTCAGAGCCCCCACCATCTTTTCCCTCTTCCTCGTCTTCGGGGGGCATCTGGGAGGGGATGATCTCACCGGACTGCATCTTCCGGTATTCTTCGATCAGTTCTTTGGCGCGCTCCAGGTTCTCTTCGCGAACACGGAAGATGACCGCGTTCTGGGCGCGCGGCATCAACTGGCTCATCATCCCCGGACCCACCCGGTTCTGTACGATGAACTCGATCTCGGCATTGCCGAGGAAAGCCGTCAGCAGATCTGCCTCGATGGGATCGCCAATACGCACTAACTCTACGAAATTTCCATCAGGGGCCATGTGGTCCTCCATGTTCGTTATGTGTTCAACCAACAATTTACATCGGCATTCAAATCCGAAACATCAGTGGTGAATGCGCTCGACCTCAAAAACGTCTTTGTACTGTTTGAGCGCTCGGATCAAGTTGTTTAGTTGGTCGAGGTCCTTGACGTGGAAAGTGAAAGTGTTCACCGCGTGGTTGATATCGTCCACATCGCAGTGGGCAGAATCGATGTTGATGCCCGTCGACTGAAAGGCGTTGCTGAGATCGGCAAGGAGACCGGCCCTGTTGCTGGTGAGCACCTGAAGACGAACCGGGCGCTCGGACACGGCGTTGGGGGCCCACTGAACACTGGTCTGTCGCTCCGGATCGAGCGCCGCCGCCTTGGAACACCCGCGACGATGAACGACGATGCCCCGTCCCCCCTTGCTGACGTAGCCGATCACGTACTCTCCGGGCAGGGGATTGCAACACCGGGCGAAGCGGATGAGCAGATTGTTCACCCCATCGAGGACGATGCCGGAATCCTGGCCCTTCACCTTGCGGATGACTTTTTCTAGCGGGCTCTCCTTGATCTCGGAGGGAGGACTCTCGCGCTTGTCCTCGGGGAGCAGGCGATCCACCACGTCACCCTTGTCGATCTTTCCGTACCCGACCGCGGCGAGGAGCTCCTCCGCGTTGTTCATCTTGTAGGTCTCCGCCACCCTGTCCACTTCGCCCGACTTGGTCATCCTGTTGAACGAGCATCCGTAACGACGCAACGATTTCTCCACCATGTCCCTGCCCGCCTGCACCGATTGCGCGCGTTGCTCGATTCGCAGGTAGGATTTGATCTTGTTGCGCGCCTTGCTCGTGACCACGAACTCCAGCCAATCGGCCGACGGCCGCTGGGTCTTGGATGTGGTGACCTCTATTGAGTCACCGTTCTTGAGCTGCGTACTGAAGGGCACCTGCACGCCGTTTACCCGGGCGCCTGTGCAGTGGGTGCCCACCTCCGAGTGGATGGCGTAGGCAAAATCAAGGGGGGTCGCGCCCTTTCGAAGAGATATGACATCTCCGGCGGGGGTGAAGACGAACACCTCGTCCAGAAAGAGATCCACCTTGACCGAATCGAGGAACTCCTGCGAGTCCTTGAGCCCGTCCTGGTGTTCTAGCATCTCCCTCAGCCAGTTGAACGCCTTCGCCGACTTCTCATGCGCCCCTTCCTTGTAAGCCCAGTGGGCGGCGATCCCATACTCGTTGATGCTATGCATCTCCTCGGTCCGGATCTGGATCTCCATGCGATTGCCCCCCTTGCCAACCACCGTCGTGTGCAACGATCGGTAGTGGTTGGGCTTGGGCATGGCGATGTAGTCCTTGACGCGTCCGGGCACCGGGACCAGCTTGGCGTGGATGAGGCCGAACACCGCGTAGCATTCGGGCACGTCCGTGCAAATGATCCTGAACGCGATGGCGTCGTATACCTTCTCGTATTCGAGCCCCTTGGAGACCATCTTCTGGTGAATCGAATAGAGGTTCTTCTGGCGCCCGGAAACCGAGACCTGGAGATTCGCATCCGCCATGAGCTTCATGAGATCTTTTCTGGTTCGTTCGATGTACGCAACGCGAGATTTCTTGGTCTTGGCGACCTGCTTCGCGAGATCGGCGTAAATGTCGGGCTCGAGATACTTGAACGCCAGGTCGTCTATATCTGCTTTGAGCCAGTGGATTCCCAGACGGTTTGCCAGGGGCGAATAGATATCGCGGGTTTCCTGGGCTATCCGTTCCCGCTTGTCCCGATCCAGATGCTCCAGGGTGGACATGTTGTGGAGCCGGTCGGCGAGCTTGATGACCAGGACCCTGATGTCCTGCGCCGTGGCGACGAGCATCTTTCGAAAGCTCTCCGCGTGGCGCTCCTCTCGCGGAACGAAGGCCACGTTGGACAGCTTGGTCAATCCGTTCACGAGATCGCTCACTTCTTCGCTGAAAATCTCCTTGATCTCTTCGAATGTTGTCGGAGTGTCCTCAACTGTATCGTGAAGCAGCGCCGCGCAGATGGATGCGGCGCACAACCCCATATCCGCAACGATCTTCGCCACCGCGACCGGGTGGATCATGTAGGGTTGACCGGACCGCCGAACCTGTCCTTCGTGCTTTCTGGATGCAAAGAGATAAGCCCGTTGTATGGGCGAGGAATCACCTTCCGAACGGTGATTGGAGTAGCTTTTGAGAATATCTTCTATCCGGATCATTAAGGAGCTCGAGGCTAATACCTGTCAAGTCAAGTGACAACACCGGCGCTTCGACCGGTATCGCCTCCCCCCTCATCTCAATCATGTAGTATATTTACGTATTTGCAAGAGTGCAATTATAGGTTCTACTTTTTATGGAAAGCCGAAATTGGGTAAAAAGAAGGAGTAATCACCATGGCTATCGATTTCATTCGGGAGCTGACTCTCCATCTGGAGGCGCGATATCCGCTGATATTCCTTAATACCGGCGAGGAGAATCGGGCGCTCGAAGCGCTGGGAGAGGCCGCCGGAAAAGCCGGGCGCCGACTCGTTAGAGCGCGTGAGCTCGGCGGCGCGGTTGATCTGGAAGAAGCGTTGACCAGGTGCGAAAGCGACGAGTCCGTGCTGGTGCTCGACAGCGTACACCGCAGCATGGACGAACCGGATTTGGTTCGCCTCCTGGCTGATTTCGGCAGGATTGATTCAAAAGCGCCGGGTGGAACCGCGGTGATCCTGGCGCCGTGGGCCGATGTTCCGGTGGAGCTGACGAGGATGAGCGCCGTGCTGGAGCTTCCGTTGCCCACGGCCGAGGAACTCATGGAGGTGCTGACCGGAGTATGTGCGCAGACCGGAGTGCTGCAGACGGATGACGACGGCAAGGCGCTCGTGCGGGTGGGACAGGGGCTGGAGATGGAGGAGGCCGGCAGAGCTTTCAAAAAAGCGATGATCGGCTGGCCCACGGACGCCGCGGGCGCCAGGAGGTCGGTCGAATCCGACAAGCGCCGCGCTCTGCGACGAAGCAATGTGCTCGAACACGTGGAAGCGCCAACGGACATGGGGGATGTGGGAGGCCTGGACCAGCTCAAGTCCTGGTTGAATTCCCGGGCCGGCGCGTTTTCACGAAAGGCGCGTGATTTCGGATTGCCGGCGCCCCGGGGTTTGCTGCTCATGGGGATCCAGGGATGCGGAAAATCGCTGGCCTCCAAGGCCGTCGCCGGTTTCTGGCGCCTGCCCCTGGTGAGGCTGGATCTCTCCGCCGTCTTCGGACAGCCGCGTCCGGAGGAGGCGCTGCGCGGGGCGCTGAAGGTGGCCGAGGCAATGTCTCCGATGGTCCTGTGGATAGACGAAATTGAAAAGGGTTTTGACAACAAGGGAGAGGGCCCCGCCGCTCGTATCCTGGGCGGGATGGTCACATGGCTCCAGGAGAAACAGCAGGAGGTCTTCGTTGTCGCGACCGCGAACAGGGTGGAGGCGCTTCCCCCGGAGCTCCCCAGAAAAGGTCGTTTCGACGAGATCTTTTTCGTGGACCTCCCCGACGGACGCGAGCGGCAGGAGATCCTCTCGCTCCACCTCGCAAGACGAGGGCTCGATCCCGGCGGCTACGATCTGGACGGCCTGGCCGGACTCACGGAAAAGTTCACGGGCAGCGAGCTCGAGCAGCTGGTGATCTCCGCTATGTACTTCGCCTTCGGAAGGGAAGAGAAACCCAACGACGCGGATCTGGCACGCGCTCATCGGGAGACGGTGACCCTGTACGAGACGTTCGAGCCGGAGATAAAGAAGCTTCGCGAATGGGCGCGCAAGAGAGCGCGTCCCGCTTCGACGGATAGGCGAAAGATCGATATGTTTTCCGATGATCAAAAGGAAGGGAACGCCAAAAAATGAAGGTCAGCATTATGCACGTGGTGCCCGTTCCCGTCGAAAAGGCGATCAGCGCTTACGGCGACATGGAGTTTTACACGGCGCGACAGAAGGACGCCGGGGCGATTACTATCGATGTCCTGGAGACCGAGGATCTCCCGGATGAAAAGTTTCGTTTCAGGGTCAGGGTCACCGAGCCGTCGCGGGTACCGAGCTTTCTTCGCAAGTCAGATGTGGACACCTATGTGGACGACAGCGTGCTCGATACCACGGCGCAAACTCTGACCTGGAAGATCACGCCGTCGGTGGCGGCCGATATATTCAAGATGAGCGGGCGTGTGGATTTTGCGGCGCAGGATGATTCGACCCGCGTGACCTACAACGTGACCATGGAGGTGAAGATCCCGCTGCTGGGCAAGAAGGCCGAAAAGCACGGTCTCTCAAGGACCGAGGATGCGTGCGCGCAGCAGTCGGCTTTCCTGGAAAAGTGGATCAACGAGCAATCGTCGTCTTGATAAGGTCGAACAGGTCGGACTGCATGCTGTCGCTAATGGTGTGACCTCTTCGCGAATACTCCTTCAGTTCGGCATCCCATCCCTTTTCGCTAAGCAGCTTGACGGTTTTTCGGGCGGGCTCGATGGGAATTATTTCGTCCATATCCCCGTGGAGCGCGCGGATCGGGACGGACTTTGTCGGGCCCGGAGATTTTCCATCTATCAGGGTTTGTGGAATGGCGCCGCTCACCGGTATCGTCGCCCGGATTTTTTCCGGATGCCGCACGGCAACGGCAAAGGAGATCGCCCCGCCCTGGGAGAATCCGGTGACAACGGGTTTGCCCTTCATTGGGACGTTGACGGAAAGCCAGTCGAGCAGGTTGCCGATCAGATCGGCCGCCGCGCCGATCCCTTCTCCGAGGGATTTGCTTGCCCGGTATGGGAGACGCACGAAAAACCAGGAGAAGCCGGGGCCGTGTGCGGCGGGAGCTCTCGGCGCGATGACCCTGGCCTCGATGGGAAGGGTTTCATAGAGGCTGATGAAGTTTCTCGGAGTATCCCCCAGACCGTGGATCGCAAGAACCACCGGTAGCTTCTCTTTCGTGTCCGCCCCCGCGGACAGGTATTCGAGGTATTCGAGAGGAGGCGCCGTTTTCTCGGCAACCGCTTTTTGAGTCGACGTCCCGGACGACGTCTGCGCAACCTCCGACCTCGTGCATCCAGCGACTGCCGCCAGCAGCACCAGACCCAGAAAAAGATTTCTAATGCCGATCATCTTCGCCCACCTCCATCTTACGGAACGAATATATCATCTTTGTGGGATGTTTGTCGTTTGACGTTTGTCCGCCGTCGCTCGCTGTCGCGAGCTATGGCGGATGATCGTTGCCAAACTTGTTATAGTGTGTCTGGCACCCATGCGGAAGGCCACTTGAGTTATCGATTTTCAGTGTGTAGTAACCTCAGATGACGGTGCGGCGGAACAAGGCAACACAATGGCGCTGATTGCCCTGAGAAAAGTAAATATCTCTTTCGGGGGGGCAGCCCTGCTGGATGCGGTCGATCTGCGCATCGAGCCCGGCGAGCGGGTGTGCCTGGTCGGACGAAACGGCGCGGGCAAGACGACGCTGATGAGAATCATCTCCGGGGAAATCACGCCGGACTCGGGGGTTGTGGAAACCGGTGAATCGGTGAGAATTGCGGGGCTGCCCCAGGATGTTCGCGAAGACCTGAGCGGCACCTGTTTCGACGTGGTGGCCGGCGGGCTGGATGAAGCGATCGCTCCCAAGGAGGAGCAGCTCCATCGCGTAAACGAGGTGATCTCCCGCCTGAGCCTGGATGGCCCTTCCCGCGTGGACGAGCTGTCCGGTGGGCTCAAGCGCCGTGCGTTGCTGGCGCGTGCCCTCGTGAGCGAACCGGACATCCTGCTGCTCGACGAGCCGACCAATCATCTCGATCTGGAATCGATCGAATGGCTGGAGCAGTTCTTGTTGCGGTACAAAGGAACCCTGCTCTTCATCACCCACGACAGGTATTTCCTGCAGCGCCTGGCGACGCGGATTATCGACCTGGACAACGGCAAGCTCACGAGCTGGCCGGGTGATTTCGCCTCCTATAAAAAAAAGAAACACTCCGCGCTGGAGGTGGAAGAACAAAACCAGATCCGCTTCGACAAAAGAATAGCCGAAGAAGAGATCTGGATCCGCAAGGGGATCAAGGCGAGGCGAACCCGCAATGAAGGCCGGGTGCGAGCGCTCCAGAAGATGCGCGACATCGTGCAACAGCGACGCGTACGTGCCGGTGCGGCGCAGATCCACATTCAGGAGGCGGGGCGGACGAGCAAGAAGGTCGTTGCGCTGAAGGACACGTCTTTTCGCTACGGGGATGGTCCGACGATCATCGAGGACTTTTCGACCACCGTGTATCGGGGTGACAAGATCGGCATCGTAGGCAAGAACGGCTCGGGCAAGACCACGTTGATCCGGCTGATGCTCGGGGATCTGAAGCCCAGCCAGGGTACCGTGACGATCAGCGAGCAGCTCGAGGTCGCCTACCTGGGTCAGCTCAGACATCAGCTGGACGAAGAAAAGACCGTGATCGACAACGTGCTATCCTCCGGTGATCAGGTGATCGTCGATGGCCGACCCCGGCATATCATCACCTACCTTCAGGATTTTCTCTTTTCCCCCGACCGGGCAAGAAGCCCAGCCTGGGTGCTTTCCGGTGGTGAGAAAAACAGGTTGTTGCTGGCAAAGCTCTTCACCAAGCCCGCCAACGTGCTTGTGTTGGACGAGCCGACGAACGACCTGGATACTGAAACCCTGGAGCTGCTCGAAGAACGCATTCTCGAGTTCAACGGCACTGTGTTGTTGGTCAGCCACGATCGCGCATTTCTGAACAACTCCGTGACGAGCACTCTCGTGTTCGAAGACGGGGGAAGCATCGGTGAATACTCTGGCGGATACGACGATTGGATGTCACAAAAAGCCCCGCAGGCCAGGACCCATCGAGCCAAACCCAGGACAAGGCCCCGCCCGAAGAGACCACCGCAGCCACGCAGATTGACCTTCAAGGAAAAGCACGAGCTCGAACAGCTGCCGTCGAAGATCGAGGCGCTGGAAGCGGAGCAGGCCCGGTTGCACGCGGATATGGCGGATCCCGATTTCTATCGAAATAGCGGCGACAAGATTGCGCCCGCAACCAGTCGATTGGAAGAGATCGAATCGCAACTCAAAACGGCCTACGGTACCTGGGAGGAACTGGAATCGATCAAGGAGGACGGGAAATAATGACTTCCACTCCTTGGGAAGGGGCGGACATATTTGGAGGGATCCCGCGCGGGATCTTGTCGTCGAATTGGTATGATGTTAATTCTTCGCGTCAGAACAATGCCGAGCATACTAACCAACAATATCACCCTGACGGTGTTGGCTGTCGTTACCTGGGCAGGATGCGGACCCGTGCCGGCAACACCCGCCGAGGCGCCGGATTCACCCACCGAGGCGCCGACCACACCCGTCACGGAAAACAAGGCCGAAATTCCCGCAGAGTCGGCCGTGGATACCCGCCTGCTTGAGGTTGCGCTCTCTCTGCCGGACTTCAACGGCTGGACCGTGGTTCCGGTGGCGCAGTTCAGCAGCGGGCTTCGCCACGCGGTCATCGTCTGGCCGGCCATCAGTCCTGGTGGAACCGTGGAGGACGACGACGTGGTGGGAGTCACACTGGAGCGAACAACCGACGGCTCGTACCGGCTGGCAGACACCCCGGGGAGCCGCGATGTATGGAGTTCACGCTGGCGCAACCGGGGGAGCAGCGATATTTCACCGGTAGCCCGCGAACTGGGCGGCTCGGAGGGAGAGGTGCGTGAACGCTTGGAGGGAGCGCCGCTGGACGAACTCGGGGCGCTGCTCGAATCTACAACTCACGAGTTCGCCGCCGAAGTGGCGCGAGGTAATCGCGACCTGGCGAAACGAGCGGCCTCCAGGTTTTCCCGCCTGGTAGCCCTGCCGCAGGTCGTGTTCGATGACTGGCCCTGGAACATCCTGCAGAAAGCCGCTACCGGAAGGCTGCAGATTCAGCACCTCGGCACAAGGCTTGTCGACGGCTATGCGAAAATCGATATCTTGATCACCGTACCGGACCGACCGGCGTACAAGGGGACAATACCCGCAGTAAAAGTGAGCAAGAACCGCTGGGTCATCATCGGAACATACTGATCCGCTTTTTCCGCGTTAGGGCCCGGAAATAATGACTTCCACTCCTTAGGAAGGCCCTTACTTTATGGGCAACGAATCATCTTCAAGATAGAAAATCTCCTCGATGGTCAAATTGAAAAATTTTGAGATCTGCCAGGCACGCAGAAGTGAAGGTATTGTTTTTCCCGTCTCAATAGCGCAAACCGCCTGTTTGGAGAGCCCGAGCTTTCGTCCGAGTTCTTCCTGCGTCATTTCTGTGTTCAATAATCTGAGCCTTCGGATTTTGTTTTTGAACATTCGTCTTTCACGGGGCATACGATTTCCTCCTTAGAGCCTATCTGCGCAGGCGCTTATATGAAAAAGTCGGCTTTGCACCTGTCGAGTTAACCTTTTTATTGACTTTGTTAATCTTCTAGTAGACCAGGTTATGCTATTTATTGTAATTGTAAAGCTTTATATGGATTATATTCGGTTGTTTGTTTACTTTATCTAGCTGTTTATTGATATTGTCCAGTTATTTGTTGATATTTTTCTGCTGTTTATTGTTTCTGTTCTGCTGTTTATTGATTTTGTTCAGCTGTTTGTTTGCGAAAGTATGGGGACTATTGACTTCCCGTTTGTAAAGAGTCCCGGAAATAATGACTCCCACTCCTTAGGAAGGCAACTCAAAACGGCCTACGGTACCTGGGAGGAACTGGAATCGATCAAGGAGGACGGGAAATAATGACTTCCACTCTTTAGGAAGGGGCGTTTACGGAATGCAATCGCTCTCCCACCAGGTAATAGTATTATCGTTGTATGCCGCACCGAGCACATCAATGTCGCCGTCACTATCCACGTCGGCGGCGTATACCGACTGAGCACCATTGACTGCCCCATCCACCGTGTGCTCTGTCCAGACGGTCCCGTCTCCTGTGCTGTTCGTCCACCAGATGATGGCATCGGCGCCATCCAATGCGGCGAGCACGTCCATGTCGCCGTCTCCGTCAACGTCCGCCGCATATACCGACCTGGGACCGTCCAATGCCCCGTCTACAATGTGTTCTGTCCAGACGGTCCCGTCGCCCACACTGTTCTCCCACCAGGTGATGTCACCGTCGCTATTGGCCGCACCGAGCACGTCCAGATCCCCATCCCCATCCACGTCAGCGGCGTGTACCGAACAGGCGCCATCGAATGCCCCGTCTACCAGGTGCTCTGTCCAGACGGTCCCGTCTCCTGCGGTGTTCTCCCACCACGTGATGTCACTGTCATTTGCAGCCGCACCCAGCACGTCCACATCGCCGTCTCCGTCAATGTCCGCCGCATATACCGAATAGGCAGCGTCAAATGCCCAATCCACCGAGTGCCCTGTCCAGGTTGATCCATCACCGGCCGAGTTCTCCCACCATGCAATTTCATCTTCGATATACGCCGATCCGAGCACGTCCATGTCGCCGTCTCCGTTAACGTCCGCCGCGTATACCGAAGAGGCGCCACCAGATAACCAGACTATATTATTCTCGACCCATGCGGTGCCGTCACCCGTGGTGTTCTCCCACCAGGTAATGTGATGGTCCCAGTACGCCGATCCGAGCACGTCCATGTCCCCGTCGCCGTCGATGTCCTCTGCGTGTACCGACCAGGCGCCATCGAATGCCCCGTCCACTGTATGCTCTATCCAGATGGTACCGTCTCCTGCGATGTTCTCCCACCAGGCGATGTCATTGTCATTTGCAGCCGCGCCGAGCACGTCCATGTCCCCGTCGCCGTCAATATCGGCGGCGTATATCGATTGAGCGCCGGCGAATGCATTATCCACAATATGCTCGGTCCAATTGGGAACACAGAAGCCAGTGGCTGTATCCGTGTTTGTGTCTGTGTCTGTGTCTGAATCGGTTCCCGTGTCGGTGTCTGTGTCTGTTCCCGTATCGGTGTCTGTGTCAGTGTCCGTGTCGATGTCGGTATCGCTATCGCCGTCGGCGTCGGTATCAACGTCCCCGTCGGAGTCGGAATCGGAATCGGAGTCGGAATCGGAATCGGAGTCGGAATCGGTAGTCCCATCACCGGGAACGGCCGGCAAGCTTTGGGAACAACCGGCCGCCGCCATGACCAGCACCAGACCTGGTAGAAGGTTCTTGATATTAATCCCCGCCTTTCAACTCCTACCCCTATGAGTGGTGCCCGAGTCATTTTTGGGAGGTCATTTCCAGGAGAAATATCGAGAGCTCTTGAATAATGAGTCTGCAACTCGCGTGAGGGGTTCATGCTTTGGGGGTGGTGTCCCGGCTTCTAGCGGTGCCCTAAATATACGTCGCGATGCAGTAGAGACCGCTCAGGCGGAACGCGCCGGTGGTGGTCGTCCACTGCTCGAGCCCCGTGGCGGCATGAAAAACGTGCAGGCTAGCGCCGGACCCCTGCGTAATGATGAGGAGATCGTCGTCCGTTACCGACATGCCCCAGATCCCGTAGTCATAATTCTCCAGGGCGACCGTGGTATTCGGAGTGCCGGAAGGCAAAGGGTAAACGTCGATATGATCGGCGGAGTGCCAGGCGGTGTACATGGTCTGGTCATGAATCGTAAACCTGGTGTTTGCTGTAAATATATTAAGGAAGGTCGGATTTAGCGCGACAATATCGCTGAAGGACGAATAAACGAGCAGATTGTCATCGTAAGGCGGATCGCCCCCGGTCGGCATGATAACCAGGTCGCCATCCCAGGCAGCCATGGATTTACAATAGGCTCCGTAGGCCGCCTCAAAATCGAACTCCTCCGTAGTTCCATTCAAGAGGGAAACCCGGTAGACCATGTCCATGCCACCGTCACAGAAATAGGCATCGTCACCGACAATCGCTATTCCGTTTGAGATGGTGAAATCGAAGTAGGGAACCTGAGTGATATTGCACAAGTTTCCCGAGACAACTCCGACGAGCCCCACGTAGTTGTTGTTTGGGAGGTAATGAATAACGGAATAGCAGTACCAATCCTCCTGCATGATGGAGTCGCAGGCGGCCGGCCAGGGGATGGTTTCCGTATCAGTGTCGGTATCCGTATCCGTGTCTGTGTTTGTGTCTGTGTCTGCGTCGGTGTCTGCGTCCGTGTCTGTGTCGCCGTCAGCGTCGGTATCAACGTCCCCGTCAGAATCGGAATCAGAGTCGGAATCGGAAGTCCCATCACCGGGAACGGCCGGCAAGTTTTGGGAACAACCGGCGGCGGCCAGCAGCACCAGGCACAGTATAAGATTTTTGATGCCGATCATCACAGCCCACCTCCATCTATGTCAGAGGGATATAGAAAGCCGTCCACAACCGCCTCGATGTTGCTATAGTTCCGTTTCTCGCCGCAGACGAAAACTGTTGGGGTTCCCCCGACACCCTGCGCCAGCGCCTGTCCCTTGTCCCACTCCAGGAAGGCCTGGGTCTGCTCGTCCAGACGGTCCTCCTCGAGTTGCACCATGTCCAGGTTGAGGACGTTGTCGCAGAAAGCCAGGGCCTCTTCGCTGCTGTAGTACACGGACGGGTCGTTGTCGTTGATGCCGGCGTACAAGTAGTCGTGGAGCGCCCAGAAGTTCTCCATCCCCTGTTGTCCGGCGGCGACCGTGATGGCGTGGAGTTCCCATGCGGGCTCGTTGTTGAACGGGTAGTGATGATAATAAAAGCGTACGTGCGCCGTGAAGTCGTCCCGGTCGTTCCAGATCTGATCGGCCAGTTTGGAAAAATACGCACAGTGAGTGCACTTGAAGTAGGTGATATTGACCACCTCGAGCCATACGTCTTCTTCCCCGCCGTAGTAAGGGCTGTGGGCGTTGTTGAAGAGGTCCGGTGTTCCCTCCGGACAGTATTTTCCCGGCCCGGTGTCGTCGGTATCAACGTCCCCGTCAGAATCGGTGTCCCCGTCTGAATCGGTGTCGGAATCGGTGTCGGTGTCGGTGTCGGAATCGGTAGTCCCATCACCGGGAACGGTCGACAAGTTTTGGGAACACCCGGCGACGGCCAGCAATACCAGACCCGGTAGAAGATATTTGATGCCGATCATCTTGCCCCACCTCCATCTACGGCGATGATCATATCATCTTTGGAGGACTCAGTCTCGCGAGGGGGTTCTAGTAAAGATAGCCGTAGCAGATGCCACCGCCGGTGCCTGAATCCACACAGTCGGCTCCGGACGGGCAGTCAAGCGGATTGCCACAGGGAACCATGCAATAAAACGGGGGCTCGAAGTTAACCCCGTCCGAACTCTGTCCGTGACTACAGACCTCCTCGCCGACGGCCACATCGGTGCAGTATGCGACGTCCGCTGTCTCGAAGTTGCAACACTCGGGAGCACAGTAACCCTGCGTGTCATCTATGCTGGCGATAATGATGCACTCTGTGGAGGTTGGACAGTCGGCGGTGGTATCGCAGGGGCCGCCCCATTCGGTGATGCCTTCGAGCGCAGTGCACACGTCGGTGTCGGTCACCCCACTGTCGAAGCTGCCCGACCAGTCGTCCGAACACCCGACAGCGGCCAGCAACACCAAGCACAGTAGAATATATTTATTATCGATCATTACAACCCACCTCCATTTATTGGGACAATCATATCATCCAAACGACGGTCTTTCCATCAACCTCGCGTCGTGGTAACCCCCACCTCGTCAAAAGGGGCGATCATTCAACATGACGGAAGAAAAACAAGACGGCGGGACGTCCGGGTCAAAACTGCGAGCGCACATCGGCGAGTTGATGCTTGGGCTGATGGTGGTCGCGGTGGTGGTGATGATGATCGTGCCGCTGACCCGGTGGCTCATGGACCTGCTCATCGGCGTCAACATCTGCCTGTCGTTGATGGTGGTGACCCTGGCGCTCTTTCTTCGTCGGCCGCTCACCTTCAACGCCTTCCCCACCGTCCTGCTCGTCGCGACCCTCTACCGCCTGTCCCTGAACGTGGCATCCACCAGGTTGATCCTCACGCAGGCCGATGCGGGAAGGATCATCGGAGCGTTCGGCGGGTACGTGGTGGGTGGCGACATTCTCGTCGGCGCGGTGATCTTCGGGATCCTGGCGATGGTGCTTTTTCTCGTGATAACAAAAGGGGCCGAGCGGGTGGCCGAGGTGGCGGCCAGGTTCACGCTCGACGCGCTTCCCGGGATGCAGCTGGCCATAGAAACCGACCTCAAGTCCGGCGCCATCTCCGCCGGGGAACTCACGCGCAGAAGAACCGAACTCGAAAACAAGAGCCACTACTACGGCTCCCTGGACGGCGCGATGAAGTTCGTTCGCGGGGACGCCATCGCGGCCCTGGCAATAGTGGGGGTGAACATAGTGGGCGGAGTTGCCATCGGAACGCTCCGTCACGGCATGGGAATAACCGAAGCGCTCGACACCTACGGCAGGCTCACGGTCGGCGACGGACTGGTGACCATGATCCCCGCGCTCCTCATTTCAACCGCAGCCGGTCTTCTTGTGACCAGGGTGAGCACCGGAGACGGACAGGGGCGCCTGGGCGAACAGATCGGTCGTCAGCTCACAAGCGAACCGCGCGCCCTGATCGCGGCGGCGGCGCTGATGCTCGTTCTTGCCGTCATCCCGGGACTGCCCGCCTGGCCGTTTGCGGTTCTGGGCGCTGCGCTCGCCGGCGGAGGGGTGATCTCTCTGGTTCGCGAGCGGCGGGCCAGTGCCGAACGGGAACCTTCGAGCGGCGCTCCGGATTCGATCGGCGGGTCGACGAACATGGGGCTTGATGAGGTCCAGGGGCTCATCGATGAGCTGGCCCGGTCACGCCCGGTCCTCGTGCGGGAGTGCGTCCCTAAAATCGTTTCCCTGCCGGTGCTCACGGACATGTTGTCCGCGATGCTGGAAGACGGCCTCTCACGAGATGATCTTCCGGATCTGCTGGAGGCCGTGGTCAGGGAGCCCACAGGCGTGGATGCGTGGGAGTTGATGGAGCGGGCGAGAAAACGGATGACTTCGCTCATCACCAGGCAGGTGCTCTCTGATAGTGACAAGCTCGAAGTCGCCGTTCTCGACGATGAGGTCGAGGCCGTCCTGTGCACCGGGCTCACAACCTCGTCCCGTGGCCCCCGACTGGCGCTGCCCACGGAAATGATGGAGTCGATCGCGGCCGCCTGCGATGAAGCGCTCTCATCCCGAACCGGGCTTACAGTACTCGTCCGCCCCGACTGCCGCAGAGTATTGTCCGAACTTCTGAGATCGCGCGACTTGAGCGCGTTCGTGGTGGCCCACGGTGAGATCGAACCCCACGTCAAGGTAGTTGTGGACCGCACCATCAAATTGCCCACCTGAGTTTGAGTCAATACAATCGTGGACGTAAATTGTTTTGAGCGATAGAATCGCTGACGCCATTAAGGAGAATGACATATGTATATTCAACGCGGTTGGAAAAGCCTCTTACTGCTGGCGTTGCTGCTCGCGGGCCTGTCTGTCATTGCGTGCAGCGACGATGACGAGTCCGATGGCGGGGTCGATTCAGGCCCCGACTCGGATTCGGACTCGGATAGCGATACAGATACAGACACTGACACCGATACCGATACCGACACTGACACCGATACCGACACTGACACCGATTCGGATGGCGGCCCCGACGCCTGCGTGGATCCGGTTCCGGGCGCGCCGATCGTGACATCGGATGTAGTGGTCTCTTTCCCCACTGGTACAACCGCAGATACCTATACGCTGACATTCAATGAGGACGTGATTGATGTGAGCACGTCGACCATCTCATGGACTGCAGTGAGCGGTTCGGGCACCCTCGATTCAGTCACGGCTGTCAACGCCGCCACCTACACCATCGCTTTTTCCGGCATGTCGTTCGGTGACGAGTACACCATCACCGTGGGGACCGGAATTTCCGACGTCTGCGACAACCCGGTGGCGTCACCCGTCGACATCGACGTCACAGTTGAAAGCAGCTACTTCCATGAGACGTTCGACACATTCGTCTCGGGCGATCCGGACGGACAAAACGGCTGGGCGGCAACCGCCAGCGGACTCTACACGTGGCTGGCCAATGTCGGAGGAACGCCTTCTCCCGTGACCGGACCCAATGGCGATCACACTTCCGGCGTGGGCACTTACATCTACGCGGAGGCCAGCGACGGAGTCCTGAACGACACGGCAACCCTGGAAACCCCAGCCATCGATCTCACAGGCACCACTGCGCCGGAGATGTCCTTCTGGTACCACATGTTCGGATCCGTGGTGGGTACGCTGGATGTGGAGGTGGACGACGGCACCGGCTATACCAACGCGTTCACCATCGCCGGGCAGCAGCATACCTCCGCAGACCAGCTCTGGACACAGGCCATCGTCGATCTGTCGAGCTATGCGGGCGATACCATCAACATTCGCTTCATCTCCTCCCGGGGAGATGGTTATACAGGCGACATGGCCATCGACGACATCGATATTCGCGAGCCCCCGCTTCCACTTGTGGAGTTCTATGCAGATGTCTACACGGCCCCTTCGGGGAGCGTTATCCATCTGTACGACCTGACGACAAACCTGCCTATCAGCTGGCTGTGGACGATCACCGGACCGGGGACCGTCACCTTCGAGGAGGGCACGGTCAACACCGATCAGAACGTGGCCGTATCCATGGACTCCAACGGGCTGTACACCGTTACCCTCGAGGCGACCAACCTCAACGGCACAGCCTCCAAGGTGAAGACCGACTACATCAGCATCGAGAACACATGCACTCTCGGCGGCGGAATATACACCTCGGCCGGCATTCCCATGATTCAGAACTATGAATACTCTTACACTCAATCCATCTACTATCCTGCCGACATGTGCGGGGGTGGCACGATCTTCGAAATATCCTGGGAGTACAACGGCATGGGCCCGGCTACCGAGACCATCGAGATCGCCATGGGCCACACCACACAGAGCACCTTCTCGAGCACCTCCGACTGGGTGGCGTGGTCGTCTCTCACGTCGGTATACTCCGGCACGTATGCGGTAGCCGCGCCGGCCGGATGGTACACGGTCACCCTGGACACGCCGTTTGTTTATAACGGAACCGATAACCTGCTGGTCGCCGTGGACAGAAATACGGGCTCGTTCGTCCTCTCAACCTACGATTTCTACGCTTTTTCCACCGCCGGCAACGTGTCGTTAGAGAAACATGTGGACTTCACCAACATCGTGCCGACCAGCCCCGGCACCGGATTGCTTCGGGCGTACCTGCCCAACACCGAATTCGGTTACTTTTAACCTTGAAATTCGACACCAACGAGTACCTGTCCTGGTACATCCCCCGCGCAATGGCCGGCGATGATGCGATCAACCTGCACTCCAGCGGAGTCCCGATGGTCCTCCCGTCCGAACTGGACATTGACGGAATTGTGGGGAATCCATTCGAAACGCCCGCCCGCCTCGAACACGCACTGGCCGCCTGGTTGGGTATCGAACCCAAAGAGATTGTCTTCACTCCAGGCGGAACAGGGGGCACGCTTCTGGCGCTTCTGACACTCGCCCGTCCGGGTGGAAACATCGTCGTGGAGAAACCGATCTACGAGCCGATGCTCAGGCAGGCAGCGGCCCTTGGTGAGATCAGACGTATGGAGCGACGTTTCGAGAATCGCTGGAAGCTCCCCCTCCAAGACGCCCGGCGACTGATCGACGACAATACTTCAGTGGTGATGATAACCGAACCACATAACCCTAGCAGTGTTCTTTCACCGCGAAGTGACATCGAAGAGATGGCCCGGGTTGCCGCCGAACACGGAGCTGTTCTGCTCATAAACGAGGTGTACGGACAATTCTGTGAAGCGCCTTCGTATCACGGTCTGGCGAAGAACATGGTTGTCGTTTCCAGTCTCTCCAAACTGGCGGGGGCCTACTGGGCCAGGGTCGGCTGGCTCTCCTCTACAAAAGAGCTGAGCGCCCGCTTCAAAGCGGCCCACATGAATATGGGGATGCCGGCCGCGCCCACCGCCCAGGCCGGACTTGCCTTCCTGAAAGACATCGACAGGTTCCGCAACCGGGCGATCGAACTGTCCGCCGGCGGTTTGAAAGAAGTACGGGAGATGGTCGCAAATACCCCTTCCCTTTCATGGCACGAGCCCGATGCCGCTGGTTTCGCGTGCATACAACTCCCTGCCCGAATCGACGATCTCGAGTTCGCAAACAGGCTCCACAAAGACCACGGAGTTCTCGTTGTCCCCGGAGGGTGTTTCGAGGCGCCCGGCACGGTGAGATTGAGCTGGATTCAGGCAGGAGACCGGCTCTCCGAGGGACTGGCAGAATTTATAAAAGCAATGTGAGGGGGTGCCGCCCTCCTGAACCTCTGGCCCCTCATCCCGCGGCGTAAACGCCACGGCAACGATGCGCCCAGCGCAAGCCCGACGGGCTGTTCTATACCCGCGCAGATCCTGCGCGGGAACTTCTGGAACCCGAGCCTCCCTATCCTCCAGCCCGCGCAGATCCTGCGCGGGTATTCGGCGCCACCGGCGAACAAACATCCTGTCAATGTTAGGAAAAACTAAACTGTCTCGTCGAGTTTCGGGCCGGGGACGCGGACGTCTCCGCGACGCGTGGTGTAGCCCTGGCTGTCGCAATAGTTGAGCAGAGGCAGGGCGTACTTTCGGGAGGTGTCCAGCAGGGTTCTGAACTCGGACATCGTTATCTCGCTGGAGGTTTCAAACTTCTTTTTCAGAAGCGCCACTCCCTCTTCCACAATGCTCAAATGGAAATAGATCTTCCCCTCCAGGTTGATCGCCCTGCCCTGATCTACGAGAACCTGCAACAGCTGTCGAACCGACTTCTCGTCCAGGGAAACATCAGACGCCAGCGCGCCGATGTCCGCCGGCGCAAAGCGACCGTCAATCAATTCCTTCTCCATCCGTGCGAGGGCGGCTCGCTGCTTTTTTGTCAGGTTCACTTCGAAATCGTGGAGGGCGAGGAGGTCGCCGCTCGGAGCTTTTATTCTGAGTTCGGACAGCGCGAGGTCGACAAAGTGCCTGGTGATGAAGTCGGGCAGCTCCTTTTTCCATCGGGAAAGGATCTCTCCCCGCTTGGCCCCGCCGCGCAATGGATTCTTGGAATGGTATTTCTTGAGGGCGCCGGTCAGATCGACAATGAAGTCATCGTAGAGGCCTGTTGCGCAGAGATGTCTGGTTCCTCTTGCTTCGAGTTCGATCACCTGGCCGTCGATGTTCAGCCCGCCCAGAAGGTCGTCGACTCTCTCGGAAGGCAGGCTGGTTCCGGTCACGAGATCGTCGAAGGTTACCACCCGCTCCTTGGCGAGAATTCGCGCAACCACCTGCTCCTCCCTGGTGTCTCCGAGCGCCTTGAGTGTGCCCACGATCTTTTCCGTGTGACGTTTGCGGTGCTTGGCCGGATTGGCATCGAGGATGCGGCCGCCGCCGATTGTGACCGCCGGGGAGTAGCGTCGAATGATATACCTGTCCAGGCGCTGCGCCGAAGTGAGCTCCTCGAGGCGAAGTTGAACCAGACCCTCACTACCCGGCTCGATGCGGTCCATATCAAGAATTACCGCGCGGGCCATTACTTCTTTTGTTCCGATATGGACGCGCACGCGCTGCCGTTGCTCGAGGGGAATGGGGCTGTTTTCCATGATGCGGCACTCCACATCGAGCATGAAGGTGGGCTTTAGACGTTCCGGCGTGGCGAGCACGTCGCCTCGAAAAACGCCGTCCACGGAGACCTGGGGGATGTTGATTGCCACGCGCATCCCCGCCGTTGCGGTCTTGACCATGGTTCCCTGGCTTTCAATTGTGCGGACACGGACCGGATCGCCACGGGGGAGGATTTCAAGCTTGTCCTCCACACTCACAGAGCCTGACAGCGCCGAACCGGTGACCACCGTGCCGAAACCCTTGATGGAGAAAACCCGATCGATCGGAAGCCTGAAGATCGCCCCCGGCGCCTTGTCCTTCTTTCGCCCGGCGAGATCGAAAAGCGCCTCGCGAGCGTCTTCTATTCCCATGCCGTTCAGGGAGTCCACGCGGATGATCGGTTTTCCCTCAAGGAAGGAGCCGGCCGTCATTTCGGCGACATCCTCCGCCACGAGATCGATCCAGTCGTCCTCGGCAAGAGCGCACTTGGTTATTACGATGATGCCGTCTTCGACATCCAGCAGCCTGAGGATATCGAAGTGCTCTCTGGTTTGCGGCATTACCCCGTCATCAGCCGCCACTACCAGAAGCGCGAAATCGACGGTGGCCACTCCGGCTACCATGTTCTTGATGAACCGCTCGTGGCCGGGGACGTCAATGATTGCAATGCGATCGCTGAGAAATGCGTAACCCAGCTCGATTGTGATGCCGCGCTCCTGTTCTTCCTTGAGCCGATCCGTGTTGGTTCCGGTAAGAGCTTTTACCAGCGCTGTCTTGCCGTGATCTATGTGCCCGGCCGTGCCGATGATTACCGGTTGCATGGATGGAAGGTTACACCCCAACGTTGAGCTTTGTTAGAAGAATATTTCAGTCTTTTGGAGTAGAATACGATAGTTCAAATTCAATTGTGCGATTCATACGGAAAGGCAGGCGAAAAGTTGATGAACCCAAAACTCTTCATAATCGGTCTCGCGATGTTGGCGTCGGCCCTCATAGCCTGTGAATCAAACAAGAGTCCTGCAATGGCCGGCGACAGCGGCGTTACCGACACGGACACGGATGCCGACACCGATACGGATGCCGACTCGGATACAGATTCGGACTCGGATTCGGACTCTGACACTGACAGCGAGTGCGGAGATCCGATCATGCACGCCACCGTGAGGGATTTCCCGTCCAGCCACCCGGATTTCGAAACCTATTTAAACACTGTGGCCACCCCCGGAATCGTCGAGGATGATCTGGGAGTGGACAGCAAGCCGGTCTACCCACACGCCGGACCATTCGGCACACCCCAGCAAACCACGGGACCAACCGAGTTTGCCCAGTGGTACAACACCGACGCAGGTGTGAATGAGGAATTCGCGGTGGATCTGACGCTCGTCGAACAGGACGGCGGGGTGTGGACCTACAACAACCCGGCGTTCTTTCCGGTGGGTCCGACAGAGGGTTTCGGGGAAGAGGGCAACGGGGAAAATTTTCATTTCACCACCGAAATTCACATCGAGTTTGTTTACAAGGGTGGTGAGATCTTCACCTTCACGGGCGACGACGATCTCTGGCTTTTTGTAAATAACAAGCTGGTGATCGATCTTGGGGGGCTGCACCCTGCTCTTTCCGATACGGTCGCCCTCGACGACGTGGCGACGGAGGCTGGACTCATCGTGGGAGAAACTTACCCGATGGATATTTTTCACGCGGAGCGGCACACTTTCGGATCCAATTTCCGCATCGACACCACCATCGACTGTTTCGACCCGGTCATCGAATGATGCAACCCGACGATCAGTGGGTAATGGACGAGCCCGGTTACGGGCGCGCCCCGAGGGTTTGCTCGGATGAGAACGGGCGACCCTGGGTCGTCTGGATATCCTGGACCGATGAAGGAGAGTGCGTTCGCGCGTGCAGACTCGAGTCGGATGGAATCTGGGCGCCTTCTTTTGCCTGCTCAACGGTGGAACCCATGGTAACCGGAATCGCCGTCGCGCCCTGGGGGCACGGCATCATTGTTTCATGGATCGACGGGGGAGACGGTGAAACCAGTGGGCTGAAGATCCGCGAGATCGATAGCTCGGGGGAAGGCGGCCCCGTGCGCATGGTTGTGCCGGCGCGCAGATCTCCTGCGGATCTGGCCATGGTTTCCGGGCCCGAAAAGTACATTATGGCCTGGACCGTCAGCGCTCCCGCCGGGCGTAGTCTCGAGGGGTTCAGCGGCCCGGATCCCTGCGCTTCCACTATTTCCAAAACAATCTCCCGGGGACCCGGCATGCGCGTCAACCCGTCGGTTGCGATGGTGGATGGCGAGGGATGGGTGGCGTGGCAGTCAATAGTTTCCGGCGAGAGCCGGATCATCGCCGGGAGGCTGGACGGACCCGAAACGGAGGTCTCGCGCCTGATCGAGGGTTCTTCTACCGGGGGCATCGCCGCAATGCCGCACATTATCGGCGCGGCGGGAGGCGGGCTGTGGGTGGCGTGGCAATCGGATCTCGACCCGCAGGAGGGACCGGGCCTGGTGCGATGGATCCAGGTGGCTCATCTCGACAGAGACTGTCTGGTCAGACTTCCCGTCGCCCCGATGACCGGGATAAACAGAGACGGACGCGGAGAGGATCAGGGCTTTGAATCCCCGCAATTGACCGTCGGACCGGACGGCAGGTTGGTAGTCGTCGGTCGCGGATCGCAGAGCCTGCAAAGACAGGATCTGGGCAGGAGCGGCTGGAGCGAGCGGTCGAGGATAGGCAACGACGGCTGGGAATGCCGGGGCTCACGTTACGATACCTGCGTTGCCCGGGACGGGATCTTCGTGGCGGGGCGCGAGGCAAAGGGGATCGTGGTCAGGTTGATCTCTCACGGGGATTCCTCCCACGAGGGCGAGCCAAAACTCGGAGCGCCTTGCGATGATTCAACCGGGAACCGGGATCGAGTCAAAGCAGAAACTGCCGACGGACGCACGATTGACGGCCACCGGGTGCTGTTCGGGGACATCCACCAGCACACCATGATGTCGGACGGAACCGGAACTCCGGCGGAAACCTACCTGAGAGCGAGGTACCGTTACGGCGACGACATCTGCGCCATTGCCGATCACGAGAGCTTTCTCGGCAAGAGAACCCCGCCGGGGGAATGGTCGCGTCTAAACAGGATCGCGAACGACGCTTATGAACCGGGGGCTTTTATCACCCTTCACGCATTCGAGTGGACCGGCGCCATGCACCCCGGCCCCGGTCACAAGGTCGGATATCTCCCGCCCCGAGGAGGACCGGTGTTTTCCAGGGACGATGGAGCGACCGGAGACAGCGTCAGCCTGATGCAGACCTGCCGACGCGTGGGAGCGCTCATGTTCCCGCACCATGTGGGCTGGACCGGCGCGGACATGCAGGCTCACGATCCCTCGGTACAGACCTGCTGGGAGATCGTCTCGTGTCACGGAGCATACGAGCGGCCGGGAGTCGGTCCCATCGGCACGAGGGGCGACGACAAGGACGGACAGTTCGTGGCCCATGCCCTCGACGCCGGGTTACGATTCGGTTTCGTGGGAGGATCGGATGGGCACGGTCTCAACTGGCACCACGGCGTCTGCAGAATGAAGGACTCGCACCGGTCCGGATTGACTGCGGTACTTGCGCAGGATGTTACCCGGGATGCGGTGTTCGAAGCCCTCAAGGACAGAATGTGTTATGCAACCTCGGGCGCCAAGATAGGTCTGTGGTTCGAGATCGCCGGGATGCCCATGGGGGAGGAGATCCCCGTCACTGAATCGGTTTCGTTCACCGTTATTGTACAAGCCACCAGTGATATCCGCGCGCTGAGCCTGGTAACCAACCTCGGCCGCGAGATTTCCCTCGAGGCGGGCACACGCTTCGTGGAGGCCAGAGGAACGCTCCCGGTGCCGCCGGAAGGCCGATGGGCCTATTACTATGTGAGGGTCGTTCAGGAGGACGGACACGTGGCCTGGTCCTCGCCAATCTGGCTGGACGCGCCCGGTTCGTCCGGATCGGGCCTGCCGGCCGCGTGATCATGTAAAGACAAATTGTTTTCGCTCTTTTACATCGTTTTTTTCACAACTCGATTTCCAGTTTTGTTATAGTTTTACTGCGACAATTACATCGAAGAGCATTTGCAAGACTTCGGGAGGTATCCATGAAGCGCGTTTTATTGTTGGTTATGGTGCTGTTATTCGCATCCTGCGCGCAGATAGAGCCCGAGCAGGAATTGGGCCAGACTCCGGACTCGGGAACCAGCACTGACGCGGACACCGACACCGATACCGATGCGGACAGCGACACTGATACGGATACCGACACGGACACTGACAGCGATACCTCTCCGGTGGAATGCGACGACAGCGAGGATTGCGGCGGAGATCTGTGCGTGGACGGATATTGTTGCAAC